>JBBQWE010000130.1:0-6637 GCA_038210855.1 Sphingomonadales bacterium | reverse complement strand
GACCGAAGGCCATGCGCTGTTGCACACCCCCGTGCCGGTGCCGGTGCTGCAGGCCGTCGCCCGGCACGCGCCGCCGCCGCCGCTGCGCGGCGCCATGCACGTGCTGTGGCGACGCGCGCTGGGACCGCTCCACGCCAGCTGGACCGGCCCGCCCCCGGGGCGAAGGCAACCGCCCACCCGGCGCGCCGCCGTTGAAACGCGGCGCTCGCCCGGTGCGCGGCGCTTCGCCTGCCACCGAAGACGGCCCCCGCGCCGGGCCGCGCAACGGCCCCGCCCGAGGCAGCGACGGCCCACGCACCCCGCGCAGCGCTCGCCCGATCGATCCCCGTGCCGTCTATCCCGGCGCCGTCGATCCCCGCGCCGGCAATCCGCGCCCCGCCGCTGTGACCGTTCGCCCCCGCCGGCCGCGCGCCGAGGACGAGTTCGTCACCACCTCGCGCCGCGAGGCCGAAGCCTTCGACGCCTCCCGCGGCGATGGCGCCGATCGCCGCCACCACATTCCCGGCGGCCGCCTGCCCAAGGTGCCGGCCAGTGCACCGCGAGCGCTCGCCCGGCCTGCGCGGAACGGCCGGCCCTCGCGCGCCGAACCGGCGCCGTTCAGCGATTTCCCCGCCGATGCGCCGAAGGGCGGCCGCCGTGCTGCCCGCGGAGCCGCCCGCGCCCGCGCCGAAGCGGAAACCACGCCGGCCCGGGCTCGCGCCAATGTGCCGGTACCGCCGCAGCGCATCGCCAAGCTGCTCGCCCGCGCCGGCATCGGATCGCGCCGCGACATCGAACGGATGATCGCCGAAGGCCGCATCACGCTCAATGGCGCACCGCTGGAAACGCCGGCGACGGTCGTCGCCAGCCTCGATGGCATCATCGTCGATGGCCAGCCGGTGGCGGCGCTCGAACCGTCGCGGCTGTTCCGATTTCACAAGCCGGCGGGCTTCCTGACCACGGCAAAGGACCCCGGCGGCCGCCCGACGATCATGGACATCTTGCCCCCCGGCCTGCCGCGCGTCGTCCCCGTCGGCCGGCTCGACATGAACACCGAAGGGCTGCTGCTGCTGACCACCGACGGCGCGCTCAAACGCGCGCTGGAACTGCCGTCGTCGGGCGTGCCGCGCACCTATCGCGTTCGCGCCTATGGCGAAATCTCGCAACCGGCGGTCGAAAGCCTGATCGAGGGGATCGCCATCGACGGCATGCACTATGGCCCGATCGATGCCGAGATCGAGCGTCGAACCGGGCGAAACCTGTGGCTGACGATGACGCTGACCGAGGGCAAGAATCGCGAAATCCGCCGCGTTCTGGAATTCCTCGGCCTCCAGGTCAGTCGCCTGATCCGGGTACGCTACGGCGACATCGAGCTCGGCGACCTGCCGCCGCGCGATGCCGACGAAGTGCCCGATGGCGTCGTGGCGTCGCTGCGCAAGTCTTTACAGAGAAGCTAGATTGCCTCCGGCGGTTGGGGTCCGGGGCCTCGGGCCCCAGCCGCCGGAAGCTCCCTTTCTTCCCAGATCGCTTCCGGGATCATGAATATGCGGATCATCGCAGGCCAATGGCGCGGTCGCGCCCTTATCGCGCCGCCCGGCGCCGCCACCAGGCCGACCGCGGACCGGGTGCGCGAGGCGCTGTTTTCGATGCTGACCAGCCGGCTTGGCAGTTTCGAGGATCTGCGGGTTTTCGATGGCTTCGCCGGCACCGGCGCGCTGGGGCTGGAGGCGCTGTCGCGCGGTGCCGCCCATGCCACTTTCTGCGAAACCGACGCCGCGGCGCTCAAGGCGCTGAAATCCAATATCGCTGCGCTCAAGGCGCCGGCGACGGTGCTGGCGGCGCCGGTCGCCAGCCTCGGCCAGGCGCCGGCGCCGTGCCATATCGTCGTCCTCGATCCACCCTATGACGAAGGCCTCGGCGCGCCGGCGCTGGCCCATCTGGGGGCACGCGGCTGGATCGCCCCGCATGCGCTGATCTCGGTGGAGACCAAGCGCGGCGTCGCGATCGAAAGCGATTTCGAAGTGCTGAGCGTCCGCGATCACGGCAAGGCGCGGCTGCATCTGCTGCGCGCGCCGGGGTGAATTTTCGGTTTCGCAGCGCGCCGCCGCTACTTCCCCTTCCCCGTCGCCGCCACTTCGTAAAGCAGATCGACGAACGCCAGCGACGTTTCGTCGATGCCCGCGACCTTGGGATCGCTGCTGCGGATCAGATACCATTCGTTCGGCGCATGGGCGCCGTTGCCGCGGCCAAGGCCGAACTGCCCGGTGGGCAGGTTGAGCGGCGCGCCGTTGAACATCACGCCCGGCCAGCTGCCGGCATTGCGGACGATCAGGCGATAGGGAATGCCGGCCTTTTCCAGCACCCGCCGCTGCGCCGTCACCAGTGCGGCGGTCTCGTCGGTCTGGTTGGGGCCGTAACCGCCGCTGATCACCACCTGCACATCGTCGAAACCGCGCTTGGCGAGGTGCGCCTTCAGCTTGGCTTCGGCCTCGGCGCGAGTCATGTCGGGGACCAGCCGGAACTCCAGCTTGGCCTCGGCGCGGCCGGGAAGCACGGTCTTGCCGCCGGGACCCATGTAACCGCTGACCAGGCCCTGGATGTTTACCGTCGGCTGCGACAGCAGGCGTTCGGTGCTGGTCTGGAAATCCTCGTCGCCGATCCAGCGGCCGACGCCGACCTGTGCCTTGGCTTCGGCTTCGCTGGCGGATTTCAGCCCTTCGGCGATGATCGCCTTCTGCCGCGCGGTCAGCGGCCGGACATTTTCGAACCAGCCATCGATCGCCGGGGTGTGGCCATCATCGGCCACCAGCGTATCGAGCGCCTTGACCAGCCGCCACGCCGGGCTTTCGACCCGGGCGTGGACGCTGCTGTGGACATCGTCGCGCGGGTAGCGATCGTTGGCCTTGCCACTGACGATCAGCTGGAACTCGACCGCGCCCTTGGACCCCAGGCTGATTCCGGCGACCCCCTGCGGGCTCTGCAGGGCCGAAGCACCGATGACTCCGATGGTTTTCTGCAGCGCGGCGACGACTTCCGGGTTGGCGATCACCCGCGGGAAATTGGTGGAAGCGATCTCCTCCTCGCCTTCGGCGATCAGCACGAGGTTGACCGGCAGCTTGCGGCCCGTCGCCTTGAAGGCGTGCAGCGCCGCCAGCAGTGCCGTCTGCGGCCCCTTCTGGTTGACGGCACCGCGACCGACGATGACCTGGCCGACCCCCGGCCGATCGACCAGCCGGCCTTCCAGCGGCGGCGACGTCCATTCCGCCGGATCATAATGTTTCACATCGTACATCATGTAGATGCCGAGCGTCAGCGGCGCCCCGGCATCCAGCGTCGCCAGCACCGCCGGCACTCCGCCCGATTCGATCACTTTCGCCTGTTGGAAGCCGGCATCGAGCGCCAGCTTGCGCATATATTCGGGTCCGTCTTTCACGTTCATGCCCATCGCGGCAATGGTCGGCAGCGCGATCCAGTCGCGCAAGCTCTGGACTGTCGCATCGTGGCGAGCAGCGACGGCGGTGGCAAAAGCCTGGCGCTGCGGCGTCGTCGGCGCCGCCAGCGCCGGCTCGGTCGCCGCCGTTATGGTCAGGCAGGCCGTCGCCAAAGCCATTGCCACTGCGCGCATGTTCGATTCCCCCTGATTTGCCGGGGCACGGTGCCGCGCGCGGTGGCGGCTGTCCACTGTCAGCCTGCCGAGGTTCAGTCCGTCCGCCGCCGCGCCTGGGGATAGGTGCCGAGCAGGCGCACCCATTTGGTGTGGAAGGCCAGTTCCTCCAGCGCGCGTTGGCAGCTCGGATCGCCCGGTGCGCCGACAATCTCGGCATAGAATTCCGCTGCCGAAAAACTGCCGTCGCGCAGATAGCTTTCCAGCTTGGTGATGTTGATGCCGTTGGTGGCAAATCCGCCCAGCGCCTTGAACAGCGCCGCCGGCACGTTCTTCACTTCGAAATTCAGGCTGGTCATGACCGCCATGTCCGCTGGCGGCGCCACCGGCTCGCGCGCCAGCACGACGAAGCGCGTGGTGTTGTGATCGGCATCCTCGATCCCTTCGGCAAACACCGTCAGGCCGTAAAGCTCCGCCGCCAGTCGCGAGGCGATCGCACCGATGCCGTCATCGGCCGATCCGGCGACTTCGGCAGCAGCGGCCGCGGTGTCGAAATAGGATGAAGGCACGATGCCCCAGTCGCGCAGCCGAATGCGGCACTGGCCGATCGCCTGCGGATGGCTGATGACCTCGCGCAATGCGCGCTGTTCGCCGCGGGCAACGAGACAGTGGCGCACGCGGACGAAATGTTCGCCGATGATGTGCAGGCCCGATTCCGGCAGCAGGAAATGGATATCGGCGACACGACCGTGCAGCGAATTTTCGATGGGGATCACGGCGCAGCCGACGCGGTGGGTCTGCACGGCCTCGATCGCGTCCTCGAACGCCGCGCAGGGCAGCGCCGGGGCATTCGGGAACAATTCGCGCGTTGCCTGGTGCGAATAGGCGCCGGGGGCGCCCTGAAACGCGACGCCGGCCGCCGGTTGGGCGGCAACACGGGCGGCCATGTCGCGTACCAGCGCGGCGGCAAGGGGAGGATAGGTGCTCATGCAGGGGGCGATTAGAGAAGCGGCGGCGCCGGCGCAAACCGCGCCGGCACCGGCGTGTCGCCCGGGGCGCGACACGCTTCCCCTTGCTCCTGTCGATTCGGTGCGATAGCAGCGCGCCACGATACCCGAGCGTCGACCATTGATTGGTGGGTCGGTCTAGGCTCGCCGCATCGCTTCAGGAGCCCGTAAGTGGACAACATGCGTTTCAACACCATTGCCGGCTGGGGCCTGTTCGCCTTCATCGCGCTGCTCGGCATCTCGATCGTCACCGACGAGATCTTCATGCCGGAAAAGCCCGCGAAGCAAGCGTATATCGTCGAAGGCGTTGTCGAGGAAGCCAGCGCCGAAGCGGCCCCCGCCGAAGTCGAAAAGCCGTTTGCCGTCTATCTCGCCTCGGTCGATGTCGCCAAGGGCGAGGCTGTCTTCAAGAAGTGCGGTGCCTGCCACAACGCCGAAAAGGGCGGCGCTGCCGGCATCGGCCCGAACCTTTATGGCGTCGTCGGTGCCAGCCACGCGCGCGCCGCCGGCTTCGGCTATTCCGAAGTGCTTTCGGGCATGAAGGGCAAGGCCTGGGATTGGGAAGCGATGAACGCCTGGCTGACCAGCCCAAAGGCCTATGCCCCCGGTACCAAGATGGCATTCGCCGGGATCGGCAAGCCGGAAGACCGCGCTGCCGTCATCGCCTGGCTGAACAGCAAGAGCGATGCACCGCTGCCGTTGCCGGCTGTCCCGGCCGAAGCGGCGCCGGCGGCTGCGGAAGCCGCTCCGGCCGAAACCGCCGCTGCCGACGCAGCACCGGCGGAAACTGCACCGGCGGAAGCCGCGACCAACTGACCATCGCCGATCGATACCTGCAGTCGGCGCCGTCCCACCGCGGCGGCGCCGTTTCTGTTGGCAGCCGGGCCGGTCCCTACAGCCCGTAGTGATCGCGCACGATGGCCCAGCCCTCCGCCGCCGTCTCGACGAAGTGGAACAACGCCAGGTCCGATTCGGCAACCACGCCTTCATCGACCAGCGCTTCGAAATCGACGACCCGGTTCCAATAGTCGCGGCCATAAAGCAGGATCGGCAACGGCGCGACCTTGCCGGTCTGCACCAGCGTCAGCAGTTCGAAGAACTCGTCGAACGTGCCGAAACCACCCGGAAAAACCGCCACCGCCTTGGCGCGCAGCAGGAAATGCATCTTGCGCAGCGCGAAATAGTGAAACTGGAAGCTCAAGCCCGGGGTGACATAGGGATTGGGCATCTGTTCGTGCGGCAGCACGATGTTGAGGCCCAGGCTGGGCGCGCCGACATCGGCGGCGCCGCGGTTGGCGGCTTCCATGATCGAAGGGCCGCCGCCCGAACAGACGGTGAAACAACGCTTGTCGTCGACGGTGCAGTGCGAAACAAGCCGCGCCAGTTCGCGCGCCACGACATAATAGTGCGCCTTGGCGGCAAGCCGCTCGGCGATGGCCTTTTCCCGCGGGGTCTTCGCTGCCGCGAGGCGCAGCGGTGCTTCCTCCGGGCTCGGGATCCGCGCCGAGCCATAGAAGACGAAAGTCGCATCGATCGCGGCTTCGGTCAGCAGCAATTCGGGTTTCAGCAATTCGAGCTGGAACCGCACCGGCCGCAGGTCGTCACGCAACAGGAAATCATCGTCCTGGAACGCCAGCCGATAGGCGGGATGCTCGGTTTGCGCCGAAGCCGACGGAGTGTTGGCGTGCGCGGCCTCTTCGGCAGCGGACGGGAACAGGCGGGGGGGAAGCGGCGGGTTCATCATCGGCCGCGCGCCCTAGGCCTTTGCGCGCCACTTGTCACCTGCGCGCGCTGCTGCCACTGCCGAACCCATGCTGCACACCGTAATCGATTCCGCCGGCACCGCTCATGTCAGGCTCGACCGGCCCGATCGCCACAACGCCTTTGACGAAGCACTGATCGCCGCCCTTGCCGACACGTTCGGCCGCCTCGGCAGCGACCCGGCCGTGCGCGCCATCCTGATGTCGGGCAATGGCAAGAGCTTTTCGGCGGGCGCCGACCTTGCATGGATGCGCCGCGCCGGCAGCATGAGCGAGGCCGAGAACCG
>JBBQWE010000129.1:0-6810 GCA_038210855.1 Sphingomonadales bacterium | reverse complement strand
AGCAAGGCCGGGCAGGTAGCGCCGCCGCTGTGCTTCCGAACCATAGGCCCAGATCGGATACATCACGAGGCTCGACTGGACGCTCATCGCCGACCGATAGGCGCTGTCGACGCGTTCGACTTCGCGAGCGATCAGGCCATAGGCGACGTAGCTGGCGCCGGCACAGCCATAGCCTTCGATCGTCGGCCCGAGCAGGCCGGCGGCGCCGAACTTGCGCATCAGGTCGGGATCGAAACTTTCGTGCCGGTTGGCCAGCTTGACCACCGGCATCAGCTCGGCATCGCAAAAGGCCCGGGCGCCGTCCTGGATCAGCCGTTCCTCGTCGGACAGCTGCGCGGTCAGCAGCAGCGGGTCCTGCCAATCGAAGCGCGGCCAGCGTGGCGCCTCGTGCTGGATGTTCTCGCTATCGGCAACGATCGGCGTGTGAATGGTCATGGCTCGGGCCTCCGCTTGCGTGAATATAGCGCCGACGCGCGCGCGTCACCCCCTCGGCGATTTCGTCGCGCCGGGCACGCCGACGCCGGGAGCCGGGTTCGCCGCCGGCGCGGCGCTGGCCGTCAAATTCCGCGCCGGTATCGCTGCCGTCACCCGCCAGACGGCGTTGCCGGCATCGTCCGCCACCAGCAAGGCGCCGCGGCCATCGAAAGCCACCCCGACCGGCCGGCCGCGCGCCGAACCATCGGCGGCAAGGAACCCGGTCAGCACATCCTGCGGCAGCCCGGCCGGGCGAGCGCCTTCGAAAGCGACGAACACCACCTTGTAGCCCGACGCCGGCTTGCGGTTCCACGATCCGTGCTGGCCGATGAAGGCACCGCCGGCGTAGCGGGGCCCGAGCGCCTGGCCGGCCCCGGCAAAGGTCAGTCCCAGGCTGGCGGTGTGCGGCCCCAGTGCGTAGTCGGGCTTGATGGCGCGCGCCACCATGTCGGGCCGGCGCGGTTCGACGCGTTCGTCGACATGGTTGCCGTACCAGCTCCACGGCCAGCCATAATGGCCGCCATCCGCCACGCTGGTCATGTAGTCGGGAACAAGGTCGGACCCCAGTTCGTCACGTTCGTTGACAGCAGTCCACAGCGCGCCGCTGGCCGGGTTCCAGGCCATGCCGACGGGGTTGCGCAGCCCGGTAGCGAACCGCCGGGTCTTGCCGGTGGCGGCATCGATAGCAAGGATGGCGGCGCGATCGACCTCCTTTTCGATGCCGTTTTCGGCGACGTTGGAATTGGAACCGACCGCGACATACAAGATGCGGCCATCGGGCGAAGCGATGACATTCTTGGTCCAGTGGTGGTTAAGCGGACCGCCCGGCAGATCGGCAACCTTCACGCCCGGCGTGGTGATCGCCGTTGCACCCGGCACATAGGCAAAACGCGTGAGCTTGTCGGTTTCGGCGACGTAGAGCGTGGTGCCGACCAGCGCCATGCCGATCGGCGAATTGAGGCCCTTCAGGAACAGGGTGCGGGTTTCGGCGACGCCATCGCCATCGCCATCGCGCAGCAGCATGATGCGGTTCGGCGATCCCTTGTTCGATCCGGCGCTCCGCATGATCAGCTTCGCCACCATGCCGCGGATGCCCTTTTCATCCTCGGGGCGCGGCGGGCCGTCGCTTTCGGCCACCAGAACATCGCCATTGGGCAGCGCGTGCAGCCAGCGCGGGTGATCGAGGCCACGCGCGAACGCCACCACCGCAAGCCCGGGCGCCGCCACCGGCGTTGCGCTGTCGCCCCAGCCGCTGATCTTCGCGGTGTTGACGGTCGGGAACAGCGACGGGTTCGGCGCCGGCAGCACCGGATCGGGCCCCTGGCCGGCAGTGAGGGGCAGTGTCGCGCTGTCGCCGCAGCCAGCAAGCAACAGCGGAAGGGCGAGCAGCAGATGGCGCATGATGGCAGGCTCCGGAAGGCGATTGCCCGTCATAACGCGGGGCCGGCGCGATCAGAAGCCGCCGCGGCAACGCGGACCACTGCCTCGCGCACCGCATCGGGGCGTTCCAGCGGGACGAAATGCGTCGTGCCGGGAATCCGTTCGGCATCGAGGCAGCGCGGGTGGGCGGCAAAGGCGCCGATATCGGCGTCGCGGACTGTCGATCCTTCCGCCCCGGCAATCAGCACGAACGGCACATCGATACGCGCCAGTTCGGCTTCGACATCGGTGGCGACGGCGCGGAAGGTCGCTGCCTCCCACGCCGGCGCGCAGGCCAGCCCGACTCCGTCGCCGCTCGGGATCAGCCCGCCGTCGAGATAGGCGTCGAGATCGGCATCGGCCCAGCGCGCGAAGACACCGCGGCCGGCATAGGCGGCGCGGATATCGCTGCGGCTGGCGAAGCTGCCGCGCCGCCGCACCGCCTGGTCGGCCATGGCGTTCGCCGGCACTTCGCCGGGCGCGAGGCCGCGCGCCACGTCGAAGGGGATCATCGCCGGATCGGCAAGTACCAGCCCGGCGCAAGCGTCGGGCCGAGCCGCGGCGGCAAGCAGCGACACCGTTGCCCCCATCGAATGGCCGGCGAACAGCCAGCGCGACTGCGGCGCTAAGGCATCGACGAGGCCGAGCAGGTCGGACGCGAAATCATGCCACGACAGCGGCGCCGCCGGATCGGCGGCAAGCCGGCTGCGGCCATGGCCGCGCGCATCGCTGGCGATGATCCGGAAACGATCGGCGAGCGGATCGAGCAGTGCCGCATATAAATTGGCGTTCATGCCGGTGGCATGGGCGAAGTGCAGGCACGGCGCCGCGCTGCCGGCGCGGTTCCATTCGAGGCAGGCCATCGGGCCGGCAGGCGTGGCGATTTCGGATGCGATCATGCCACCTCCATTCCTGCAATCGCGCCGGGGTTCAAGCCGGCGCGGCAATCGCCCTGCCAGCCATTTCAGCGCCGCGCCGGCATCAGAACGGCAGCACCTTGCCCTTTTTCGAAAAGCGTATGTACCCGCCGTTGAGGCCGATCCGCCAACCGGCGCCCAGCTTTATGGGAACGATGACGACATCGCCGCGGCGCAGGTAGTTGGCGGCGAACCCGCCGACGAGATAGGCCTTGCCCTCGGCAGCGGGATAACGGCGGTACAGATCCTCGCTGTCCCAGAGGTTGTAGACCAGCGCGAACACCTTCGATCCATCGCCGCCGATGTCGAAGCCGACCGACGGACCCGTCCAGTGCACCCGGCGCTGGCCTTCGACCTTGTGGAACAGGGTGCCGGAGCCATAGCGAAGGCCGACGATGATCGCACCGCCGGCCTCGCGTCCGACGATGTAGCCGTTCGGCTGGCCATAGCTGGCAAAGCTCTTGCGGACGATTTCGGCAAGCCCTTCGGCGCCCTTGCCGAACACATCCTCGGCAGCGCCCAGCACATCGTCCTCGGCATAGGTCGGCCGTGATGGCGGCAGCGGCGGTGGCGCGGCGGGCGGCGCGGCGGGCGCCGGCGGAGCAGCCCGCGGCGGCGGCGCCGGTTCGCGATCGGCGACGTTCGTATCCGGGCCCATTTCCTGCGCCAGCGCGGGCACCGCCAGGGCGAGCAGCGATCCCGCCAGCACCAGCTTTTGTAACAACATCTTCATCCTCCCGATGCCGCACCGCGGCTTCCTTGCAGGTCTCGCCGGAGCCGTCTTAACGCTTGCTGACCCGGCCCGCGAGACGGAAGCAGGCTTTGCCTGCCGCACCCCCCATGCTAGGCGCCGCAGCCTCGATACAATGAAGGACTTGAGATTTCGATGCGCGTCGCAATGATCGGTTCTGGCTATGTCGGCCTCGTTTCGGGGGCATGCTTTGCCGATTTCGGCCATGATGTCGTGTGTGTCGACAAGGATCCCGGCAAGATCGATCGCCTCAACGCCGGCCGGATGCCGATATACGAACCCGGCCTCGATGCGCTCGTCGCCGGCAACGTCAAGGCAGGGCGGCTGACCTTCACCACCAGCCTTGCCGAAGGCATCCGCGGCGCCGAAGCCATCTTCATCGCCGTCGGCACCCCCAGCCGTCGCGGCGATGGCCATGCCGACCTGAGCTATGTTCACGCCGCAGCGAAGGAAATCGCCGAGAACCTCGCCGGCTATGCCGTCATCGTGACGAAATCGACCGTGCCGGTCGGCACCGGTGACGAAGTCGAGCGGATCATCGCCGCCACCAACCCCGCGGCCGGATTCGCTGTCGTCTCCAACCCCGAATTCCTGCGCGAAGGCGCTGCCATCGGCGATTTCAAGCGCCCCGATCGGGTCGTCATCGGCACCGAGGACGATCGCGCCCGCGCCGTGATGTCGGAAATCTACCGGCCGCTGTCGCTCAACCAGTCGCCGCTGCTGTTCACCGCGCGGCGCACGGCGGAACTGATCAAATATGCCGCCAATGCCTTCCTGGCGGTGAAGATCACCTTCATCAACGAAATCGCCGATCTTTGCGAAGCCGTCGGCGCCGATGTCCAGGACGTGGCGCGCGGCATCGGATCGGACAATCGCATCGGATCGAAGTTCCTGAACGCCGGCCCCGGCTATGGCGGATCATGCTTCCCCAAGGACACGCTGGCGCTGGTCAAGACGGCACAGGACGCCGCAACGCCGGTTCGCATCGTCGAAACCGTGATCGCAGTGAACGACCAGCGCAAGCGGGCGATGGCGCGCAAGGTGGTGGCGCTGGCCGGCGGCGATGTTCGCGGCAAGACGGTGGCCGTGCTTGGCCTGACCTTCAAGCCCAACACCGACGACATGCGCGACAGCCCGGCGATCGCCATCATCCAGGCCCTGCAGGACGGCGGCGCCAGCATCCGCGCCTATGATCCCGAAGGCACCGAACAGGCGCGGCTGGTGCTCAGCGGCGTGGATTATGCGCAAGACCCCTATGCCGCGCTGACCGGCGCCGATGTGGCGGTTCTGGTCACCGAATGGGACGCCTTCCGGGCGCTTGACCTCGATCGTGTCCGCGGGCTGATGAAGACTCCGGCGATCGCCGATCTGCGCAATGTCTATGCCGCCGACGAGATGGCGCGGCGCGGGATCGCCTATGTCAGCGTCGGTCGCTAGCGTTTTACGGAGTTTGAGGGTTTGACGCTGCCGCATCGCCGCGTTTATAGCCGCCGCTGGCACGGAGTCGTGGGTGAGCGGCTGAAACCAGTAGTTTGCTAAACTGCCGATCTGGGTAACCGGATCCGAGGGTTCGAATCCCTCCGACTCCGCCAACTTATTCAACTAACTATTTTAGAATAAACCGGAAATTTTTGCCGCTGGGCGGGCTATCCCACGTTTTATCCCACACTACATAATCATGGCTTCGCCCGTGCCAGACGCCCAAGCAAGGCCGCTTGAGCGCGAACGAATAACGAATCAGCCGAGTATAGGCCGCTGCGAAACGCATAGCGGTTGCCCAGTGGCGCGCCGGGCGAGGTGCCGCCGTGCATCCTGCATCGCCCGTTAGGCATCGCTGGCGATTGGCACGCGGTCGCTTTGCGGGTTTGCGCTTCGCAACGGGTCGAAAGGTGCATCGGCATCGGCATGGGCGAGCGCGGATTGCACGCTATCTTGCTTTGCATGGGGTTGATCCTCGCTTTTCAAACTTGCCCGCCCCCCGGCGTCACGTTTCCGACGATGGCTTGTCCGCCAGCATGGACGTGAACGTGCTCCACGCGAACGGTTTGGCCGCCGCCGCGCCTCAGCTTGGCCAGGGTTTCCGCCTGTAGGGTGAATGTCCGCAACAACTTCACCGCCAAACCGCCTTGGGCTTCCATTTGTTGCAGGCCATCGGTTTGCCGAGTTCGGGTAACCAGCGCCATCGCCAAGCTATGCGTTGCCGCCATCTGCACAGCGAGCATGGATTCCAGTTCGTTCGCCGGTTGCAAGCCATCAACAAGCGCCAGCGCGGCGTTCAGCGCCGATGGTGTCGGCAAAGCCTTTCCACTATCGCGCAAGGTCGCTGCCAGCGTGCCCAGGGCATCATATGCAAAATCCTGCGATGCCGTGCCGAACGTATCGGTCAGATGCGCCACGCCACCAGTAGCGTTGTTGTGCGGAAACTTGACCTCGATTCCCTTGTCGCCTTGTTCCAGGGCAACGGCAAAAGGCTTGCGACGCTCCAATATGCGGCTCGCGGCGCGTGCAATGGCGGTCCTCGAGCGTTCGCCGGGTTCAGGCAGAACGCCAGTGTCGGCACCCGGCTGGCGTTTGGCCTTGGTCATTGCAGCTTTAGCCAAACCATTAGCCTATTGAGGCTTTACAACAAGCGGCGGAGCGTATGGGCTTCCCGCACCATAGGGATTGTTTACGCTATCCGGTGAATAGGGGCTTCCGTATCTGCCATTGGGATTTGACGTCGAGTCTGCATCGTATGGATTGCTACTTAGACGTCCACGGTAGTTGCCTTGCTGGTCGTAAATCTTGGGAGCGTTAGTCGCATAGGGATTATTCGCGCTCTCGTTTGAGTATGGGCTGCCAGCACGGCTGTAAGGATTATTTATTCCATTCGGCGCATATGGGCTGCCTGCCCCATACGGGTTATTCAGGCATCGGGGATCATAAGGGCAAGTTTGAGCAGCGGCGGCTGTCGTGGCGAAAAACGCCAGGACCCCAAAAAAAAATTTTGAACATATGCCAACTCTCATCCCGAGATTCACTTGTATCACGATGCAGCGGGCACTTAAGGTTGTAAAGGCTGCACCGCCAAGTCTAATTAGCGCCTAGGCTTGGGGAACGCACTGAGACTTAGCCGCAGGCCCGTTGCGCCAGCCCATCACTCAGGCGGCGTCTCGCCCTCGTGCACCGTTTTTGCAAATTGCTCTGGGCTTACGCTCAGTTTTACCCCTATTTTCAGGCGGGCGGCCGGCGTCCCACAGACAAAGTTTT
>JBBQWE010000128.1:0-6811 GCA_038210855.1 Sphingomonadales bacterium | reverse complement strand
GCGAAGACCAGCCCCGTCAAAATCGCCTCGAAGCCCAACCGCTGATGCCACCGCCAACCTCCCACAGCCTGCGATGTTGAATCAGATCGTGGTCGCTTTGGGAATCCCCCGCAGAGAGTCAGGCTCCAAGAGACCTGGTATTACTGGCCAAATGGTTTCTTAGCAGAGGCTACGATCCCTCGCGCTTGCCTGTTGCCGGCAATGCCGTCTGTACGCGCCCGAGCAGCTGGTCCAACTGTGTGACAAGCCGATCGAGTTTTTCTCGCAGTTCGGTGTAGCGAGCAACGGCATCACGCCCAACTTTCTGGTCGCTGCTGTCGGTTTCGCTGTGCAGATAATTGATGTGCGCTTGCAGACCTGGCCGGCTGTAGCGGATCGGCGGCGTGATCAGTTGCTCGGCGATCCGTTGCAGCGCTTGCGCCTTCGCCGGATCGGGCGTGACTTTCAGCGCCGCTTGCGCTGCGCGCACGCGGGCGACGGCGCCGCGTGCGTCGTGCACCAGCTCGAGAGTCCGCATGTTGTGAGCGAACAGCGCCTCCAGGTCGGCGATGGTCACGCCGCTGGCAAGCACGCGCGGATCCTCGGCGATCTGCAGCGGCTGGCGCTGGGTAAAGCTGCCGATGCTCAGCTCGATCGTAAAGTCACCGGGAGGCGCCATCGGTCCGGACAGCGGACGGCGCCGGCCGGACGGGGCGGCCGTGGCTTTTGCCGGCTCCCCCGAATAGCGCAGATCCCAGACAAACCGATGCATGCCGGGAGTTGCGTCAAGCTTCGAGGGATAGGCCGGGCGGTAGCGGCCGGAATCGGCCTCGCCGTCGCCATCCTGCCCGTCAATTGCCGGCCCGTCGCTCGAGAAGCTGCGAACGACGCCCCCCGCGGCGTCGCGGATGGTCAGCGTTACCGGCGTGGCCGGCGCCGGCGATGCTACGAAGTAATCGATCTGCGCACCGGGCAAAGTGAATTCCGGCCCCTCGGCCGGATTCAAACCCTTGTCGCCGCTGGCGTTGACGCGGATCGCCGTGATCGGCTTGTGGAGCCGGTGCGCCACCGGCATTCCGGCTGCAGGCAATTGGCGCAGAACGCTCAGATTGTCGAGAATCCAGAAACCGCGCCCTTGCGTTGAAAGCACCAGGTCGCCATGCGCCAGCCGCAGGTCAGTGACCGGAACCGCGGGCAGGTTCATCCGAAAGTCCTGCCACTGGCCGCCATTGTCGAACGAAACATAAAGGCCGAATTCGGTGCCGGCATAGAGCAGCCCGGGCCGTTCCGGATCTTCGCGTACCACCCGGGTCGGCTCGTCGGCGGCGATGCCGTTGCGGCCGTCGGTAAGCCGGGTCCAGGTCTTGCCATAGTCTTCGGTGCGATAGAGATATGGCGCGAAATCGCCGAGCAGGTAGCGCAGCACCGCGACATGCGCGGTGCCCGGCGATCGCACGCCGGGTTCGATGGTCTGGACTCGGCCGCCGGGCGGCAGCCCCTTGGGCGTGACGTTCGCCCACGTCTTGCCGCCGTCCTGTGTCACGTGAACCAGGCCGTCGTTCGAACCGGTCCAGATTACCCCGGGCCGCAGCGCGCTCTCGCGGATGGCATAGAGGGTCGAATAGACCTCTTCCCCCGTCGCATCGCGCGTGATCGGATCTCCGGACGCGAAGCGACCTTCCGGCGGATTGAGCGTCAGGTCGGGGCTGATTACCGTCCAGCTGACACCGCCGTCGCGCGAGCGGTGAACGTGCTGCGAGCCGTAATAGACGGTGTCGGGATCGGCTGGCGAGGCTTCCATCGGTGCAACGCGCTGGAAGCGGTAGCGCAAATCCTTGGGATCATTGCCGTACAGCGATTCACTGCCGACCCAATATTGGGCTTCGTTGCCGTTGGTGCGCAGGTCGAGGCGGCTGAACTGGCCCTTGCAACCGCCATAGACGATCATCGGATCGTCGGTCTTCGGAATGGCGGGCCCGGTCTCGCACCCCGGACCGATACGATAATCCTGGCCGGTCCCCAGCGCCTGCGACGGCACGATAACGGTCGTGTTGTCCTGCTGCGCGCCATAGAGCCGATAGGGAAACTGGTTGTCGGTGGCGACCTGGTAAAGCTCCGCCGTCGACTGGTTGGCCTGGCTGCTCCAGGTTCGGCCGCCGTCCAACGAGACATTGGCGCCGCCGTCATTGGCCTGGATGAGCCATTGCGAATTCTTCGGGTTGATCCAGACATCGTGGCTGTCGCCATGCGGGATGCGCTGCGCTGCGAAGGTCTTGCCGCCGTCGGTCGACCGGAACCAGCCTTCATTGCCGACGAACACCAGATCGGGGTCGTTGGGATCGACCCCCAGCGTCGTGTAGTAGAATGGCCGGGTGATCAGTCGATCCTCGCCATTGACAAGGCTCCAGGTCGAGCCGGCATCGTTCGAACGATAAAGGCCCTGGCCGGGTTTCGCCTCGATCAGCGCGTAGAGCCGGTCCGGCGCTGCCGCCGAAACGCCGACATTGGCGCGGCCGAACAGGCCGGTCGGCAGGCCGCCGCCAAGCCTCGTCCAGGTGTCGCCACCGTCGACCGATTTGTAGAGGCCGCCGTCCTTGCTGCCCGAAGTGATCGTCCACGGCGTGCGGCGGCCGTGCCACATGGCAGCGAACAGCACGCGCGGATTGCCCGGCTGCATTTCGATGTCGGCGGCGCCGAGGGATTCATTGCGGAAAAGCACCCGGCTCCACGTCTTGCCGCCATCGCGGCTGCGGTAGACGCCGCGGTCCTTCGAATCGCGGAACGGATTGCCGCTGGCAGCGACGAAGACTTCGTCGGGGTTGGCCGGGTTGATGCGTACTGCCGCGATCTGGCCGACATCGCGCAGGCCGACAAAAGCCCAGGTCCTCGCGCCATCGACCGATTTGTAGATGCCGCGCCCGATCGAGACATTGCTGCGGATTTTCGACGACCCGGTGCCGGCATAGACGATATCCGGATTGCTTTGCGCCACTGCGACGGCGCCCATCGACCCGACCGGGATCTGGCCATCGGTGGTGTTGACCCAGCTGTGCCCGGCATCGGTGGTTTTCCACACGCCGCCGCCGGTGCTGCCCATGTAGAAAATGTGCGGCTGGTTGGGTACGCCGGTTACGGTCGTCACCCGGCCGCCGCGCCACGGCCCGACATTGCGGTACCGAAGCCCCGACCATTGCGAGGCGTCGACGCCAGGCGCGCTGGCCACCGGAGCGGTGCCTGCCAGCAGCGCGGCGACCAACACCACCGCGAACCTGTTCTTCATGGTCGACCCCAAATGCCTGCGCCTGCGGATCGGTGATGGCCGCCGTTGTCCGTCAGGCGATGAAAGCCGATGCCGCGGCCGAAGGCAAGGGGCCGGCCGGCGCCGACAAAAACGCAATGGAATCCAAGCGCTATAGCTGTTGCGGTCAGACGAGCCCTTCGGACGCCAGCACGGCCGGGATCTTCTCCTTCAGCGCGAAAAAGCCCTTGCGAGCGTGCGGCCAGAAGCGTTCGTCCCATTGGCGGCGCACCATGCCGACGCCGACCCCGGCGCGCGCCAGTTCGGGGACCAGTTCGGCAAGGCGATCGGCGATCGGCCCGACGGGCGGTGCCGCGGTGACGATCCGGTCTGTGCCCGCCGCTGCCGCTGCCGCCAGCAGGGTCTCGGCATCGAAGCTGGCAGCGACTGTGACCGGGCAAGCGAAATGGCCCGCGACCCGATCGGCGGCGTCTGTCGCCGCACCGCTGACAAAGGCCTGCGCCAGCGCCCCGGCACCGGGGCTGTCGCCGATCACCAGGGCCGATTTGACGGCACCGGTCGCCACGACGGATTCCGGGTGGAAATCCTCTGCCGTTACCAGCAGCAGCGCCGGCCGGCGCGGATCGTACGGCGCCAGACCGGGCGCGGCCAGATTCGGCAGGGGCCGCGCCGCCGGCACCGGTTCTTCGCGCAACGGCATGGCTTCGCCGGCAAGACCGCTCGGGCGGAAACGGCCGCCGGTGTAGCGTTCGATATTGTCGGCGCGGGCCAGATAGGTCTTGCCGGCCGTCTGCAGCCCCGCCACCCAGCGCCAGGACAGGGTGTTGCTTGCCGGGTCGCCGTCGATCAGGTGGCGCTGAAAGAAATCGGCGCCGAGCGCCCACGGCAAGCGCAACGTGAAAATCCAGATCGAGGCGAACCACATGCGGGCGTGATTGTGGAGATAGCCGGTGGCGACAAGCTCCTGTGCCCAATCGTCGAAACCGTCGATGCCGGTGGCGCCGGCTTCGGCGCGCGCCAGATCGGCGGCGCCGCGAAAGCCGCTGCGTACGGAGTCGCGTTCGGCGATATAGCGCTGCCAGACGACCGGGCGCTGTTCCAGCCAGCCCTTCCAATAGGTTCGCCACAGCACTTCCTGCACGAATTTCTCGGCAGCGTTCAGACTGTGCCGGGCCAGCACCGCTTCCACCACTTCACGTTCGGTGATCAGCCGGTGGCGCAGCCACGGCGACAATATCGACACGTCGCGGCGGTTGCCGGGGCCGGGATCGGCGTTGCGGCCGTTGGCATAATGGTGGCCGGCACGCGGCACGAAGGCAGCGAGGCGAGCAAGGCCGGCAGCGCGGCTGGATTCGAAAGTTTCCATAGCGGTCATGGCAGGGCATTATCGCCGACGGGCCCGCCGCGCACCGTGGCGCGGTGTCCACCGATCAACGGCGGGAAGGGGGGGGATCGGTCGCGGCGTTGCTTTCGCCGGAGCGGGCGATCGCCGCCGCGAGCCGGTGGCCGGACAGCCATGCCGCCTCGACCCGGCCGCGATGCAGCCAGTCACCGCACAGCCCCAGTTGCAAGGCTGTATCCCAGACGGGACCGGGGCCTTCGGTCGCCGGTTGGGCATAGCGCCAGCGGTGCCCGGTCAGCGACAGCAATTCCGGCAGCGGTGCGGTGATGCGATCGGCGAGTGCCGCGAGCAGGGCAATCGCGGCCGTTTCCGCCTCCACCTCGAGATTGGCAGCCGACCATTCGGGCGTCGCCTGGATGACCCAGGCTTCGGCGCCGGTCCGCCCCGGCTTGGCGCTGTTGCGCGCGGCCCAGCCGATCGGGCCAGCAGCGGGAAGGATATCTTCGGCGGCGACCGGCGCTGCAAAGGTCGCCATCGCCGTCCAGCACGGCAGCGAGCGCGCTGCACCGGCGAGGCCGGCAAGGTCCGGCGCTGCCGGTGCCAGCAGCACGGCGGCCTGTTCAGCCGGAATGGCGAGGACCACGGCATCATGACGGCCGGGATCGATGCCATCGCCGGAAAGCCGCCAGCCATCGCCATCGCGAACCATGGTATCGACCCGCGCCTGCCATTGCACCGCCAGCGCGGCGGCCATGGCGCGCAGCGGCGCGTTCATCGCCGGCGTGCCGACCCAGGCATCGGTTCCGGCCGCCGGCCATGGCGCCGCCAGGCCGGCTTCGCGCCATTGCGCAACCCGCGCCGCGAACTCGCCATCGCGGACGGTGAAATATTGTGCGCCGTGATCGAAGGCGGCGGCGGGTTCGGCGATGCGCCGGGTCGCCATGCGGCCGCCGGCGCCGCGGCCCTTGTCGAACAGGCGGACGCGGTGGCCGTCGGCAACCAGCCGCTCTGCAGCGGCAAGTCCGGCGATCCCGGCCCCGATGATGGCGATATCCACGTTGGCAAGATCCGGATTGCGCAGCGGGACCGAACAGCGGTCGGGCAGCGGGGGGACTCGTCTCCCCCGCCGCGGCGCAGCGCAAGCCCTGATCGCCGGCGGCGCTGCGCGCGCCTATTTTGCCGCGGCCTGGCGAGCCGCAATCATCTGGCCGACGCGTACCAGCCCGGCGAAGAAGCCGGCGCCGAGCAGGATGGACAGCGCGACATCGAGGAAATCGGTTTTTTCCACAAGCACCGGCGCCGCCATCACGGTCAGGAACAGCATCGTCGAGACATTGCACAGCGTCGGCAGCCAGTTCTGGATCTGGACGAACAGGGCGACGAGGATCGCCAGCAGCGCGAGCAGGCCGCCGGCCTGGCCGTGAAGCGCCGGCAGCACCTGCAGCAGCCACGCCAGGCCGACGCCGACCAGCGCGCCGACGAGTGCCGCCGGCAGCCGATCGAACCGCATCGCTTCGACATTGGCCCAGTACCAGGCGAACAGGAAGGCAGCGAACAGCGATTTGAGGCCGAAGCCGGCGGTGGCGAGCGCCGTCAGCCCGACGATGGCGACCACGACGACCAGGAAGATCAGGCTGCCGTTGCGCAAGCCCGGCCGTACGCTCGCCGGATCGGCTGGTGTCTCGTTCATGCCACTGGTCCCCCTGCAGACGTCTGCAGGCAAATGTCCGACGTGCGGGCGCGGCGGGCAACCTCGCAACTGCGCCAGTCGCCCCGGCGCTTGCGGGCGGCTCGTACCTATTCCCGTTGAGGACAGCCGACAGGGAAGGCAGCCGCCGGCGTCCGGGGCCCAAGACCCCAGCCGCCGGAGGCCGTCTTTCCTTCGATGAGTCCCGATCGGCGAGCTTTGGTATCAGGCACACGAAAACGGCCGCCGGTGGGATACACCGGCGGCCGCGATCGTCGGGCAGGGGTGGTGCGAGCCGCTTGCCGATCAGGCGATGCCGACGATTTCGCCGACGCCGGGCAGCGGCCGCGGGTAGGTGAGATCGAGGCCGGTGACGGTTTCCCAATAGGCGTTGGCACCGAAGCCATAGGCATCGAGGATGTGGACGGTCTGGGTGTTGGTGCCGTCGCTGAGGGTGAGCACGAGATCGAGACTGCCGGCGCCGTTGGCGACGTTGAAGCCGTTGACGCTCGCGCCGGTGGTCAGGAAGCCGACCCGGGCATCG
>JBBQWE010000127.1:0-6839 GCA_038210855.1 Sphingomonadales bacterium | reverse complement strand
GCATCGTCAAGGCAGGCGCCTGCATGGTGCCCGTCAGTGGCCTGCTGACCCCGGCGCAGATCGCAACGATGATCGCTGACAGCGGCGCCGAAACCGTGTTCGTTTCCGTCGCCAATCGCGCACTCGTCGAGGCCGCTGATCTCCCCGTCCGCATTCGGCGCATCGCTATCGGATTTCAGGCAGATGGCTGGATCGACGGCGATGCACTTCTCACATCGGCGCTTGAAATTGACCCCGGCGTGCGCGTCGGGCCACAGGATCGCTTCAACATCATCTACAGCTCAGGCACGACCGGCGCTCCGAAGGGGATCGTTCAAAGCCATGAGGCCCGAACGCATTTCGCCTGGTCCAACGCACTCGAACTCGGCATGTCGCAAGGCACCGTCGGGCTGGTCACGACAGCGCTCTACTCCAACGGCACGATGTTCATGGTGCTGCCGCCGCTGCTGGCCGGCGGCACGACGGTGATCATGGAGCAGTTCAACGCGGCAGGTGCGCTGGCGCTGATCGAACAGCATCGCGTCACCCATGCCTTCATGGTGCCGACGCAGTGCATCGTCGCTCTCGATGATCCCGAATGCGACAGGCACGACCTGTCCAGCCTGCGCTGTCTGCTTTCCGCAGGCTCCCCGCTGCGGGCCGACACGCGGGAGGCGGTCATCGCCCGGATGACGCCCAATGTGTACGAACTCTATGGCTTCAGCGAAGGCTTTGCGACGCTGCGCACGCCGGGGGACGACCCGGCCCGGCCCGGTGCCGTCGGCCGTCCGGTAATCGGCTTCGATCTGCGCATCGTCGCTGCCGACGATACGGAATGCGGCCCCGGCACGGTCGGCGAAATCGTCGGCAACGGCATGGGCGTCATGAAGGGCTATCACCAGCGGCCCGATCTCGACGAAGCCATTTTGTGGCGCGATGCTGCCGGCCGGGCATTCCTGCGCAGCGGCGATCTCGGCTTCGTCGACGAACAGGGCTTTCTGCACATCGTCGATCGCAAGAAGGACATGATCCTGTCGGGCGGCTTCAACATCTTTCCGGCCGATCTCGAAGCGGTGGTCGGCGAGCATCCGCAAGTGCAGGACGTGACGGTCATCGGCATTCCCCACGCCAAATGGGGGGAGACGCCGCTCGCGCTCGTCATTCCGCGTGGCACGCCGGACCCGGCGGAATTGCTGGCCTGGGCCAACGCTCGCCTGTCGCGCACCCAGCGGCTGGCGGGCGTGGAGCTTCGCAGCGAATTTCCGCGCAACGCCCTGGGCAAGGTTCTGAAACGCCAGCTGCGGGCCGAATGGCGGGAGCCATCGAAATGACAGAAGCCTATATCGTCGGCAGCTATTCGACCGCCTTCGGCAAGCGGGCCGATCGCAGCCACAAGGACCTGACCAGCGAAGCCTATCTGGGCGCGCTCGCCGACGCGGGGCTGGCCAGCGGCAGCGACATCGGCATGGCGTGGTTCGGCAATTGCGGAATGTGGACCGATGGCCAGGGCAGCATCCGCGGCCAGGTCTGCCTGACCCCAATGGTGCGCGAGGGCCTGTTCCCCGAACGGGTGCCGGTCATCAATGTCGAAGGCGGCTGCGCCACTGCCTCCATCGCCCTGCACGGCGCCTGGAAGGACGTGCTGAGCGGCCAGACCGACCTCAGCATCGCCATCGGCGTCGAAAAGACCTTTTCGCCCGGCGCGCCGGAAAGGACGACGCAATTGTTCGATGGCGGCATCGACCAGTACGACCGCGACGAATGGCTGGATTACTACAAGGCAGCCGGCATTGCCGCCGGAAAGCCGTTCGAACCCGGGCCGGGCCGAACCATCTTCATGGACACCTATGCCATGCAGGCCGCCTGGCACATGCGCACGCATGGCACCACCGAACGCCAGATCGCGATCGCCTGCGCCAAGAACCACGCGGCTTCGGTACACAATCCCAAGGCGCAATACCGCTTTGCGCTGACTGCCGACGAGGTGCTCGCCGATCGGCCGGTCAGCTGGCCGCTGACCCGGGCCATGTGCGCGCCGATCGGTGATGGCGCCGCTGCCGCGCTGGTGTGCAGCGGCGCCTGGCTTTCGCGGCAACCCGACGCCGTTCGCGCACGTGCGGTGAAAATCGTCGCCAGCACGATGACCGCGGGCAAATATCGAAGGCTGGACGAACCCGGGCTGTCGCAACTGGCTGCCGAAAGAGCCTATCGGACAGCCGGGCTGTCGGCGGCCGACATCGACCTTGCCGAGGTTCATGACGCCACGTCCTTCTGCGAAATCTACCAATCCGAAATGCTCGGCTTTTGCGGGATCGGCGAAGGCGGCAGACTGGCGCAAAGCGGCGCGACGGCAATGGGCGGCTCCATTCCGATCAACCTTTCCGGCGGGCTGGTCAGCAAGGGGCATCCCGTCGGCGCCACCGGCCTGTCGATGATCGACGAACTGGTGCTCCAATTGCGCGGCGAGGCCGGGGCCCGACAGGTCGGCGGTGCCCGCACCGGCCTTGCCGAAAACGGCGGCGGCGTCATGGGCTTCGACGAAGCGGCCTGTTCGGTTATCATCCTGCAGCGCTGACCCTGTTGCCTGGTCGTGTGCGGCAACGGCATTGGACAATTCGTGGAAACATCAGCGACGGCACCCGCAGCGGCGGCCATCCAGCCGGAAGCGCGCGGCGGCGAGAGCCGGCGACAGGCCGTGCTGGATATCGCCGCCGGGATGTTCGCGGCCAAGGGCTATGCGGCCACCTCGATCCGCAGCATCACGACCGCGGTCGGCATGCTTCCGGGTTCGATCTATTATCATTTCCGGTCGAAGGAAGATCTGCTGCTGGCGGTCTACCGCGAGGGCGTCGCACGCTTCGAAGCCGCCATCGATGCAGCGCTCGCCACGAGCAGCGGGGACCCCTGGCAAGCGCTGGAAGGCGCTTGCGCCGCGCATTTGTCGATCCTGCTGAATGGCGGCGACTATGCTCGCATCGTCGGCCCGGAATTCGTGCGTTTCTTTCCGCCGGCCATGCTGCCGATGCTGAACGGCGAACGGGACCGCTATGAGCTCCATTTCGAAAAGCTGATCGCCGCCTTGCCGCTCGACCCCGATACCGACCGCTGGTTGTTCAAGGTGGCGCTGTTCGGCAGCCTCAACTGGTCACAGACCTGGTATCGCCCGGGCCGCTACACACCCGCCGACATCGCGAAGGGCTTCGTTGCGATCCTGCGCGGGGACGCAGATCGGGCTTCCGCGTTGCCGACCGGCCCGCACCGCTGAGCCGGGATCCGCAACGTGTGTCCGCCGCAGGGGAGCCGTCGTCTCGATTTCGGCGCGGATCGACCGGCCGGCATCGGGACGGGCCTCGCCCGCATCGGCGCGGCATCGCAATGCGCCCCGCGCCCTTGTGCCTCATGTCCGCCGCGCGCGGACGGAGCCACCTACAGGGTCTGTCGGGCAGACGCATTCGGATGGGATCAAGGCAATGACATTGATGGCGCTATTCGCCACCGCGCTGCTGTTCGGCGGAATGCTGCTGTATTCGTTCGGCTTTGCCGCATTTCTGTTCACGGCCTTGCCGGCCGACATCGCCGGCCCGACGCTGCGCCGGGCGTTTCCGCACTTCTACCTGTTCGTGATGGTGTGCGCCGGCGTCGCGGCGGCGCTGTTGTGGGCGGTCGATCGACAATCGGCACTGTTCATGGCCGCCATCGCACTGACCACGCTGCCGACACGGCAATGGCTGATGCCGGCGATCAACCGAGCGACCGACACCGGCGACAAGCGGGGCTTCAAGGGCCTGCACGGCTTGTCGGTGCTCGTCACGCTGGCGCACATCGGCTTGGCCGGCATGGTGCTGGCGCGGTTCGTGACAGTGTGAGCGGCGCGCAAATGCCGGGCGACTTCGGCAATATGCAGTCGCCGCAATGGCGCTTCTTCACCGACGCCGTGATGGGCGGCATCTCGACCGGCCAGGTCGAATTCGGGGAGGACGGACCGCGTCGCCTCGCGCGGCTGACTGGCCGCGTCAGCACCGCGAACGGCGGCGGCTTCATCCAGATCCAGCATCGGCTCGGCGGGCAGTTGCCCGAAGTGGTCGCGGCCGTGCAGCTGACCTGCCGCGGCAATGGCGAACGCTATTTCGTCCATCTGCGCAGCAGCGCGCACACAGCCCCCACGGCATATTGGCGCGCTGCGTTCGATACGACGCAGGATTGGCAACAGGTCCACCTGCCGCTCGCAGCGTTCACGCCGTCCCGCCCGGGGCTCCCCTCCACAATCGGCGCCGGGCTGATTAGCGCCGTGGCCGTGGTGGCCTATGGCCGCGACCATATCGTGGATGTCAGCATCGGCGAAATCGGCTTTCATTGACCAAGGCGCGGCGGAGCCCGCCAGCCGGCGACTGCAGATGCCACCGGCTCGCAGCGTCGCGGATTTTACGACAGAAAGCCCGGGACCGGGACTCGAAGCGCCTGCACCGAGGCGGTGCTGTCCCACCCCTTCCCCAGCCTTTCGACGTCGGTGTCGGAAACCAGCAGATAAAGCGTCTGCAAATCCGTCCCGCCGAGCACGCAATCGACGCAATAGCTTCCGCGCCCGGCCGGGCGGACGACAGCGGTGACTTCGCCGCCTTCGAGGACCCGGCGAAACTCCCCTGCCATCGGCATGCCGACCCAGACCGCGCCCTCGCTGTCCATGCAGATGCCGTCGGGTACTTCCGTGGCGGCATCGCCGAACCTTGCGAAGACCCGCTGGCCGGACAGGCCGCCATCGGGCGCGACGTCGAAGGCGGTCAGCTGCCGACCGAAGGATTCGGCGACGACCAGCGTGCGGCCATCGGCCGACAGGGCGATGCCGTTGGGGAAAGTCAGCCCGGCGCCGAAAATGTGCCGGGAGCCGTCGGTGTCCACCATCAGCAATCCGCACTGGGCCACGGGCCCATGGCCGAACAGGTCATAACCGAACTGCGATATATAGGCCCGGCCATGGGCATCGACCGCCATGTCGTTGGGATGGATGACCGTGCTGCCGAGCAGTACCGACGCAGCGATGCTTCCATCGGCGCCGAGCGTGTTGAGTGTTTCATCCTCCATGCCGATCACCAGCAAGCTGCCGGCGGGCGTCCAGCCGAGGCCGGAGGGCCGCGCCGCGATCGTCGCCACCTCGTGGTGGCCACCGTCCGCGTGCATGCGGTGGATGCGGTGTTTGCCGATATCGGAAAAGTAGAGAGCGCCGCCATGCCACCGGGCAGCCTCGAGGTAGCCGAACCCTTCCGCCAGAATTGCAGGCAAGATGGTCATTCACCCTCTCCCGAGCATGCGCGGCGCTCATAGGCATCGCTTGAAAGTACAGCTGTTTTCCGGCGCTCGCTGCTGCTCGATATGATGGTGAAGGCTCCCAGGCGGTGCCGCCGATGCCGATGCCGGGCAGGCATCGCAGTGCTCATGGAGCTTCGGTTCCGACGCTTCGAACCTCGCCGGCGCTATCCACTCCCGCTGATGCGCGAAACAGCGCCACCATGGCTTTGCTGCTTGCAGTTTCCGCGATGGCCGCATTTTCTTGGGCTGCAAGGCTGCTCCGCTGGGTATCGAGCAGCGTCGTCAAGTCGATGGCACCGGCTCGGTAGGTCGCGGTTGCAGCGGCTTCGGCCCGGCCGAGGGCGACCGCGGCAGCGGTTTGTCGTCCGGCTTCGCTGCGCCGGCGAGCCAATGTCACCGTCGCCACCTCGATATCGGCGGCGGCTTGCAAGAGTGTCTGGCGGTAATCGGCGAGTGCGGCCAGGCGGGCGCCGCGGGCGTCGGCTATCGCTGCTCCGATCCGGCCGAAATCGAACAATGGCATCATCAGGCCGGCGCCGCCCTGCGCCGCGGTTGCCGACGGCAGGAACATGGCGGCCGGCTGCGATGCGACGGTTGCGACCAGCGTTTCGATCGAAAGTTTCGGCCAACGCCGCGATCGTGCCGTCTCGATGCCGGCATCGGCCGCGACAAGGCGCGCCCGCGCTGCGACTATGTCGGGCCGCTGGCCGAGCCCGATCTTCAGCTGGCCGGCAAGTTCGCTGGGGCCGGCGGTGTTCTGCACCGGCGTATCCGCCGCGGCCTTCGCGGCATCGGCATTGCCGACCAGCACCCCGAGCCGCGCCACCTCGCCTGCCAGCAGCGCCTCGAGCACCGGAACTGCAGCAGCGGTCGCTTCCGCTTCGCCCTCGATTCGATCGAAATCGATCGGCGCCAGGGTGCCCGCAGCCAGGCGCACGCGCAGCGCCGCGCGTTGCCGTTCGAGGGTGTCGACGCGCAATCGAGCGATTTCCCTGCGCGTCTGCAGCTCGCGAACGTTGAAATAGGCCGTTGCCGTTTCGGCAGCGACGGTGATGCGTGCTGTCGCAACATCGGCGACCGCCGCCGCGGCAGTGGCGCGGATTGCACGCAGGCGCGGCGCCGAACCGACAAAGTCGATTTCCCACGACGCCGAAAGGCTTGCATCATAGCGTTCGAGTTCGCGCTGAAACCCGGGAAGCGACGCAAACGGCCGGATCATCGGGTCTTGCAGCGATTGCCGAAACGCCCTGGCACCCGCGCCCGCGCCGATTTGCGGCAGCAGCGCCGCCCTTGTCGCTCGCGCGCCGGCGCGTGCCCGATCGAGGCGCGCCGCGGCCTGCTCCGTGGCAGGACCGTCGGAAAGCGCGCGTTCGATCACTGCCGTCAGGACCGGATCGTTGAACACAAGCCACCAGGCATCGCTGGCGCGCGGGCCGATGTCGACCTCGGCGACAAGGGCGACAAGGGCGACAGGCGCGACAGGGGCGACAAGGGCGACAAGGGCGACAAGGGCGACAAGGGCGACAAGGTCGACAAGGGCGACAAGGGCGACAAGG
>JBBQWE010000126.1:0-6997 GCA_038210855.1 Sphingomonadales bacterium | reverse complement strand
GGCGATAAATCTTTGGTCCGAAGACATCATACGGTATTAGCAGTAATTTCTCACTGTTATTCCGTACCCAAGGGCAGATTCCCACGCGTTACGCACCCGTGCGCCACTAGACCCGAAGGTCTCGTTCGACTTGCATGTGTTAGGCATGCCGCCAGCGTTCGTTCTGAGCCAGGATCAAACTCTCAAGTTCATGATCGAATAACAAGCCCGGCAAGCCGG
Organism: Sphingomonadales bacterium; assembly: GCA_038210855.1. Lineage (GTDB taxonomy): Bacteria > Pseudomonadota > Alphaproteobacteria > Sphingomonadales > Sphingomonadaceae > Sandarakinorhabdus. The sequence goes on along the minus strand of JBBQWE010000126.1, from coordinate 6,778 downwards.
ACCTGAAACTCGTTTTAGGAGCTTATCTGTCTGCACAACGTTTCAACTTGGCATTTGGCCTCGGATTGCTCCGAAGCGATGTGCTTTGTGGTAACGTTTGAGGACATATAAGCAGCGCTTAACCACGGCACCCGGACCCTAAATCGCCCGGACCGTGGACCGCCGCCCACATGTCCCTTCATACAACCTACAATGAGAAAGAGCGACACCGGCCCATCCCCCTTTTGATCGGGTTCCGGTTCGGTGCATATTTTCGAAGTCGGCGGCAAACTCGGTGCCCAGAGAATCTCTCGGGGCGGGAAGTTCGTCGTCGGCGACGGGGGCGGCTTATGGGCCGATCGAAAAACCCCGTCAACCACTTTCTTTCGGACGGTATCGCCTGCGCGACCGCTGCCGAAGTTCCCGGCGCCGAAGCTACAAACCAACCTCTTGAAACCAAGAGGAAAATCCGAAGCCACTGTGGCTTGGCTGGCGTCTCACCGAAGTGTCTGCCGGCCGGGAGCGCTCATCTAGTCGGGGGTCGGCCGGGCTGCAAGCGCTTTTTTACAATTTCGCGAATTTTCCGGACGATCGCCGCAACCGCAGCCTCCCAATTCCCGCCTCGAAACCGCCCCGGCCTTGGGAAACCTCCCTCAACTCGCGATATAATCCTTCATGGCCTGCGCTTCGGCCTCGGCTGCCTCGATCCGTTGTTTCACCAGATCGCCGATCGAGACGATGCCGAGAATCATGCCGCTATCGACGACAGGCAGATGGCGGAACCTCCTGTCGCTCATCAGCGCCAGCGCCTCGCGGCAGTCCATGCCCGGCGAAGCTGTCACGACAGGTGTCGTCATCACGGCATCGACGCGCGAATCGAGGATGGAGGCACCATGGGTGTGCAGGCCGGCGCAGATATCGCGTTCCGAGACGAGGCCGACGATCCGCCCGTCGTCGATTACCGGCACCGCACCGATTCGATGTCGGTACAGGCATTCGGCGACCATGCTGATCGTTGCATCGGAGCTGACGGAAACCAGCGGTCGCTTGCCGCTCAGGATCGAACCGATCATGACGCACTCCCCAAAGGTTGTCGCGCCGTGGGTCGAAGGGTCCAGGTGGTCCAGCCCCGGCCCCGGGCGTTAGCGGATGATGACCCGAATCGCCCCGAAAGGCAAAGCATGAGCCGTGGTATCGATGATCCGCTTCCGCTGGACCCGAATCGCGAGCACTGGCGGCGATTCCGCCGCCTGATGTTGCTGATGCTGGTGCTCGCGGTGGGAACGGCAGCGCTTGCGGTCGGCCTGGCGCTGCGCGATGGCGTGCCGTTCCACCTGCATTTCGTCATCGCCATGGGCGGCGGTATCGTTCTGGCGCTGATGCTTGCCGGCGCACTGATGGGCCTGGTTTTCGTGTCGAACCGCTCCGGACACGACGAAACTGTCGCCGACAACGACCCGCCTATCGATAACTGACCCGATCAGCCCTCCGCAGGCGCGTCGGCAACCACCTTGCGCGGCCGCCCGCGACGGCGGGGAGCCGGCGCGTCACCGGCTTCGGGCTCGACCGTTGGCGGTGGCGGTGGCGCCGGCTCCAATGCCACCACGACTTCAACCGGCGCTTTCGTCGTCCGCCGTTCGGCCGGGCGCGTGCGGATGGTTGCCGGACCGGGCAGGCCGGGAATCGGGCCTTCGTCTACCGTCACCGGCTCGACGCGCTGCGGCGGCCGTTCGGCACGAGGCTCGCTCCTCTCGGGGCGGCTGTCGCTCCTCTCGGGGCGGGAGTCGCTGCGCTCGGGGCGCGGGTCGCTGCGTTCGCGGCGGCGGTCGCTCCAGGGACGCTGTTCGCCGTCACCCTGCGCTTCACGAGGCGGGCGCTGCTCGGCTTCTGTCCGCGGCGGGCGTTGATCGTTGTAGCGCGGTTCGCGCGCTGGACGTTCGTTGCGATTGTCCTCTCGCCGCGGCTGTCGTTCCTCACGGGGGCGTTCCTCACGGGGGCGTTCCTCGCGGGGGCGTTCCTCGCGGGGGCGATTCTCCTGTGGCCGGTCATCGCGCCAGCGGTTGCGGTCGTCGCCGCGGTTGTCGTCGCGGGCGTCGCCGCCTTCATCCTGATCGTCGCCGGCTTCCATCTCGTCACTGTCGTTGCCGTTTTCGTCTTCATAGAAGTCGCGGCCGCGCTGACGAGGATCGGGTGCCTTGTCGCGATAATCGCCGAGGATCCGATAATAATGTTCGGCATATTGCAGATAATATTCGGCCGTCACCCGATCGCCGGCCTGCTGCGAATCCCGCGCAAGGCCGCGATATTTTTCAAGCAGCTGGCTGGCATTGCCACGCTGACGATTGTCCAGACGGTTGCCGTAATTGTTGCCGCCGGTCATCTGCTGCGGTCGGGGGCCGGTATTGCCACCACCGCGGCGCCGCCGGTTCTGATTGTTCCTGATCAATCCGTGTCCCCAATCTCAGGCCCGCCTGCGGGCACGATATCGTGATGAGGTATTCGACCCTGTAGGCGGCGGTGTCCCGAACCTGTGGTGGCCGAAGCCACTGCTGATCGGGGCCGAAGCGGCAATGTCGAAGGGCAGAGGCCCGTAAGCCCACTCCACCTACTGCTACCCTAGCCGGCTTTCCGGCGATCCCCAAGCGAAAAACAGCGCCGAAAATCCCTCAACCGCGCGCCACTTTCGGAGCCATCGACGCCATCAGATCGAACAATCGCTCCGGATCCTGCCGAATCAGGTCGAGCATCGCCAGTTCCGGCGCGCCGGCACGCGCCACCGGGATCTCCCGGCGGTCGCTGCCCAGCCCTTCGAGGATGATCGCGGCGGCTTCGTCGATCGAAATGCCGGCATTCACCGGATCATCGCTGGGTCCGTTGACCGATCCGTCGCCCTTCAGCGCGCTCGCGGCGATGCCGGTGGCAACGAAACCGGGCGTTATCACGTGCACCGTCAGGCCATATTGCGCGGTTTCGGCGCGCAAAGCGTCGCTCCAGCCGACCATGGCGTGCTTGGCGGCGCAATATCCGGTGCGCAGCGGCGATCCGACCTTGCCGGCAACCGAGGCATTGTTGACGATCGCGCCGCTGCCGCGTGCCACCATTTCGGGCAGAACCAGCTGCGTCAGCCGCAACGGCGCGAAGAAATCGACCTCCATGATGGTGCGATAGACCGAAAAATCGGTGTCGAGCGCAAGGCTGCGCTGCGAAATCCCGGCATTGTTGACCAGGATATCGATGCCGCCGGTGCAGGATCGGGCCCTGTCGACCACCCCCGGCAGCGCATCGAGATCGGTGGTTTCGAACAAAATCTGGTGAACCTCGGCAGCCTGGCAGCGCCCGGCGACCTCCGCCAGAGCCTCGGCGCGTCGCCCGGAAAGGATCAATTTCGCTCCGGCGCGGGCAAAAGCCGTCGCCAAGCCGGCGCCGATTCCCGATGAAGCCCCGGTGATCCATACCGTTTTGCCTGCAAATTCCATGCGTTTTCGCCCCTGTTACGGTGTCAGAACGCGCCGGCTGGCAGCGGCGATGCCCCGATTACCCATGGATGCGCCCATAGAATCAGCCCGAAAAGCGCGAATCCACCCACGCCTGCGGCCCATCCCGGCCCCACCCATGGCTGGCGCCCGGACAATTGCGCGGCAAAGGGCACGAAACCGGTGCGCGCGATATGCTCGCCATAGGCCGGGTTCTGCGCCTTCTTCTTGCCGTCCTGCAGGACCGAACCGAGCAGGGCGAGCACGACGATGCCGCCGGCGAGCGCGATGGTGCGCGAATTTGCGACAAGCGTGATGTGAACCAGGCCCCAGATGGCAAAGGCCCACATCATCGGGTGGCGGGTGATGCGCTGCACCCCGCGCGGGGTCGAGGCACCGGGGACGCCGCCACCCATCAGTGCCGGGTTCGGAGCGGTGACGCTGCCGACAAACAGCACGCTTGCGAGCAACATCGCCGCCACCGCCAGCCAGTGGACCGCAACCGGCGCCTCCCACAACCGGTCCGGCCGCACGACTTTCCAGAGTTCCCCGGCCCAGGCGAGGCTGCCGAGCGCCACCACCGAGTAGATTCCCATGAACCCCCCGGCCCCCGCCACCCCGACAATCGGCGCCCGCAGCGGGTGCGACAGCAGCAGATGGCCGCCGACAAAGAGCAGCATGGCGAGGGTGAGCAGCAGGAGATCGGACATGCAACGAGCCTAGGCGATGGCGGAATTTGTGCAAGGCGCGCGACAATTCCCCGGCGCCGCCAGCCTCCCGCGGCCGAATCACCCCCGAATTGCCGCCGCAATCGCGGCCCGCAACGTCGCCTCGTCATAGGGTTTTTCCAGCACGACCTTCCCGTCCGGCAGTGTTGCCGTTGCGACAGAGCCCCCGGAGGCGACGACAACGCGCAAGCGGGGATGGCGGGAGACCGCTTCCCTCGCGAAATCGAGGCCCGATCCGTCGGGCAGAGACACGTCCGTTACCAGGACATCGAATTCGGCACCGTCGAGCGCGCGCGTCGCTTCCGCAACAGTGGCGGCTTCCGTTACCGCATGTCCCATTTCGGCGAGGATCTCGGCAAGAACCATGCGGATCAGTGCCTCGTCCTCCAGCGCGAGGACCCGCAATCGCTGCGGCGGCGTGGCTGCCACCGGTAGATTTGGCGCCCCGCGCGACGACGGCCGCCGTTCCAGCACCTGCCGGACCTTGCGCGCCAGGCTGTCGCGTCCATAGGGCTTGCTGAGCAAGTCCACGCCTTCGTCCAGCCGTCCGGCATGAACGATGACATTCTGCGTATATCCCGATGCAAAGAGCATTGCCGCGCCGGGGTGGGCCGCCACCGTCAGGCGGGCAAGATCGGTGCTTTTCAACGTTCCGGGCATCACGACATCGGTGAACAGCAGGTCGATGGCGACACCGCTCTCGACGATCGCCAGGGCGGCGTCGGCATTGGCGGCTTTCAGCACGCGGTAACCGAGACTGGTCAGCAGATCAACGGCCGTCGCCCGGACTGCCTCGTCATCCTCCACCACCAGAATGGCTTCGCTGCCGCCTGCCGGCACCAGCGGCGCCGGTTCGACCAGCGCATCTTCAATCAGACGCGTTCGCGGCAGATACACCCGCACCGTGGTGCCGACCCCGACTTCGCTATAGATCTTGAGGTGGCCGCCCGACTGTTTGACGAAGCCATAGACCATACTGAGGCCGAGTCCGGTGCCCTGCCCTTCCGGCTTGGTGCTGAAAAACGGTTCGAAGACCTTCTCCAGAATATCGGGGGTCATGCCACAGCCGGTGTCGGTGACCGCCAGCATGACATATTGTCCTGCAACGACATCCGCATGCCGGGACGCATGGTCATCGTCGAGAGCGGCGTTGCTCACCTCCAGGGTCAGCTTGCCGCGATTGTCCATCGCATCCCGGGCGTTGATCGCGAGGTTGAGAATGGCGTTTTCGATCTGGGCCCGGTCGATGTTGCAGTTCCACAGGCCACCGTTGACAACGATTTCGATTTCGATCGCCTCGCTGAGCGTGCGGCGAAGCATGTCGTCGAGGCCCTGCAGCAAGCGACCCAGATGCAGCGCGGACGGTTCGAGCGGCTGGCGCCGCCCGAATGCCAGCAACTGCGCGGTAAGCCTGGCGCCGCGCATGACGCCGGCTCTGGCGTGGCGAACGCGGCGTTCGGCGGCGTCATTGCCGACGACATTCTGCGACAGCAGATCCAGATTGCCCTTGATGACCTGCAGGGTGTTGTTGAAGTCATGGGCGATCCCGCCGGTAAGATTGCCGATCGCTTCCATCTTCTGCGCCTGGATCAGTTGCACCTCGGCCTGGCGCAACTGCGATACGGCGGCTTCGATCTCGTGCTTCAGCGTTTCCTGGTAGGGTTCCATGGTCTCGCGCGCCCGGATTTCATCGGCGATCAGGCGCACTTCGATGATCGTTCCCACCGGCGTACCGGCATCGTCGCGCATCGGCGAAGCCGTGAAGCCCACGGGATAGAAGCTGCCGTCGCGGTGAACGAACACTTCCTCGCCGCTTTGCTGGTTGTTTTCAGGGAACGCCCGGTCGATGGCACAGTCCGCAAGCGGAAAATCTCGGCCGTCCGGGTGGGTGTGGTGGATCACGTCGTGCAGGACGCGGCCCTGAACTTCCGCAAACGAGAAGCCGGTCATCGCCTCGCCGGCGGCATTCATGAAAGTGCACCGTTGGTGATCGTCCATCATGAACAGCGCCATGCGCGTATTGTTGGCGATCGCGTCGAGCCGATCGGTAGTGCGGCGCAGTTGCTCGTCGGCTCGCTTCGCCGCCGTGACGTCCTCGATCGCGGCAAAGAACACGGCATCGTCGCCCGAACGCAGCAGTTGCAGCCGCACCTTGACGTCATAATGGGAGCTGTCCTTGCGGCAATGCACGGTTTCGAATTCGGCGAGCGCCTGTTCGCCGGAAACCAGTGGCAGGATCATTTCGCGAAACCGGTGTTCGGGCAGCGCCGGCTGAATGTCCCACGGGGTCATCCCGAACAATTCCGCGGCTTCATAGCCGAGGTTCAGCCGGGCTTGCCGGTTGACCAGCATGAACCGGAAGTCTTGGACGCCGAAGACGTAGGATTCGCCGATGCCGTCCTCGACAATCCGAAACCACCAACCCGTCGCGAGCATGCGCGGTCCCTTTGTCGAAGACCGCGGTAAAATGGCACACAGGCAAGCTTCGTCAAGACAATGCGTCGCTGCAGCGCGAACAGCGGTTGCGCTTCTTGCCGACGATCCCGATTCCGAGAGTGGCAGCCCACCCTCGGCTGCGCAAAGCCGCTCCCGCTATTT
>JBBQWE010000125.1:0-7066 GCA_038210855.1 Sphingomonadales bacterium | reverse complement strand
CGAGATCGCCGGCGAGCAGCGCCCGCGTCCGTACCAGCGCGGCCTGGCCAGCGAGCCGATCGGCAGCGACGGCGCGGGAATCGATTGCGAAGGCGAGCAGGCCGGTGGAGGCAGCGGCGAGTACGGCGAAGATGGCGACGGCGACGAGAAGTTCGACGAGGGTGAAGCCGGAAGCAGCGGGCCTCCGGCGGCTGGGGCCATGGGCCCCCAACTCCATTTTGTCGGGTTCGGTTGCGGCGCCGATCATTGCAGCATTGTCAGCGATGCAGCGACACTGCCATCGGAATCGAGCACGCGGATATCGACGCGCGCCAGCCGCGGATCGGGCGTCGGGCGAGTGCTGCGCTGCCAGCGCCAGGCGCGGCCGGCATCGGTGACGCTGCCGGCGGCGTCGCCGAACGCCGGCCGGCCGCCGGCAAGGCGGGTGTCGGCAGCAAGGTTGGCAGCAACGATCCCGGCGACCAGCTTTTCATCGAGCCGCGCTGCCGTGCCGAGAGCGGCGCCGCCGAGGCGGAGCAGCGCCAGTGCCGCGAGACTGAACACCGCCAGCGCGACGAGCACTTCGACGAGGGTGAACCCGGGAGGAAACCGGGGCGTGAACCCGGCTTCAGCGGCCCGCGACACGCACCGCTCCTGCCGTATCGACGGAAATGCTGGCGCCGGCATCGTCGCGGCGCAGCACTATCTCGGCCGGCGTTGCCAGCCCGGCGGCATCGAACAGCAGCGCGCCGCCACCGGCGATGCTGGCGGTGGCGGCGACATCGCGGCCCCAGCGCCGCGGCCGCAACGCCCGTTCCGGCAACGAAGCGAAGCCGCCGGCGCGGCGCTGGCTGAAATCATAGCCGCCGGCATCGAAGCGCACCGCGATATCGCGCCCCGATACGATGGCGAGGTCGCGCGCCGTCAGCAACCGCGCTGCCAGCGCCTCGGCCTCGTCGCGCAGATTGCCGCGCGGATCGGGCAGCGCCAGCAGTGCCGCACTGCTGGCAAGGCCGATGATGACGATGACGACCATCAATTCGACAAGCGTGAAGCCGGGCGTGAAGCCGGGCGTGAAGCCGGTGGCCGGGCGCGACCGGCGTGCGATGATCCCGGCCGCCGTCATGTCAGCCCGGGTCCTGCCAATTGCCGATGTCGGCATCGTCGCCCGTGCCGCCGGCGGCGCCGTCGCGGCCGAAGGACAACAGGTCGATGGCGCCATGCGTGCCCGGGCGGACATATTGATAGGGCCGCCCCCAGGGGTCGTTCGGCAGTCGCTTCAGGTAGCCGCCGCGGCGCCAGCGCTCCGGCTGCGCCAGCCCGGCCGGCGCGGTCTGCAGCGCCGCCAGCCCCTGATCGGCGGCCGGATAATCGAAATTGTCGAGCCGGTACATTTCCAGCGCCTGTTCGATCAGCGCGATATCGGCGCGGGCCTTTTCACGCATCGCGACATCGCGGCTGGGCAGCACATTGACGATGACGACCGTCGCCAGCAGCCCGATGATGACGATGACGACCATCAGTTCGACGAGGGTGAAGCCCTGCGGGTGCGGTGTAAGTCCCTGCGGGTGCGGTGTGAAACCGGCTTGGGGCGTTCGGCGGCGGCGCATCGCAATCATCCCGTGGCAAGCGTGTCGAGCTGCAGGATCGGCAGCAGGATGGCGAGGACGATGGTCGCCACCGCCACGCCCATGGCGATGATCACCGTCGGTTCCAGCAGCGACAGCGCGGTGGAAGTATAGGTATCGAACTCGCGCTCCAGATAATCGGCAGCGCGTTCGAGCATGGTATCGAGCGCGCCGGCGCTTTCGCCGCCCGCTGCCATATGCACGAGCAGCGGCGGGAACACCCCCGCGACGCGCAATGCCGAGCCGAGCGACGAGCCTTCGCGGATCGACACCGCGATTTCTTCGGATGCCGCGCGCAACCGGCGATTGCTGACCGTCGCTGCGGCCAGCGCCAGCCCTTCGACCAGCGGCAACCGCGCCGCCACCATCGTCGCCAGCGTCCGCGCCAGCCGCGCCGCGTGCAGATCGCGCAGCAGTCGGCCGAACAGCGGCAGCGTCAGCAGCCAGCCATCGAAGCCGCGCCGCCACGTCTCGTCGCGCATCGCCCGCGCAAAGGCCAGCCCGCCGACGATCGCAAGCCCCGCCAGCAGCCACCACCAGGCCTGCAGCGCTTCCGAAATCGCGATGACGATCCGGGTGAGCAGCGGCAGCGTCTGGCCGATATCGTCGAACTGTTCGACAACGCGCGGCACCACGAACAGCATCAGCGCGACGACCACCAGCAACGCCACCACCGCCAGCGCGGCGGGATAGGCGAGGCTGGCCATCACCCGCCCGCGCACGCTGGCCTGGCGTTCGAGCAGCAGCGCCAGCCGTTCGAGCAGCGCCGGCAGCGCGCCCGAGCTTTCGCCGGCCGACACCATGGCGCGGAACAGCGGCGGAAAGCTGTGCGGCTCCAGCGCCATGGCATCGGCGAGGCGGCGGCCTTCGACGACGCCGCCATGAATGCGGCCGATGACAGCGCGGACCCGCGGCGCCTCGGTCTGGCGAGCGATGGTCCGCAACGCCTCGGCGAGCGGCGACACCGGTGCCAGCGTTGCCAGCTGGCGGGTGAACAGCGTCAGCTGGCGATCGTTCAGCCGCGCGCCGGCGGCCTTTTCCGGTACAGCGCCTTCGGCATCATCGACCCGCAGCGCGAACAGCTTGCGGCGCAGCAGCACGGCGCGCGCTGCCTCGGGCGTTTCGGCGGCGATGCGGCCGTGGCGCGTGCGGCCGTCGCTGTCGATGGCGCTGTAGTGAAAATCGGCCATGGCTCAATCCCGGCCCGGCGCGGAGCGCCTGACCAAATGCGGCGCGGAGCGCCTGACCAAATGCGGTGCGAAGCGCCAGACCAAATGCCGCGCGGAGCGCTTATTCATCGCCGGCTCGCAGCACGCGCACGGCTTCCTCGGGCGTCGTCACCCCGGCCAGCGCCAGCGCCCGCGCTGCATCGCCGAGCGAGCCGGTGCCCCGCAGCGCTTCGCCGGCAATCGCCGCCTCGTCGCCGCCGGCAAGGATCAGCCGGCGCACACCTTCGCCGACGCGCACGGCTTCGAAAACGCCGGTACGGCCGCGCCAGCCGGTTTCGGCGCAGGCTGCACAGCCAACGGCTTCGTGAACGGTGCTTCCGCCCGCGATTCCGCTCAGCGCGGCGAGTTCGGGGCCGATGGTCACGGCGCGCCGGCATTCCCCGCACAACCGCCGCATCAGCCGCTGGGCGATGACGCAGCGCAGTGTCGAGGCGAGCAGGAACGGCTCGACTCCGAAATCGCGCAGCCGCGTGATGGCGCCGGCGGCATCGTTGGTATGCACCGACGACAGCACCAGATGCCCGGTCAGCGCTGCCTGGATGGCGATCTGCGCGGTTTCGGAATCGCGGATTTCGCCGATCATGACGATATCCGGGTCCTGGCGCAGGATGGCGCGCAAGCCGGCGGCAAAGCTCAGGCCGACGCGCGGGTTGACCTGCGTCTGGCCGACCCCGTCCATGGCATATTCGATCGGGTCCTCGACCGTCAGGATGTTGCGGCTGCCGTCGTTGAGCAGCTTGAGCCCGGCATAGAGGCTGGTGGTCTTGCCGCTGCCGGTCGGCCCGGTCACCAGCACGATGCCATTGGGCTCGGCCAGGCCGGCGCGCATGACTCGCTCGATGGCCGGTGGCATGCCGAGTGCGTCCAGGCCGATGCCGGCATTGTCCTTGTCGAGCAGGCGCAGCACCACCCGCTCGCCGGCGCGCGCCGGCAGGGTCGAAACGCGCACGTCGAGGCTCTTGCCGCCCAGCGTCAGCCCGATGCGGCCATCCTGCGGCAGGCGGCGTTCGGCGATGTCGAGCCGCGCCATCACCTTGATGCGGCTGACCACCATCGCGGCGACGCCGGCAGGCAAGCGGTGGCGTTCGGTCAACTGGCCATCGGCGCGCATGCGGATGACCAGCGCGCTTTCATAGGGTTCGACATGGATATCGGAAACGCCCTGCCGCGCCGCCTCGGCGATCAGGCCGTTGATGAGGCGGATGATCGGTGCCTCGTCGTCGCTGTCGAGCAGGTCTTCCGCCGATGGCAGGTCGGACGCCAGCCCGGCCAGCGCATCGCCCTCCACCCCGGCATAATCGGCCATGGCATAATGATCGGACAACAGCCGATCGAACGCCGGCGGTGGCACGATAGCGACCTCGATCGGCCGCGCCGCCAGCCGGCGGACTTCGGCAAGAACGCGCGGATCGTCGCCGGCACGAAGGCTGACCCGGACGCCGGCCGGGTCGACGCCGGTGACGACGACTCCGAAGCGCCGGGCGAAGGCATAGGGCAGTGCCAGCGCGATCATCGGGGCGGCACCGGCGGGGCGGCAGGCGACAACAGCGCCTCCGGAGGAAGCGACAACGGTGCCTGCGGCTGCGGCGGCCGCTCCGGCGGGACCGCGCGCAGATAATCCGCCACCAGATCGTCGAGCGACATGGTATCGACGCCCTGGCGCAGCGCTGCATCGGCCCGGATATAATCGTAGCGATCGGCCGCGATGGCGCGGGCGTCGGCCGCCGATCGGATGATCCGCGGCCGGATGAACACCATCAGATTGGTCTTGGTGCGGTTCTTCGACCGCGACTTGAACAGGTTGCCAAGCACCGGAATGTCACCGAGCAGCGGCGTTTTTTCAAGCGTTCGGCGCTCGTTCTCGTCGAGCAGGCCGCCCAATGCGATGATCTCGCCGTCGTCGACGGTCACCGTCGTCGAAATCTCGCGCTTGTTGAGGATGAGTTCGGGCGAATTCGACGATACCGGCCCGGCGATCGAACTGACTTCCTGGCGCAGCGTCAGCCGGATCGCCCCGCCGGCGTTGATCTGCGGCCGCACATCGAGCTGGATGCCGACGTTCTGGCGCTGGATGGTGCGGAAGGCATTGTCGAAATTGTTGGAAAGCGCTTCGCCGGTGGTCAGCGGCACATCCTGGCCGACGAGGATCCGCGCTTCGCTGTTGTCGAGCGTCATCACCGACGGCGTCGACAGCACGTTCGACGCGGTGTCGCTGCGCACGGCGTTGAGCACGAAACCGAACAACGTGTCGTTGGTCAGCTTGCCGCCACCGCCGAAGGTGCCGCCGGTGGCCCCCAGCAGCGAGGCGACGGCGGCATCGCGCAGCACCTGCGCCGTATCGCTGTTGCGGCCATAACGGCTTTCGGCCGCCGCCGCGCCGGCGATGGTCAGCAGATTGGGCGCTGCGTTGGAGAAATTGGTGCTGGCGAACGGCACGGCGCTTCCGCCGGTTCCGGTCAGCAGGAACTGCACGCCCAGCCGCTGCGCCGCGATGTCGCTGATCTCGACGATGATCGCTTCGACCAGAACCTGGTCGCGGCGGGTATCGAGCTGGCGGATGACCTCGCCCAGCTGCCGCTGCACATCGGCGGGGGCGGCGATCACCAGCGCATTGGCGCCTTCGTAGCGAACGATGACGGCGCGGCCGCGGCCGATCGTGGCCTGGGGGATGATGCCGCCGCCGCCACCGCTCGCGGCAACCGGCGCGCTGTCGGGCGTTGTGCTGCTGCCCGGGCCGGCGTTGCGCCCGGCGCTGGCCGAAAGGCTGCCGCCGGCGAGGCCCGGCCGCGCCGCCACTGCCGTCGCCGGCTGGCCGACGAGCTGCTGCAGCACCGGCAGCAGCTTTTCGGCATCGGCATGGGCAAGGAAGATCACCCGCACATCGGCGCCGGCAGCGGCACGCGCATCGAGATCGGCGATCACCGCCGCCGCGCGCGCCACTGCCTGCGGCTCGCCGCGCAGCGCGACGGCGTTGGCGCTGTCGACGGCGACGACGCTGACCGGGCGCGTGTCACCGCCGGCGGTGCCGGCCAATTGGGTCAGTGCCGCGGCGATCTCGCGGGCGCCGGCGTTCTTCAGCGGTACGACCCGGCTGGTCAGCCGGTCGCGGTCGATCTGGCGGACCAGTGCGCCGATCCGCGCCAGATTGTCGGCATAATCGGCGACGACGACGGTGTTGCCGCTGCGATTGGCGGTAACGGCGCCTTCGCGGCTGACCAGCGGCCGCAGCGTTTCGACCGCCGATGCCGCATCGATCGATTCGAGCCGGAATGCCTGGGTGGCGAAGCGATCGCGGCCGGAACCGGCGCCGGGCTGGGTGGCGGCGCCTTCGGCGGGCGCGATGCGAAAGGCCCCGCCGGCAGCCGGCGCCACGACGAAGCCGTTGGCGCGCAATGTCGACAGGAACAGCTCGAAATAGGCAGCGCGGCCGAGCGGGCGTTCGCTGACCACCGAGACCTTGCCCGTCACGCGCGGGTCGATGATGAAGGTGCGCCCCGTCGCGCGCGCCACATCCTGGATATAGGCACGTACATCGGCGTCGCGCAGGTTGACGGTCTGCTGCGCGGCGGCACCGGCAGCGAGCGTTACCGCCAGCGCTACTTCCAGCGTCAGTACGATCGTCGGTCTCATCGCGGGCGCCCCGGCACGGTCACCGTGATCGCGCTGCCGCCGCGCTCCAGCCGCAGCGCGCCGCCCTGCGTCGCGAGCTGCCCTGCCAGTGCCGCCGGATCGCCCAGCGCGGTGATTGCTGCGCCATCCACGGCGACGAGCACATCGCCGGCGCGCAGCCCGGCAGCGGCAAAGGCGGCACCGCTGCCGCGCGGCGCCAGCACCAGGCCGGTGACCGTGCTACCCTGCAGCCGCGGCGTGATCGCCATGTCGGCACCGAGATCTTGCGGCGGAACTGGCGGCGGAACCGGCGGCGGTGCGGCGGGAGCAGGCCCGGTCGCTGCAGGCGCCGCTGGCACCGGCGACGACTGGTCGAGAAACAACTGCTCGCGCACCCCGCCGCGATCGAGCGTCACCGCGTCGAACGCCACCGCCGCCAGGGTGACTCCCGGCAGTACCGCCTCGCCGACCAGATAGCTCGATTGCACGCCGTCGGGGGTCGCGATGATCGCCGATCCACGCCCCGAAACGGTGTCGACGCGGGTGCCGAGCAGCGCCAGCTGCAGCGCCGAAACCGCCGCCGGTCCGGCAGCCGCCTCGCGGAAGAAGGGATCGAAGCGT
>JBBQWE010000124.1:0-7116 GCA_038210855.1 Sphingomonadales bacterium | reverse complement strand
GCCTGCCAGAAGACCTGGCCGCGGAAACCGATATTGTCGAGTTCGTTGACGCGGCGGCCGGTCACCGTGTTGAACAGGGTGCCGTCGCGGCGGGTGAACGAAGCGCTCAGCCGCGCGGCGAGCTTGTCGGCGACGATCGGTCCCGACACCGACGCCTTGGCCTGGACGAAATCGAGGTTGCCATAGGTGATCTCGCCGCGCGCTTCGAGCGTGAAGCTCGGCCGCCGGGTGGTGATGTTGAGCGCGCCGGCGGTGGTGTTCTTGCCATGGAGCGTTCCCTGCGGCCCGCGCAGCACCTCAACTTGGTCGACATCGACGAAATCCAGCGTCGCGGCAGCGATGCGGCCGTAATAGACCTGGTCGATATAGAGGCCGACGCCCTGTTCGATCCCGTCATTGGTCAAGCCGAACGGCGCGCCGAGGCCGCGGATATTGATCGCGGTGTTGCGCGGGTTCGATGAAATGAACTGCAGCGAGGGCTGCAACTGCGTCAGCCGCGCGATGTTGAAACTGCCGGTCGCTTCGATCTGGGCGCCGCCGACGACACTGATCGCCAGCGGCACGTCCTGCAGACTTTCCGAGCGGCGGCGGGCAGTGACGATGATTTCAGAAGCGTCGACGCTGCTCGCAGGCTCCGGCGCGGGATCGCTTGAACCTGCCCCCGGTTGAAGCGCCAACGCCGGGGACGACAGGCTGAGGAACAGCAGGATGCGCAGCGTCATCGGCAAGTCCTTCGGGCAAGCGCCGTCGATCGGCGCCGGGGCGCCCTCGATGGCTGTCGGAAGATCGGCGGATCATCGATGGCGGAGGTGCCGGCAACTCGGCCCCGGCCTCCGTAGCCGAGATCATGTGCCCGAAGGTATATCCCCTTTTTCCTACTAGGCAATAGGGGATTAAGCACAGTTTTGCTGCGCTGGCGGCAAGCGTCGCTTGTCGGACGCGGCAGCCTCAGGCTGCGGCTAGTTCGATCGACAGGTCGGCGAGGCTGGTGTGATCAAGGATCGCGGCGGTCTGTTCGCGTACCACCAGCATCACCTTGCGGATGGCGCAGGTGGTTTCCTCGAAACAGTCGGAACAGCGCTGGTAGGCCGACACCGAAACGCACGGAACCAGCGCGAGTGGCCCTTCGATGAGGCGGATGATCTCGCCGAAGCTGATCTCCGCCGCCGGCCTGGCGAGGCGGTAGCCGCCCATCTTGCCGCGGTAACTGTCGACAAGGCCGCCTTTTTTCAATTCCAGCAGGATGATTTCAAGGAATTTGCGCGGCAATTTCTGGTCCGCTGCGATCGCGGAGATCGGCACCGGCGCGATGCCGCCGGCACGAGCGATGAAGATAAGCGCGCGCAGGGCGTAACGGGACCGTTGGGTGAGCATCTGCAGCGCTTCTATGCATCGCGACGCTGCATGGCACAAGCAGTGGCCGGAGAGGATCGCTCGCGAATACCGGCCCAAAGATTGGGACGATACGCCAACGATCGGCGAAGCCGACCAGGTGTATTACACGAGAGGGACGGATAGAATAGCTCTATGCCATTGTAATTACGAGACTCGCGGGTCGACTATGTCTGTTGGCACGACTTGTGCGGAGGATCAGGCAGCGGAAGCCGGATGGTCCAGTTGCTCCCGCCCAGACAAGGAGACTCATCATGATCGCCGCTTCGTCCGATTTCGCCCGCACCGCCTTCGGCACCCTCGGAACCCTCATCTTCGCCGGCTTGTGCCTCGCCGGCGCCACGGCCCCGGCCTATGCATTCGAGCTTGGCCGCAGCGCCCGTTCCGAAGTGGTTCGCACCGGTGACCTCAACCTTGCATCGAACGCTGGTCGCGAAACGCTCGCCGACCGGATCGAAGCCGCTGCCGATCGTGTCTGCGTCACCGGTACGAGCGATGTTGCCGGCCGGTTGGAACAGAGCCGTTGCCGCCGCAACGCAGTCGCTGCGGCCAGCACCCGCGTCGTCGACAGCGCAGCGCGCAGCAACTGATCGGAAAGGAAAATCGGCGCTGCCGTCGGGCGTGACAGCAGCGCCGTTTCATCGGCCGTGTTTGGAAGAAGCGGCTTCGGCCGCGCTCTCGCGGCCGAAACAAGGGCCCGATCAGGCCGGACGAACGAGGCGGCGGCGCATGGCGGCGCCGACCAGCGCAAAGCCGGCGACAAGCATGGCCCAGGTCTGCGGTTCCGGAACTTCGGCAGCGGCCGTCGGCGCCACGCTGGCGTCGAAGGTGCCGGTCCCGAGTCGAGCCCGGAATGTGCGCAGCGCCTTGTTGTTTCCCGTACCGACGCTGAGGTTGGCGGTCATGGCCGTCAGGCTGGTCGCGAAGCTGCGATTGCCGGCGAGGCTGAAGTCGAGAAAGTCCGACGTGAAGGTAACCATGTCACCCTGCGCCGTGAAGCCGTCGAACGATCCGACCCGGGTACCGGCGGTCCCGACGATGTTGGCGCCGCCAAAGGCAACCGTCAACAAGTTCGAACCTGCGGCATAGGTCGTCGCTTCGAGCCGGCCGCCGCTGACACTGATCGGCGCCGTCGACAGGAAGCTGAAGGAACCGCCGAGGCCGCCCTGGTCGAGCGCACCGGTCGCTGGCGTATTCTTGGGAACGGTGCCGGTGACGATCAGGCTTGCAGCGACGTTGGTAACGAAGGCCGAAAGCCCGGTAGCCTGTGCAAAGCTGAACTGAACCTGCACGGCGCCAATCGTCGTTCCGGATGGGCTGGTGCCGAACACGGCATCGGTCGTGCGGGTCAGGCTGCTGGTGCTGTTGGCGAAACGGAAGTTGGTCGTGGCCGGGTTCGGCAGGGTCGTCGCGAAGTTCGCGAACACCACGGCGTTGGCAGGCGCAGCAATCCCCGTCACCAGCATGGCTGCCACGCACAGGTTACGAACGATCGACATCAACTTGACCCCCACGAGCAGATCCGCTTCCAACGACACACTGCAAGGTCTGCGCCAACTGCACAACCACAGCCAAGTGACTGATATCGCAAGCGCCAGTTTTGTGAATGTTTCGGGACTGTAAATCCTACCGACACTTTGGCGTCAAGACGATCGAGCGCAGTCTCCGTAGCAGGCGCTACCTCGCCACCTGCAACGACGCTTCCGGCCCGGATGCAAAAATGCCGGACCGCTGGAAGCGGCCCGGCACATTTCGGTCGGATGAAATCAGGCTTGGGGTGCCGGCTCGCTGAAACCACCGCGACGCCCGGTCTTGGGGATCGCCGACACCCCGGCGGCCGGACGCATCGTCGGCGTCCCGAGAGAATTGGCGCGATCGATCGGCTCGCCTGCCAACACCTTCTTGATCTCGTCGCCAGAAAGCGTCTCGAGTTCCAGAAGCGCCGCAGCAAGATTGTGCAGCTGGTCGATGTTCTCGGTCAGGACATGCTTGGCGCGATCATAGCCGGTGTTGACGATCTGACGGACTTCCGCGTCGATCATCTGGGCGGTCTGCTCGCTGACATTCTGCGTGCGGGTCACGCTGTGACCGAGGAACACTTCTTCCTGGTTGTCGGCATATTTCAGCGGACCGAGCTTGTCGGACATGCCCCATTGCGTGACCATCGAGCGCGCCAGGTCGGTTGCATAGCTGATGTCCGACGACGCGCCCGACGAGACGAGATCGTGACCGAAAATGATCTCCTCGGCGACGCGGCCGCCCATCGACACCGCAAGATTGGCGTACATCTTGTTGCGGTGGTAGCTGTACTGGTCACGTTCCGGCAGCCGCATCACCATGCCCAGTGCGCGACCGCGCGGGATGATAGTCGCCTTGTGGATCGGGTCGGACGCGGCTTCGTGCATCGAGACGACGGCATGGCCGGCTTCGTGATAGGCGGTCATCTTCTTTTCGTCGTCGGTCATTACCATCGACTTGCGCTCGACCCCCATCAGAACCTTGTCCTTGGCGTCTTCGAAATCGCGCATCGAGACGAGGCGCTTGGCGCGCTTTGCCGCCAGCAGCGCCGCTTCGTTCACAAGGTTGGCAAGATCGGCGCCCGAGAAGCCCGGCGTACCGCGCGCGATCGTGCGGCCATTGACGTCGGGCGCCAGCGGCACCTTCTTCATGTGGACGGCGAGGATCTTCTCGCGACCTTCGATGTCCGGGCGGCCAACGACGACCTGGCGGTCGAAACGGCCCGGACGCAGCAAGGCGGGATCGAGCACGTCGGGACGGTTGGTGGCGGCGACGATGATGATGCCTTCATTGGCGTCGAAGCCGTCCATTTCGACAAGCAGCTGGTTGAGGGTCTGCTCGCGTTCGTCGTTGCCGCCGCCGAGACCGGCACCGCGCGAACGACCGACCGCGTCGATTTCATCGATAAAGATGATGCACGGCGCCGACTTCTTGCCCTGTTCGAACATGTCGCGGACGCGGCTCGCGCCGACACCGACGAACATTTCGACAAAGTCGGAACCCGAAATGTTGAAGAACGGCACATTGGCTTCGCCGGCGATGGCACGCGCCAGCAGGGTCTTGCCGGTACCCGGGGGGCCGACGAGCAATGCACCCTTCGGAATCTTGCCGCCGAGGCGATGGAACCGGCCCGGGTCCTTCAGGAAGTCGACGATTTCCTGCAGTTCCTCGCGGGCTTCATCGATACCGGCGACGTCGTCGAAGGTGACACGGCCTTCCTTCTGCACCAGCAGCTTGGCGCGCGACTTGCCGAAGCCCATGGCGCCGCGGCCGGCACCGTTCTGCATCTGGCGCATCACGAAGATCCAGATGCCGATCATCAGCGCGAACGGCAGCATGTTGATCAGCAGCTGGCCGATCAGCGAACGGCTTTCCTCGGGCTTTGCATCGAAACGCACGTTCTTCTGGCGCAACCGCTCGATGAGCTGGGTGTCCCCGGGGTTGAACGTCCGGTAGTCCTCGTCAGCCGAGGTCTTGCCGATGATCTCGTTGCCGCGGATGTCGGCGGTCTTGATGGCGCCTTCGTCGACCTTGGTCAGGAAGTCGGAATAGGCGAGCGCTGCACCGTTGCCCGTGGCGGGCCGCGACGGCTGCATGACGTTGACGACAACCACCAGCCCGAGAAGAATCACGAACCACAAACCCAGGTTCTTCATCCAGGGGCTGGGTGGGCGCTTGTTGTTATCGGCCATGAAACGCGGCTTTCGGCAAGGGACTACACCAACAACATAAGCGGTGTGCAGCGGCTTGCAATCGTCCGGTCACGATTCCCCCCGCGTCAAATGCCAGCTTATGACGTTATGTCGCGTGAGTCACGGCGGGGCGGGGCAGGGCTGAAGCGCCAGTCTCCCGATGCCAGCGCCGTCGCGCGCACGCCCGCCAGCGTGCCTGTGCCGCCGGAGGCCAGTTTGCCGGCGAGCCTGGCGACATCGCTGCCGCGCGGCGGCGCGGTGTTTACCACCGCCTGGACGGCGCGCGCGACCAACCGATGGACGATCGTTGCCGGCAGTCCGGCCGCGTCGATGATCCAGGCGTCGCCGGCCGGCGACGCGCGTCCCGACCAGGCGCAATCACTTGCCCAGGCCAGCGCCGCTTCGGCATCGGCGAGGTGCGCGGCAGTTCCGGCCATCGCCGCGATATCGAGCCATGGCGCCGCCGCGAGCAGCCGGCGGGTCGCGCTGCGCCGGTGCCGCGGATCGCGATTGGCCGGATCATCCACGATCGGCCAGCCCGATTCGGCCGCTACCACTGCCAGCACGGCGCGTCGCACATCGAGCAGCGGGCGCACCAGCATCAAGCCGGGCAACAGCGGCCGGCAATGGCGGATGCCGGCCAGCCCGGCCGGACCCGCACCGCGGCCGAGGCGCATCAGCAGCGTTTCGGCCTGGTCGTCGGCATGGTGAGCGGTCATCAGCACGCCGACCCCCTGCGCGCGGCACCATTTCCCCATCAGCGCATAGCGGGCCTCGCGTGCAGCAGCCTGGACTCCGGCGGTCGGCCTGGCACCTTCCCGAACCAGCGTCGCGTGCGGAATTCCGGCGGCCGCGCAAGCACCGGCGAGGGTCGCAGTCTCTGTAGCGGCAGCGGCACGCAGGCGGTGATCGACCGTCAGCGCAGTCACCCGCCCCGGCCAGGCAGCGACGGCGATCAGCAGCAGCGCGACACTGTCCGGGCCACCCGAAACTGCCACTGCCAGCGGTTCGCCATCGGCCAGCGGTCGACCCAGCGCCAGGGCCAGTCGCCCGGCAAGGTCGAAATCCGGGAGTGCCGGAAGCGCCGCTGCGGACGCAGCGGGCTTTACGCCGGACACCTGGCGCGGCCGCGCAGCGCCTTGGCGTCGGCTTTTTGCACCGGCGTCAGCTTGGCGCCGTAGACACTGTCGAGTTCGCCGAGCACCCGGCAGGCATCGGGTTGTTTCTTCAGGCCGTTCAGCGCCGTGGCCAGGCCGATCAGTGCGTCGGGCGCCCGGTCCGAGCGCGGCGCCTTCTGATAGACTTCCAGATACGCCTTGGCCGCCTGGGCGTGCTGGCCACGCTCGCCGTGGCTGCGGCCCAGCCAATATTGCGCTTGCGGAATTCGCGTCGATTTCGGCCAATCGGCGATGAAGCCGGCCAGCGCCGGTTCCGCTGTCGTCCAATTCTTCGCCAGCACCTTGGCGTAGGCGATTTTCCACGCCGCTTCCGCCGTTGCCGGGACCGCCGGCGCCGGGCCCGGCGGGGCTGCCGCTGCCGGCCGCGGCAGCACACCCGGCTTGGCAGCCGTCGTCGATGCCGGACGTGCCGCGGCGACAATTGGCGGTGCCGCCGTTCCTGCCGCCGGGTCCGCGGCGGCCGCAGCCGGCGGCGCGTTGGCGTTTTCCAGCGTGTTCAGGCGGAATTCGAGGTCGCCGCGCAGCCGCGTCTGGGCTTCCTCGACCTGGCGTAGCTTGAACCCCTGCGCCTCGACCTGGCCGGTGAGGGTTCGCAACTGCCGCTCGAGCTCGCCGACTCGCTCCGAAAGGTCGACGAGCGGCGCGCTGGCCGGGGTTCCGGCCGGCTCGACCGGCGCGGGGGCTGCCGGCGCGATCTCGGGTTCGAAAAAGCGCGGATCGCCGCCGGGGAAGACCTTGCGCTGCACTGCGCGCAATTCGCTCTCCAGCCGGCTGACGCGCTTTTCGACGCGCACCGGGTCGAGATCCTGCGCTGCGGTCGGCACCGTCATCACGAT
>JBBQWE010000123.1:0-7124 GCA_038210855.1 Sphingomonadales bacterium | reverse complement strand
GCCTCCGGCGGCTGGGGCCTTGGGCCCCAGACCCCATCCAGTTTCCCGGTTCATGCGACGCCGGTGCGCGTGCAGCGTAGACCGACAAAATGGGGTCTGGGGCCCAAGGCCCCAGACGCCGGAGGCTTCCCCAGCCGCCGGAGGCTTAATTCATTCCGCCGCGATCGCCGACTGCTGCGGCCCGGCATAGACGAATTCCGCCCCATCGAGATCGAGCACCGGAAACTCGTCCTTCTCGCGCCAGTAATCCTGGGTGTGCTGCCAGTCGCGCTTGTTGCCGCGGCGCGGCAGTGCGTGCTGGCCGCGCAGGATGTAGTTGGCGTTGAAATCCTCGGTATCGATCCAGCTCGACAATTCCATGTCGGCATCCTCGTCGCGCAGTGCCACGCGAACGCTGCCGGCACCGCGTGCCAGCATGTGCGGCAGCAACCGGCAGACGAATTCGCTGATCATGTCGGCGCGCAGCGTCCAGCTGGCACGCAGATAGCCGAACACCCAGACAAGGTTCGGCACACCGGTGAACATCATGCCGCGATAGGTGACGGTGTCGGCCCAATCGAGCGCCTTGCCGTCGATCGAAAAGGCGATGTCGCCCATCACGCACAGGTGAAAACCGGTGGCGGCGACAACCATGTCTGCCTCCACGGTGCTGCCGTCCTTCATCTGCAGGCCGGTTTCGGTGAAAGTCTCGATCTCGCCGGTCACCACATCGGCCTTGCCCTCGCGGATCGCGGCGAACAGATCGCCATCGGGAACGAACGCCAGCCGCTGCCGCCACGGGCGATAGCCGGGGGTGAAATGCTTCATGTCGAAACCATCCGGAAGCAGCGACTGCACGGCGCCGAGCAGTTCGGCGGTCACGGCCTCGGGCTCCTCGACACAGCGCCGGCAGATCACGTCCTGATCGAAATTGACCTTGCGGCGGACGATCTCGTGCACCCAGCTTTCATCGATATCGAGCTGGCGCAGCATGTCGGCGGTCTCGTTGGCATTGCTCGCCGGGTAGAAATAGGTCGGCGAACGCTGCACCATCGTCACCTTGGCGGCTGTCTTGGCCATCGCCGGGATGGCGGTCGCCGCCGTCGCTCCCGATCCGACCAGCGCGACGCGCTTGCCGGCGTAATCGATGCTGTCGTCCCATTCCTCGGTGTGGTGGATGCTGCCGCGGAACCGGTCCATGCCCTGCCATTCGGGCATGTAGCCCTGGCGGTGGCGGTAATAGCCCTGCGCCATCCACAGGAAGCCGCAGGTGAATTCCCGCGCCTCGCCGCTCGCCAGCCGGGCGCGTATCGTCCAGGTCGACGTCTCGCTCGACCAGCTCGCCGTCTCGATGCTGTGGCCATAGCGAAGATGCCCGGCCAGATCGTTTTCCTCGATCATCTCGCCGAGATAGGCCTGTATCTCCGCCGCCGTCGCGATCGGCGGGCCGACCCAGGGTTTGAAGCGGAACCCGAAGGTATAAAGGTCGCTGTCCGAACGAATGCCGGGGAATTTGTGGGTCAGCCACGTCCCGCCATAGCTCGCCTCGCGCTCGAGAGCGGCGAAACTGGTGCCCGGCAGCCGATGCTTCAGATGCCAGGCCGCGCTCAGCCCGGAAATGCCGGCGCCGACAATGAGAACGTCGAGATGTTCGGTCATGCTGTCTCGCTTCGGAGGAGTTGGATGTGGGCGGAAGCTCGCGCTGGCCGCGGCCGCGGTCAAGCTTCGCAAAAGGGCAGGGGAAGCGGGCCGCAGGCGCCAAAGCCTCGTCCCGTCCGGGTTTCGCGAAACCGGCGAGGTTGAACGCAGACCCGACAAAATGGGATCAGGGGCCCACGGCCCCGGCCGCCGGAGGCCCCTGCTTCCTTCGTCGCTGCCTTTCGGCCTATGAACCCGCGCGATGACCGATCCCGCCACCATCCGCCGCCTCTATGGCCGCCGCCAGGGCCACAAGTTGCGTGCAGGCCAGGCGGCGCTGCTCGCCGATCTGCTTCCAAGGGTCGCAGTGCCGGCCGCCGGCGATGTGAACGCGCGCAGCCTGTTCGGCGACGACCGCCCGCTGTGGCTGGAAATCGGCTTCGGCCGCGGCGAGCATATGGCGGCACAGGCGATGGCCCGGCCGAACGTCGGCATCATCGGCTGCGAACCGTTCATCGACGGCGTCGTCGGCGCGCTGATCGAAATCGACGAGCGCGCCATCCCCAGCATCCGCCTGCACAACGGCGATGCGCTCGATGTGCTCGATCGGCTGGCCCCGGCGTCGCTGGACCGCGTCTTCCTGCTCCACCCCGATCCCTGGCCCAAGGCGCGCCATGCCAAGCGGCGCTTCGTCAACCCCGGGCCGATGGACCTTGTCGCGCGTGCCCTGAAGCCGGGCGGGGAGTTCCGGCTGGGCACCGATCACCCGATTTACTGCCGCTGGGCGCTGATGCAGATGGCGCAGGCCCGCGATTTCGAATGGCTGGCGGCGACGCCGGCCGATTGGCAGCAGCGCCCGGCCGACTGGCCACCGACGCGCTACGAAGCCAAGGCGCGCGCCCAGGGCCATGAGGTCTGGTATTTCCGCTTTCGTCGTCTCTGATTGACCCTGCGGCGTTCCGCCCTTAGGCCAAGGCCCCGTGACGACCTTCCTAGATTTCGAAAAGCCCGTGCAGACGATCCTCGATCGGGCTGCCGATTACCGCGCCGCCGGTGACGAGGCGGGGGCGAAACATGCCGAAGGCGCCGCGCGTCGCCTGCTCGCCGAAACCTATGCGCGGCTCAGCCCCTGGCAGAAGACCCAGGTCGCCCGCCACCCCGAACGCCCGCACTTCGCCGATATCGTCCATGCGCTGGTCGAAGATTTCACGCCGCTGGCCGGGGATCGTGCCTTCGGCGAGGATTTCGCCATCGTCGGCGGCATCGGGCGCTTGCGCGGGCTCGGCCTGCCACTGATGGTCATCGGCCATGAAAAGGGCCGCGACACCGCCAGCCGCGTCAAGCACAGCTTCGGCATGGGGCGCCCCGAAGGCTATCGCAAGGCGGTGCGGCTGATCGAACTCGCCGGCCGCTTCAACGTGCCGATCGTCACGCTGATCGATACCGCCGGCGCCTACCCCGGGCTCGACAGCGAGGAACGCGGCGTCGCCGAAGCCATCGCCCGCTCCACCGCTGCCTGCCTGTCGGCCCCCGTGCCGATCATCGCCGCCATCACCGGCGAAGGCGGATCGGGCGGCGCCGTCGCGCTTGCTGCTGCCGATCGCGTCATCATGTTCGAACACGCCGTCTATGCGGTGATCTCGCCGGAAGGCTGCGCCTCCATCCTGTGGCGCACCGCCGACAAGGCCGCCAGCCACGCACCGGAAGCCGCCGAAGCGATGAAAGTCACCGCCGCCGACCTGAAATCACTGGGCGTCATCGATACCATCATCGGCGAACCCCTGGGCGGCGCCCACCGCGACCCCGCCGCCGCCATCGCCTCGCTGACCATGGGCATCGCCAACGAACTCCAGCCGCTGCTGTCCCGCCCGGCCCCGGCGCTGCGCAAGGCCCGTCGCTCCAAATTCGTCGAAATGGGCCGCGGGCTGTAGGGCCAACCGCATTCGAACAGCCCCCTCTCCCGCCTGCTGAAGAGGCGAATCGCCCGCTTGGGCGAGGTGGTGAGGGTGTCCCATGGTCCAGCCACACCCGCCGCGCGCCGGGCTTGAACCACCCCCCGTCAGCCCGGGCTCGACCCGGGACCGAGCCTGCTTCGCGAGCGAAAGCAGAACAACAAAGTTTTGCCGCCAGAGGCCCGCTTTTCTTCGATGAACCTCGATCGGCGAGCTTTGGGATCACAGAGCCGTCGCAAGTGTGGCGGACAGGGAAATTTGACCCGGCGCCTCGGGGCCGCCGTGGCCGCCGTGGCCGCCGTGGCCGCCGTGGCCGGCCTCCACCGCGACGCGCTGTCCTACACCTGCATTTTCTGTCAGGTTCGGAAATTCGTTCTTGCTCTTTGACGTGTCGAGACGGTGCACGTGCCCGACGCCCCCCGACCGGCGCCGACGCCTGTTCCATGACATCCATCAAGAGCGCGAGCGATTGAACTTCGGTGAACTTCCAACTTTTCGGCGACTGGCAGCCGCCGCGAATCACCCGGAACCGGCCCTGCTCGTTGAACCAGAACACCCCCGCAGCGTTCGTGCGCCTGCGATCCCCTTTCCTCCGTCCGGATGCGAACCTAAACCATGGCCATGCGCTCGCTGATCCTCGCCACGGCTTTCCTTGCCACCGCCGCCGCGGCCCAGGTGCCCGGGCTTTCCGCTGCCGATCGCGATTATGGCGCCCGCGCGCATCCGCAACTGATGGCGCAGTTCGGCGGTGCCTATACCGGCCCCCAGGCGGATTATGTTCGCGGCGTCGGGCAGCGCATCGCCATGCAGTCGGGGCTGGCCCGGCGGCCGACGGACTATACCGTCACGCTGCTCAACGCCAATCTGGACAATGCCTTCGCCATTCCCGGCGGTTATGTCTACGTCACCCGGCAGCTCGTCGCGCTGATGAACGACGAGGCGGAGCTGGCCTTCGTGCTGGGCCACGAGATCGCCCATGTCGCGGCGCGCCATTCGGCCAAGCGCGAGACGCGAGCGGCGGTTTCCAGCGTGCTCGCCGGGCTGGCAGGTGCCATCACCGGTTCCGACATCGTCGGCACCATCGCCAATGCCGGGGCGACGCTCTACACCCGCGGTTTCAGCCGCGAACAGGAACGTGCAGCCGACAGCCTTGGCATCCGCTACCTCGCTCGCGCCGGCTATGATCCGGCCGCCGGCGCCGATATTCTCGGCTCTCTCGGCGCGCAGACCAGCCTTTCGGCGCGCCTTGCCGGCCGCAGCGGCAGCGAGGGGCCAAGCTGGCTTTCAACCCACCCGGCAACCGCTGACCGGGTCGCCCGGGCCCGCCGCGAAGCCGCCGCCATCCCGGCAGCGCGCCGCGCCATCGGCCGCGATGCCTTTTTGAATGCCATCGACGGCATGGCCTATGACGACGACGCCGCGCAAGGCGTGGTGGAGGGCCGGCGCTTCCGCCACCCGCAACTGGGGCTGGGGTTCGAAGCCCCGGCGGGGTTCACCATGCAGAACGGCGCCGCCGCCGTTACCGGTGCCGGGCAGAACGGCGCCCAGTTCCAGTTTGCCGGCGGCATGGCCGATCCGGGCGCCACCAGCGACATGGCTGCCTATAGTGCCCGGGTCTGGCAGGGCATCGGCGGCAGCGGCGGCCCGGTCCAGCCGACGCGGATCAACGGCATCGATGCCGGCATCAGCCGGCTTCGCTCGGAAACCCGAAACGGCCCCGTCGATGCCGTGCTTGCCGTCTATGCCTTCGGGCCGGGGCGGTTCTACCATGTGCTCGGTATCGCGCCGGCCGGGCAGGCGGCGGTGTTCGACCCGTTGATCGGATCGGTCCGCCGGCTGGCACCGGGGGAGGCCGGCCAGGCCAGCAGCCGCCGTGTCGCCGTGGTGACGGTTCGCGCCGGCGACAGCATCGCTTCGCTGGCGACGCGAATGGCCTATTCGGATGACCGGCTGGCGCGCTTCACCGTGCTCAACGGGCTTGCTGCGGGCGCCCGGCTGCGGGTGGGCGATCGCATCAAGCTGATCGTCTGGCGATGACGCGGCTGGTTCTGGTCGTTGCGGCCATGCTGATCGACGGCAACGGCCGGGTGCTGGCGGCGGAGCGGCCGCCGGGCAAATCGCTGGCCGGGCTGTGGGAATTCCCCGGCGGCAAGGTCGAACCCGGCGAAACGCCCGAAGCCGCGCTGGTTCGCGAACTCGAAGAGGAACTGGGCATCGCCGTTGCACCGGGGGATTGCGAACCGCTGGCCTTTGCCAGCCACGGCTATGGCGATTTCCACCTGCTGATGCCGTGCTGGATCGTGCGGCGCTGGGCGGGTGCGCCGGCCGGGCGGCAGGGCCAGGCGCTGCGCTGGGTGACGCCGGCCGAACTGGCGGTGCTGCCGATGCCGCCGGCGGATGCGCCGCTGCTTGTGGCATTGCGGCAATACCTCGCCGTGAAGGCAGCAGCGGGTGGTGCGGCCCATATTGCGGCAACGTGACACCCCGGCTATCTGCGCAGCGCCGGGCGGCACGGCGAGGGGCAGTCACCGATGAAGTTGCAGCGATGAAAATCCTGGCCGGCAACGGCAACCCCGAACTTGCCCAGGCGATCGCCGATTATCTCGAAATGCCGCTGACTTCGGCATCGGTGCGGCGTTTCGCCGATGAAGAGATTTTCGTCGAAATCCACGAAAATGTCCGCGGCGAGGATGTTTTCGTCGTTCAGCCGACGGCGGCGCCGGCCAACGACAATCTGATGGAATTGCTGATCTGCATCGATGCGCTGCGGCGCGCTTCGGCGCGGCGCATCACCGCGGTGGTGCCCTATTTCGGCTATGCCCGGCAGGACCGCAAACCCGGGCCGCGCACGCCGATTTCGGCCAAGCTGGTCGCCAATCTGATCACGGTGGCCGGCGCCGACCGGGTGTTGTCGATCGACCTGCATGCCGGGCAGATCCAGGGCTTTTTCGATATCCCGACCGACAATCTGTTCGCAGCGCCAGTGATTGCTGCCGATATCGAGGCGCGCTGGGGCAAGGAAGTCCTGGTGGTCGTTTCCCCCGATGTCGGCGGCGTTGTCCGCGCGCGGGCGCTGGCGAAACGGCTGGGCAATGCTCCGCTCGCCATTGTCGACAAGCGCCGCGAACGCGCCGGCGAATCGGAAGTGATGAACATCATCGGCGACGTCCATGGCCGCATGTGCGTTCTGGTCGACGACATTGTCGATTCGGCCGGGACGCTGTGCAACGCTGCGGCGGCGCTGCTGGAGGCGGGCGCCAAGGGCGTCACGGCCTATGTGACGCACGGCGTGCTGTCGGGCGGCGCCGTAGCGCGCGTCGACGGTTCGGCGCTGACGGAACTTGTCATCACCGATTCGATCCTGGCGGTGGCGGCGGTGCGATCGGCATCGCGCATCCGCCGGATCACCGTGGCGCCGCTGCTCGCCGAAGCGATGCGGCGCACCAGCGAGGAAAGCTCGGTCAGTTCGTTGTTCGACTGACCGTCATTCGCCGGTGCTGCGCTTGATGATCTTGCCATCGGGCAGATAGACGGCGTCGGCGGTGACATATTCGC
>JBBQWE010000122.1:0-7192 GCA_038210855.1 Sphingomonadales bacterium | reverse complement strand
AGCCGGCGGCCGCCGCGCGTCACCCGGCGCGCGAGCAGAACGAACGCCAGAACATCGAAGGCGAGGCGAGGCACCGGCGTTTCCCCCGCCGGCGCGGCGCGGCGCTGCCCGGCCTCGATCCGCGCCAGCAATTCGGTGAGCGCGAACGGCTTCGACACATAATCGTCGGACCCGGCACGCAGCCCGCGCACGCGCTCGTCGAGGCTGGCGAGCGCCGTCAGCATGATGACCGGCGTGGCGTTGCCGCCAGCCCGCAATGCCGAAAGCAGCGACAGCCCGTCCATGCCGGGCAGCATCCGATCGAGCAGGATGACATCGTAATCGGCGCCGGTGGCCCGTTCCAGCCCGGCGCTGCCATCGGCGGCGACATCGACCCGGTAGCCGGCCTCGCCCAGGCTGCGCGCGATATAATCGGCGGTGCTGGAATCGTCTTCGATGCAGAGGATGCTTGCCATATCGTCATGGTAGCGCTTCGGAACAACGTCGTCACGCTTGTCCGCAGGCCGGCGGATACGGCGGTGAAACGTCTTTCCGGCGGCCGGCATTCGTGACATGCTTCGTTTCGTCGCAGTACCGGCGAAACGCCGACAGCCTGCGAACGGGCAGGCAGTCATGAGCTTTCGCATCTTCGCCGCCGGAACCGCGCGCGGTGGCCGTTACCATTATGATCGCGCCGGCCTCGATATCGGCGACATCTACGAAACCGCCAGCGCGCTTTTCCGATCTTGCCTCGGTTCCCGGCGCCGGTGCGCCGGCTCGCGCGGGGCTGCGCGCGGGGCTGCGCGCGGGGGTCGCTGCGGTGGCGCGGGACCAGGCGTGGAGCACGGCGCGAGACGCGATCGTCGGCGATTCCGCGCACCAGCGCGGCGCGGAGGCGATGGGCCGGATGCTCGGCTCGCATCTGTTCGCCGAAAATCTCATCCTGCTCGTAAATGTCTACAATTGCTCGCCGCTGGTCCTCAATCTCACCGTCGAGCAGAGCGGCATTTTCGGCCGATCGTCGAATTTCGTGCGCATGGTGCTGATGTCGAGCGATCACCACAATGCCCGCCATGTCTTCCAGCAGATGAACCCCGTGCTGATCGACGCCGACCTGAACGGGTTCGGAGTGCTGAGCGCGCTCGCCCGCATCTTCGGCGAATACGGGCTCGATGCGCAGCGTGCGCCGGGCGACGGCCGCTATTGGCTGAACATCACGATCACCGCGACCTGACGCGCGCCACTGCAGGCGCGGCGCGCGGTCGGATCAGCCATCGTCGCCCATGCGCAGCGCCGCGATGAAGGCTTCCTGCGGGATATCGACATTGCCGTACTGCCGCATCCGCTTCTTGCCTTCCTTCTGCTTGTCGAGCAGCTTGCGCTTGCGGCTGGCGTCGCCGCCATAGCATTTTGCCGTCACGTCCTTGCGCAGCGCGGCGATGGTCTCGCGGGCGATGACCTTGCCGCCGATGGCGGCCTGGATCGGGATCTTGAACAGGTGCCGCGGGATCAGGTCCTTCATCCGCTCGCACATGTGGCGGCCGCGGGTTTCGGCGGCATCGCGGTGGACGATCATGCTGAGCGCGTCGACCGGCTCGTTGTTGACCATGATCGACATCTTGACGAGGTCGCCGTCGCGGTGGCCGATCTGGTGATAATCGAAACTGGCATAGCCGCGGCTGATCGACTTCAGCCGATCGTAGAAATCGAACACCACTTCGTTGAGCGGCAGTTCATAGGTCACCTGCGCGCGGCCGCCAACGTACGTCAGGTTCTTCTGGATGCCGCGGCGGTCCTGGCAAAGTTTCAGGATGCTGCCAAGATGCTCGTCGGGCACATAGATCACGGCTTCGATCCACGGCTCCTCGATGCTTTCGATCGATGACGGATCGGGCATGTCGGCCGGATTGTGCAGTTCCTGCATCGTGCCGTCGCGCTTGTGGATGTGATAGACGACCGACGGCGCCGTGGTGATCAGGTCGAGGTCGTATTCGCGGGTCAGCCGCTCCTGGATGATCTCCAGATGCAGCAGGCCCAGAAAGCCGCAGCGGAAACCGAAGCCGAGCGCGGCCGATGTTTCCATTTCGAAACTGAACGACGCATCGTTCAGCCGCAGCCGCGAGATCGACTCGCGCAGCTTTTCGAAATCGGCGGCATCGGTCGGGAACAGCCCGCAGAACACCACCGGCTGCACTTCCTTGAAGCCCGGCAGCGGGTCGTTCGCCGGCCGCCGGGCATCGGTGATCGTATCGCCGACGCGCGCCTGCGCCACTTCCTTGATCTGCGCGGTGATGAAGCCGATTTCGCCCGGCCCCATTTCCTGGAATTGCTCCAGCTTGGGCCGGAACGCGCCGACGCGATCGACGAGGTGGACACTGTCGGCAGCCATGAACTTGATGTGCTGGCCGCGCTTGATGACACCATCGATGATGCGCACCAGCACGACGACACCCAGGTAGGGATCGTACCAGCTATCGACGAGCATTGCCTTCAGCGGCGCTTCCGGATTGCCCTTCGGCGGCGGAATGCGCGTGACGATCGCCTCAAGCACTTCCTCGATACCGATGCCGGCCTTGGCGCTGGTCAGCACGGCGCCCGACGCATCGAGGCCGATGATGTCCTCGATCTCCTTCTTCACCTTGTCGACATCGGCCGACGGCAGGTCGATCTTGTTGATCACCGGCACGATCTCGTGGTCATGCTCGATCGACTGGTAGACATTGGCCAGCGTCTGCGCTTCCACCCCCTGTGCCGCATCGACAACGAGCAGCGCGCCTTCGCAGGCAGCCAGGCTGCGCGACACTTCATAGGCGAAATCGACGTGCCCCGGCGTGTCCATCAAGTTGAGGATATAGGTCTTGCCGTCGCGAGCGGTGTAATCGAGACGCACCGTCTGCGCCTTTATGGTGATGCCGCGCTCCTTCTCGATATCCATGTTGTCGAGCACCTGCGCCGACATCTCGCGCGCCGTCAGCCCGCCGGTGGTCTGGATCAGCCGGTCGGCAAGCGTCGACTTGCCATGATCGATATGGGCGATGATGGAGAAGTTGCGGATGCGGTTCTGGGGTGTCATGGCGCGCCGGCCTAGCAGGGGCCGGGCAGGGGGGCAAATGCGCGCAGGGTCGCGGGGTGGGGTGGGTGGTGGCTGAACCAGCCTCGCCGACTGTATGTGTCATTGACTTATACGCCATTGGCACATACGGGCCTTGTGTGACCACCGTGCAGACCGTTGTCGAGGTGCCGGAGTTTCTGCGGCGCGCCAAGGCGATCATGACCGACGATGAACGTGCTGCGTTGGTGGATGTGATTGCTGCCGATCCGGAAGCCGGCGTGTCGCTGGGCGGTGGCTTGCGCAAGGTCCGCATCCCCCGCCCCGGCGGCGGCAAGAGCGGCGGCTACCGGACTGTTCATGTGTTCGGCGGTACCGATATGCCGATCTTCCTGCTGACCGTGTTTGCCAAGAACGAGAAAGACAGTCTGACCCGAACCGAACAAGCCGCTGCCGTCGCCCCGGCGAAGGCATTGGTTGCAACCTATGGAGACCGCCGATGAGTGCCTATGAGAGCATCATGCAGGGGCTGAACGAAGCGCTCGACCATGCCCATGGCAAGAAAACCGGCGCCATCGTCCGGCAGATCGAAGTGCCCAGCGTCGATGTCGCCGCCATTCGCGCCAGCACGGGCTTGTCGCAGGGCGCCTTCGCGCGCAGCATCGGGGTGGCCAAGGGCACGCTGCTCAATTGGGAGCAGGGCCGCCGGCAGCCGACCGGCCCGGCGCAGGTGTTGCTCGCCATGCTCGCCAGAAAGCCGTCGCTGGTCGGCGAACTGCTGCGCTGAAGGTAGGTGGAGCCGGGATGCGGGCATTTCACCTAGGGCCAGTGAGAACCACTAACGAAGCGTGCCAGTACGCGTGCGAACAAGTTATTGCGCTGGCACCGTGGTTCCATGCGCGCCATCGCCAGAAGCTATGCCGATCGAATGCGATCAGGACGACAGCTATTGTCGATCCGATCACAACCGGCGTGGCTCAAGCCCCGCCCCGTGATCCAGCGCTGCGGGTAGCACCCGCCTCTGCCGCTTTGGTACGGCGAATTTGTAAGCGCTGGAGAGGCTTCGGCGCCAGAAACGATGTATTGACGTCTACTGCCGCATCGTAAACTTTCTGCCCGTGCGTTTGACGTTTCTGGTAAGCAACGTCGGCCAAAGATTCGCGGAGCGGAAAAATGTATCCTATTGATCGTCGCCGGGTGCTTTTAAGTGTCAGTGCGATGACGGCGATGCCCCTGCTGGCGTCCCGGGCCGGCGCACAGGTCCGCGGGCTACCGGAACTGGCCGTCAATCCTCGTCCGATTGTGGCGGGCAGTGGGATCTCGGAAGCAGCGATCGAAAACGATATTGCGATGGCAGTGCCAGACGCGATTGCGCCCGACGTCACGATGCAAACCAACGGCGTGCTGCTTCGCCTCGACCTTGTGAGCAGCATCATCGGGTTCGACCCGAGCAAGATAATCATCACGGTTTCCGATCAGGGACACGATGCTGACGGCCGGAAGATTCAGCGCGCCCGCGAGATAACCGTTCTCGACAGCCTCGTCGGCCCTTTCGGCCGCGAACAGATCGTGACGGCAGGGACGCCGCGATTGCTGCTGGTTCTTCATGAACCGATATACAATCAGGACAGCGAATGGCGAACCCGTATCGTTTTTGTTCGGATGCTGGCCGGCTGGCACGCAACTGGCACCGCACATACAATAGCTGGGGAACTGGTTCAGCGTTTCGACACCTTGCCGTACCCGCCCTTTCCCGTGAAGCCGGTATCCTCACCGTTTCAACGGCTCGCGCCTGACCTGCCACTGGCATTCGAACTGTCGGGAATGAACGACTTCGGTCGTGAGTGCGGCATGTTTGCGCGCGCCGAAGCCTGGCTACACGTCGCTGGTCGAGACGGGCCGGCGGTCGCCGCTTCTGTCATGACGTCATCGGTGATGGCGGGGCCTGACGCGCCATCGGGTCTTCCGGCGCCGGTTTATGCAATGACTGTTCCAGCGGAACCCGGGTTGCCGGAAGGACCGGGTGAAATTCGCTATCGCGTCCTTCCGTTCATCGGACCGCCGTGGGCGAGCGTCGATAACGGCGGCGCCTTTCCCGGCCTCGCACCGCCGCGCGGACTGCCGGTGTGTCACGATCTCAGTGGAAGCTGGAAGCCACTGTATGGCATCGTTGCACAAGACGGCGTCGGTCTGAATGGCAACGATACCAGCGGGTTGAGCTTATCCATCGACGCCGCGCTTCGTTCGCAGCGGCGCTACCGCGATTGCGCGGCGATTGCCGCCGCAACCCGGCTGATCAACGCCAGCGCAATTCCTTTGCCGTTGGTCGACGGTGCCTATCGTCGATCGGTTTCGCACAACGATATCGCCGGCGCAGTCGCCGTGCTGCCAGCTGTAACGGGTTCCGTCCCGGGCACCAGCACCGGCGCCTACCTTCTTCGCACCGCTATGCCGGCTGGCACCTTCCCAAGCGGCGCGACCCCGTTCGAAATTCGTAGTGTCACGGGCCGCCCGGACCCTGCAGTACGTTTGCGCGGCGCCAACCCGGACGGCAGTAGCCATACCGCCAAGACGCTACCGCTGTGCAGCCGCTTGCGCGGATTGTGGCTCGATAGTGTCGGCGCGCTAGGCGCGGCCCATACCATCGTCGATGGCGGCACCGCCGGTGCATCGACCCAACCATTGTCGGCGGCGCAGGCACGATATCTGATCGCGGTCGATACCGTCCTCAGCGAAGACGTCGTTAGCGGCAAAAGCCATCCTATCCGTTTTCGCTCCGGCTATCTGTGGGACTTGCGCGTGCAGCATGATGGTTGTGCCAGCGCTGGTTCGCTTGGTGTCGCCACGGGTTTCGCCGGATTGGTCAGCAGCGTCGGGTCAACCTACCGGACGCGAGTTTCGCAGCGGATGACGCTGACCACTATGCTAGGATGCCGGCTGTTCAATGTCGCCCTGCGCGACGCGGACCGCGCGAGCTTGCAACCACCCCGCGCCCGCCTCTGTATGAATAGTCGGATCGATTTCGACAACGACATTACGTCCCCTCCCATCGGCCTGGCCGGCCTGTTGTCAAGCGAGGGCGGACTTGGCCTCGGAAATATTTTTATCCGCGGCACGCGCAGTTGCGGCGGTCCATCGTTGCAGATCGGTGCAGACGGCAGTGTCGTGCCGATCGACAATGTTATCGTTCGGCACTTCGGGTCGGATTTTCCGGCTACTGCCAATCTCACCGATGGACGCGCCAATCTGCTTTATCAGGACATCGGCTATGTGCGCGTCGACAAAGTCGGCAGCTTTGGCTATTCGGTTTTCCATTGCTTCACTGTGAAAGGCGACAGCTTTTTATCTAGCCAACGCATTGAAACAATCACGACACCATGGGCCGCGTCGGCTAGCTATCGTCAGGGCCGTGTTGTTCATAACGCGCCGGTCCAGCCAGGAAGCAGTTCCACTTTCTTTCAGGCACTGCGGGATGCACCGGCCGGCGCTTCGCCGCTGGATACTCGCTACTGGTTGCGGATCGGATCTGTCTTCGGTTCGGCATCGGGGCCCCGTGGTGCCCGGCAGGGTAACAGCCGCTTTCGCTACCAGGTCGGCTGTCGCGGCAACGTAGCCGCGGGAACCTACAATAGCTCGGCCGCGTCGCCTGGCGCGCCTGGCCGCACGTCGGGCTATGGCTATAGTTGGCCTGTCGATAGCGCCTGGGGCCAGAATTATTCAGCATTTTATGTTGACCGCGTCCGGGATGATTACCGACCCAACCCGACAGGTCCGTTGATGAACCGCGTCGTTGTCGGTCAGGCCTGCTTGCCCTTCGATCTGGTCGGCACGCCGCGACGGAACGACGGCAAGGGTGCCGCCGGCGCCTATGAAGGCGCGCGCGGAACCGGGGTTTCAGCGCGCGCCGTCTTCACGGTCCAAGGCGCGAGACGTGGAGTAATTGCCATTGCACCGCACGCTGCGACGCTGTCCTACATGGCGGACACATGCTAAAAAACGCCTACAATATACAACAGCCGGCGTTGGATTTCGTATGAATGATCAGGAAGGAAATCGATTGAACTTCGCTGTCATTCCGAACTTTTGGTAATGTTCGGGTGCCAGCGCCAGAACCCTACAAATCCGGGTGCGGGGGCCCAGCCCCTGCCCGGCGGCGGCGTCATT
>JBBQWE010000121.1:0-7201 GCA_038210855.1 Sphingomonadales bacterium | reverse complement strand
ACCCTATTTGGTGTGGGTCGCGGGCTTTCCTGGGACGGGGGCTCCGGCCGGCCCCCCCCCCCGCCCCCCTTTATTGTCCTTGTTTTTGGGGGGATGGGGGGGGGTGCGGGCCGGTGCCGCTCTTCTGCAATCAACTCTGGTCGCCGCGCGACGACAGGCTTTTTTATCGCTGCATCAACGGAAACTGGGCCTGCGGCCTACGGCCCCGGCCGCCGGAGGCCCGCTTCCTTCTTGACCACCGCAAGACGGCCCGACTTCGCACCCGTGACGATGCCCTTACGCCGGCGCGGTCCGGCCGACGCCCAGTGACAGGGCGCGATAGAAGATCGCCAGTGCCGCGGCGCTGAACAGCGCGGCCAGCACGAAGGGGGCGCCGGGCAGTTCGACCGGCGCGCCGGAACCGGAAAACAGCGCGAAACTGCCGGTCATCAGCGGTGGCCCGACGATCGCGCTGAGGCTCTGGGTGCTCGACAGTGCGCCTTGCAGTTCGCCCTGGGCGTCGGCGGCGACTTCGCTCGACATCATGCCCTGGATGGCGGGGAACACCAGCCCCTGCAGCGCCGCGACGACGATGCCGACATACATCATCCACCCCGCACTGGCGAAGGCGTAGATGCCATAGGCAGCGATGGCCGAAACGCAGCCGGCAACGATGATGTTGCGCGGTCCGTAGCGCGGGATCAGCCGCCGGGCGAGCAGGCCCTGCACCAGCGCGCCGGTCAGCCCGACGGCGACGAGGCTCCAGCCGACCTGCGTCGGAGTCCAGCCGAAGCGATAAATGGTGAAGTAGTTCCACGTCGAATAGAGCGATTGGTAGCCGAGCGTCCACACGAACACCATGAACGCCATCACCAGCACGCGCGGATGCTGCGACCGCAGCCGCATCAGCGTGCCGAGCGGGTTGGCGCGCCGCCAGTCGAACGCCCGGCGGTTTTCGGGTTTCAGGCTTTCGGGCAGCACGAACAGGCCATAGCCGACATTGGCAAAGGCCAGCCCCGCCGCCACCAGGAACGGCACGCGCGGGCCGAAGGTGGCAAACACCGCGCCCAGCGCCGGGCCGATGATGAAGCCCAGGCCGAACGCCATGCCGATCAGGCCGAAATTGCCGGCGCGTTTGTCGGGCGCGGAAATGTAGGCGATATAGGCATAGGCAGTGGGAAAGCTGGCGCCGGTGACGCCGGCCACCAGCCGCGCCGCGACGAGCCAGCCGAGCGACGGCGCCATCGCCAGCACCAGATAATCGCAGCCGAACGCCGTCAGGCTGGCGAGCAGCACCGGCCGCCGGCCGAAGCGATCCGACAGGCCGCCGATGACCGGCCCGCACAGGAATTGCACGCTGGCGTAGAGGAACATGATCCAGCCGCTGATTTCGGCAGCGCCGGCCAGATCGCGGCCCGAAAGCTCCACGATCAACTGCGGCATCACGGGAATGACGACACCGAAACCGATGGCGTCGATCAGAACCGTCACGAAGATGAAGGCAAGGGCCCTGTTCATGATGCTGTCTAGGCGGGGATATGCCGCCGGGGCAAGACGGGCTGCGGCATGATGACGGCTGTTCTAGAGAAGCAGTGTCGCACCCACCCGCAGGGCGGCGGCACGCAGATCGCCATCAAGGGTGGCAAGCGGCAAGCGCCGCCGCATGGCGAGTTCGAGATAGGCGGCATCATAAACTGTCAGCCGTTCGCTTTCGGCGAGCAGCCGGGTTTCGCGCCACGCCCGGCCGGTGCTTTCGGTATCCCCGACGATGGGCAGCGCATCGAGCATCGCCAGCCGGGCCGTCACCTCCTGCCGCGTCAACCGCCCGCGGCGCAGCGCCAGGGTCATCACGCTGGAAACTTCCCAGAACCACAGCAGCGGCACAACGGCCTCGGTCGTCGCCAATCGGTCGAGCAGGGCATCGGTGGCTTCGGATGCCTCATCGTCGAAGCACCAGGTCATGGCGACCGAGCAATCGAGAACGTACATCGCCGCTTGGCCGATTGTCAGCGCCGGCCTTCGTCGCGCAGCGCCTTCCAGTCGCCGAGGCTCGAACCGGTGCGCATTGCCTTCAACGCCGCAATGGCATCGGACACCGCCGACGCTTCGCTGGCAACCGGCACCAGCCGCGCCACGGCACGCCCGCGGCGCGTGATGGTGATCGCTTCGCCGGTCGTGACTCGATCGAGAAGTTCGCCAAGGTGCGTCTTGGCTTCGAAGGCGCCGACAGCGGCCATGGCAGATCTCCAACCAACCAGTTCAGACTACCAGTCTATCAGACGGCTGCGCCGATGTCACGCCGGCCCTCACAACCACGTCACATGCCCCATCTTGCGGCCCGGCTTGACTTCGCTCTTGCCATAAAGGTGCAGATGGGCGCGCGGATCGGCGAGCAGCGCCGGCCAGTCATGGACATCCTCGCCCAGCAGGTTGCGCATCGTCACCGCCGTCGCAGTCAGGTCGGTGGCGCCGAGCGGCAGGCCGCAGACGGCGCGGATGTGGTTTTCGAACTGGCTGACGCGGGCGCCCTCGATCGTCCAATGGCCGCTGTTGTGGACTCGCGGCGCCATTTCGTTGAAGCGCGGGCCATCGGCGCAGGCGAAGAATTCGCAGGCCAGCACCCCGACATGGCCAAGCGCTTCGGCGATGCGCACCGCCAGCGCCAGTGCTTCGGCGGCCTGCGCCAGCACGGCCGCGGGCGCCGGCACCCGGCTGGTGGCGAGGATGCCGCCATCGTGAACATTGTGCGGCACCGGCCATTGCACGATGGCGCCATCCTGGCCGCGAGCGATCAGCACCGAAAATTCATGGTCGAAATGCACGAATGCCTCCAGCACCGCCGGCCGCTCGCCGACCGCCGCCCACGCCGCGGCGGCGTCATCTGGCGCCATCATCCGGGCCTGGCCCTTGCCGTCATAGCCCAGCCGCCGGGTCTTCAGGATCGCCGGCGCGCCGAGATCGGCGATGGCGGCTTCGAGATCGGCGAGGCAATCGACCGGCCGCCACGGCGCCGGCCGGCCGCCGAGCCCTTCGACGAAGCGCTTTTCGGTCATCCGGTCCTGCGCGATGTCGAGGCTGCGCATGCCGGGGTGGACCGGCACCAGCGCCGCGAGCGCCGCCACTGCTGCGGTCGGCACATTTTCGAATTCGAAAGTCACCACATCGACGGCGGCGGCAAAGGCGCCGAGCGCGGCGGCATCGTCATACCCGGCGCGCGTTACCTGTGCCGAAACATCGCCGGCGGGCAGTTCGGCTTCCGGTGCCAGCACATGGACGCGATAGCCCATGGCGGCGGCGGCCAGCGCCAGCATCCGGCCGAGCTGCCCGCCGCCCAGGATGCCGATCGTCGATCCGGGCGGAACGAGGCTCATTTGGGCGATGCTTCGGGCAGTGCTTCCGGCGGCGTTTCGGCAACCGCATCGGTCTGCGCCTGCCGCCACGCCGCCAGCCGCGCCGCCAGCCCGGCATCGTGCAGCGCCAGCACGGCGGCGGCGAGCAGCGCCGCATTGATCGCCCCGGCCCGCCCGATGGCGAGCGTGCCGACAGGAATCCCGGCCGGCATCTGGACGATCGACAACAGCGAATCCATGCCCTTCAGTGCGTGCGATTCGACCGGGCAGCCGAACACCGGCAGGCTGGTCAGCGCCGCCGCCATGCCGGGCAGATGCGCTGCACCACCGGCGCCGGCGATGATCACCTGCAGCCCGCGCGCCGCCGCGCCGCGGGCGTAATCGTACAGCCGATCGGGCGTGCGATGCGCGCTGACGATGCGGACTTCGTGCGGCACACCGAGCGCCGCCAGGGTTTGCGCGGCATGGCCCATCGTCGCCCAATCGGACGCCGATCCCATGATGATGCCGACCTGCGGCTGTTCCACCACCCCTGCCCCCCGTGCCTTCAGGAAGCGCCGGACCCTAGGGGCCTCGCCAGCGGCTGGCAATCCGCCGCCGGCGCTGCTTTCAGAACGCCGCCGACAGGCTGAGGACGATCGTCGCACCGGCGATGGCACCGCCGTCGCGCGTCCGGCCGAAGCGCGGCTGCAACCGCCGTGCCGCGGCGCTGCCCGCTTCGATATCGGTATCGACAAAGGCGAGCCCCAACGTCACTGGCCCGGCGACGACATCGGCACCGACCCGCCAGTCCCAATATTCCCCGGTCGGTGCCAGGCTGAACCCGGCCGGGCCGAGGCCGGAATTGCCGCGGCAGTGGCCGGAATTGCCGCGGCCGAGGCCGGAATTGCCGCGGCTGTGGCCGGAATTGCCGCGGCTGTGGCCGACATGGGCGTGCAGCGTTACCGGCGTTCCGGGAACGAAAGCCGAGGCATCGGCCTCCAGATAGAGATTGTCACCGAGCCGCGGGCTGGCAGTCCCGGTTACGAAGCCGGCGAAATCGTCGAACGCCCGCCCCAGTGCGCGCTGCGGCGGCGCCCAGGCGATGCCGCCGCGCAGGAACAACGGTCCGATGGTGCCGGAAAACCGGCCATAGAGTTCGACGAAATCGCTGTGCGGCAGCCCGGCGGGGAACAGCGTCGCGCGCATACCGGCGTCGATGTCGCCGCCCGCCGCCGGCAACCGCCAGCCGGCGACCAGATCGACGACGAAATCGCTGCCGCCGGCGTTGCCCCAGCCGCTGACGGTGGCCGCTGCCAGCCCAAGATGCGCGCCGCTGCGATGCTCGATATCGAAATCGGCGCTGAGCGCCGGGCCGGCATCGCTGAACGAGACGCCGCGCCGGCGATAATCGCTTTGCAGCGCCGCGCCGCCGGACAGGGTGAAAGCCGGCGCGGAATCGGCAGCATAACCGGTCGCGGGCATCGCGAGCAGCGGGATGACGGCGAGGAGGCGGGCAGCGCGCATGGCCAGTGCCTGCCCCATCACGGCAGCCGCCGCCAGTCTCGATGCGCCGCGAAAGTCCCGGCGCTGGGCGATGGGTGCCGATCTCAGTCGAGCACGGCGGCAAGCAGGCGATCGACCACCGCTCGCGCCGCCGCCGGATCGAGCCGCTGCTGCAGCCGCAGCCGGGCCCAGCAATCGAGCGACAACAGCATGTCGAGCGCTTCGAACCGCGCCGGATCGGCGGCGAGATCGGCCGGCACCACGGCCAGCAGCCGCGATCGCAGCAGCGCCAGCCCGGCCTGCTGCTGCGCCTGGATGCTGGCGCTTTCATGGGCATGGGCAGCGGCAGCGCGCTGGAACGGCAGCAGCGTCTCGAAAATGGCGAGCCGCCGGCCGGTGATCTCGGCGATCAGATCGGGCCAGGCGCGGCTTTCGAACGGTACCAGCCCGGGTTCGTAAAGGCGTGCCAGCCGCACCCCCATTTCGGCATAGAGGCTCTCCATGTCCTTGAAATGCCGGAACACGCTGCGCAGCCCGACTCCGGCGGTGGCGGCGACTTCCTCGGCCGAAGGGCTGATCGCACCGGCTTCG
Source organism: Sphingomonadales bacterium (assembly GCA_038210855.1). Taxonomy (GTDB): domain Bacteria; phylum Pseudomonadota; class Alphaproteobacteria; order Sphingomonadales; family Sphingomonadaceae; genus Sandarakinorhabdus. The sequence goes on along the minus strand of JBBQWE010000121.1, from coordinate 1,796 downwards.
ACCAACGTCATCATCGCTGCGACGATCCGGCCGCGGCTTTGCTGGGATCGGCGACGGCGGCCATCGTCGGCAACCGGATCGTCGCCGGGCAGGCGAGGCGCGCCACCATCGGCCGTCATCGTCATCAGTTCGTCCAGTAGATGAAGTCTTCGCCCCGAACCGACCGCGTGCCCAGCGGCCTGTCGAGCGCGATCGGTGCGTGGACGAGGCCCTCCCAGGCAGGCTTGCGCTGTTCGGCATCATGGGCAACCAGCCGCGCCTTCAGCGCCGCCACCACCGCCGGATTGGCGGCAGCGACATCGCGCCGTTCGGTCGGATCGCCGGCAAGGTCGTAAAGCCGGTCCTGCCGCGGCCTTTCCATCGATTGCAGCTTCCAGCGGCCATCGGCGACGACACGATAGCCGCCCGATCGCCAGAACAATTCGCGGTGCGGCACGCCCGTCACCGAACCAGTGACGAACGGCAGCAGGTCGACCCCATCGACAGGGCGATCGGCCGGCAGCGCAGCGCCGGCCGCCGCCGATGCCGTGGCGAAGATATCGAAATGGCTGATCATCGGCGTGAAGCGCGTTGCCGGCGCGATCCGGCCCGGCCAGCGCATCAGGAACGGCACATGGGTGCCGCCTTCGTAGAAAGTGGCTTTCCAGCCGCGATACGGGCGGTTGACATGGGGCAGGCCGATATAATGCGCGCCGCCATTGTCTGACGTGAAGATCACCAGCGTGTTGTCGTCGATGCCCTGCGCCTTCAGTTCCGCCATCACCCGGCCGACACCGCGATCGAGCGCCCGCACCATCGCTGCATAGACCCGCAAGCGATGGTCCTTGATTTTCGATAGCGCCTCATAATCGGACTTCAGCGCCTGCAGCGGCGTGTGCGGGGCGTTATAGGCAAGATAGAGGAAAAACGGCCGGTTGCGGTTGGCACGAATCGCCGTCACGGCGTTTTCGGTCAGATAATCGGTCATGTAGCGGTCGGGTGCGAAGCGTGGGCTGCCATTGAACTGCACGCTCCAGGGCAGGTTTGCCCACAAGAAGCGATCGATCGGATCGAAATCCTGCTTCGAATTGACCACGGCGGGATCGTGTTCGGGCAGGAACATCTGGCCGCCGATGATGAAGCCGAGCGATTCATCGAACCCCTGGTCCTCGGGACGCATCCCTGCCGCTTCGCCAAGGTGCCATTTGCCGAGGTGGACGGTGTGATAACCACGCGATTTCAGTTGTTCGGCGATGGTGGTTTCGGCTGCCGGCATGCCCTTGGCGCCCGGCGTTCCGGCCCGCGCCGCGGCGGCTTCGTCGAAGATCACCTTGTGCTCGGAATCGTTGGGACTTTCGGCGATGTTGCGAGCGAACATTGCATCCGGCCGGAACAGCGACGTCGGGAACCAGGACGGCAGGCGGACATCGGTGGGGGTGAATTCGTAGCCGAAGCGCGTCGCATAGCGGCCCGACAGCAGCGCGGCGCGCGATGGTGCGCAGGTGGCGTTGCCGGCATAGCCATTGGCGAAATTCACCCCCTGCGCGCCGATGGCGTCGATGTTGGGTGTCGCCATGCCGCCGGGGCCGGTGCCGGTCAGGCTGAGATCGTTGAAGCCCAGATCGTCGGCAAGGATCAGGATGACGTTGGGAGGCCGCGCGGTCGCCGGGGCCACCGCCGGGCCGGCATCGAACCTCACGGCGCGGTTCGGCGCTGTCGGCCCGGCGAGCCAGCCCGGCGCGTGCAGGCGGATGGTGTCGCGCGCTGCAAACACCCCGATCGCCGCGGCAGCGACGGTGCCGAGCAGCAGCCGCCCG
>JBBQWE010000120.1:0-7227 GCA_038210855.1 Sphingomonadales bacterium | reverse complement strand
CGCGGCAGGCGGCGGCGCGGCAGGCGGCGGCGCGGCAGGCGGCGGCGCGGCCCCCGCAGGCGCGGGTGGCGGCGCGGCATTGCTGTCGCCCGAGCGATTGATGAACGACCCGATCAGCCCCATCAGGTCGGCCGATCCCGATGTTTCGGTGATCTCGCCGCCCGGGCGGATCATCACCGGCTCCGCCCCCGGCATCAGTGCGATGAACGAACCGCCAAGAACGCCTTCCGATGTAATCGCCGCCGCCGAATCGACCGGAAGCCGCAAGCCGGGATCGATCGCCAGCGTCAGCACCGCCTCGTAGCTCGTAGGATCGAGCGCCTGGCTCGTCACCTTGCCGACCCGGATGCCGGCGAGCCGGACGTCGGTGCCCGGGGTGATACCGGTAACGTTCGGAAACCGCGCGGTCACCGGATAGCCACCGGCGCCACCGCCGGCCTGCGTCCGCTCCCAGGCAAAGACGACGAAGCCGGCAGCGATCAGCACGACAACCAGCCCGATCAGCGCTTCGACGACATTATCCTTGAACAGGGCACGCATCGTTGCCGGCTCAAGCGCCACTATCGCTGGCGCTGTCGTCATCCGGCGTCCAGGCGCGATAATCGCCGGTCGCCCGGGCGCGCTGGCCGCCCCGCGCCATCGACCCCGACGGAAGGTAGGCAGCGTCGGTGCCGGTCAGGTTCGGCACCCAGGGCTTTTCCCAGATGCGCGGCGCCAGCGGTTGCTGCGACGGCGGTGCATCGATGGTGCGGCGCATCCACAGATGCCAGTCGGGCGGGATGCGCGTCGCTTCGGGAACGCCATTGTAGATCACCCAGCGCCGCTGCGCCGAACCGGTGCCATGGGTGTAATAGATGTTGCCCTGGTCATCGCGGCCGACTTCGGTGCCGCGACGGCGCGTGAACAGCCAGGTGCCCATGCCGGGCCCGTGCCACCAGGTGAAGATGTTCGAGAACAATCCCATCGCCGTCCTAAAGACAGAGGAGCGGCCCGAGCGCAAGCGGATCGCGCGACCATTGCGCAGCCGGTGCCGCGACGCCCGGCCCCCGCCCGCGGCGGCTATCGCCCGGCCCCCGCCCGCGGCGGCTATCGCCCGGCCCCCGCCCGCGGCGGCTATCGCCTGGCGCGCGGGCGCAATATCCGGTCGCCGGGTTTCAGACCCATGCGCGCTGCCTCGCCGCGCGCCAGTTCGACGACATAGGCAGCGATTCCGCCCGAATTCACCAGATCGTGAGAGAATGGCACGCCGTTGCCGATGCTGAGCACATGGTCATCGGCGCGCACGAAGATGATATCGAGAGCCACACCGGTGTTCTTCATCCAGAAACTGGCCTGGCGCGGCGCATCGAACGGAAAGATCATGCCCGTCCCGCGCGGCGCGGCATCGCGATACATCATCCCGCATTGTTGTTCATCGGGCGCCGCGGCGATTTCCAGCCGCACCGGAAAGCGCCCGCGCGCCGTTGCCAGCACGCGCGTTTCGGTGCGCAGCCCGGCATTCGGACAAGCGGCGAGTGCCGGAGCCGCAGCAATCGCCGCTGCCGCGACCAGCAGGCGCCACCATGCTGCCCGCATCACTCCGGATTGCCCGCTTCCGGAATCTCGCCGGCGCTCTCGATCAGCACGGCGAGGGGTCCCTTGTGCCCCGGCGCCACGCGCACGCGCAATGCCTGGCCCGGCTCCAGTTCCAGCATGCCGGCGCGGCGCACCGTCTCCATATGGATGAAAATGTCCTCCACCGACCCGGCGCGGACGACGAAACCATAGCCCTTCAGGCGGTTGAACCATTTAACGGTCACATCCTCGAAATTGCCGGCCGCGGCGATCATCGCCTGCGGGTCGACCCGATCCGATGCCCGCTGCGCCGCGGTTTCGGGGTCGGGGCCGATCGCCGTCGACAGGTCGATGGTGAAGATACGCCGCGCCTGGCGGCCGCGTTCCCGGGCGACAACGCTGCAGGTCAGCGTCGCACCTTCGGGCAGGGTGCGGCGGCCGGTCTCGCGCACCACGGTGAAATGGACAAGGATATCGCTGCCGATGCCATCGGCCGGGACCATGAAGCCATAGCCGCGCACCGGATCGAACCATTTGACCTGGCCGCAGACGATGACATCGTCGGGCAGTGGCACGGCGCCCGGTGCCGCATCGACCATAGCCGGCGACATGTCCGGGGCTGGCGCCGCAACCGGTGCTTCGTCCGGTGCCGCGTGTCCTTCGCTTTCGATCACCATGCCCCCCGACATGCAACACCTTTCAACGCCAAAACACACCGATGCCGGCCACCCGATGCAGGCTGCGACACCAAAGGCTACAACAGTTTCCGAAAGCGCGGAAGATTTATTGCAAAACACAGCAAAACACATTGCCGATCGACGCGCCGGACGAATTGGTGGCGGCGCCGCGCCGGCCCGGCTATCGTGCACGCGAAGGGACATGGCATGGAATTGGCAGGCGAAGTCACCATCGACGCTCCGCGGACCCGCGTCTGGGCCGCGCTCAACGACCCGCAAGTGCTGGCGCGCTGCATCGACGGTGTCGAAAGCCTGGCACGCGTCGATGGCGCCGATGGCGAACGCTTCGAAGGCCGGATGAACGCTCGCGTCGGCCCGGTGCGCGCGACGTTCAGCGGGCAGGTCACGCTGATGGATGTCGTGGCGCCCGACAGCTATCGCCTCGTCGGCGAAGGCAAGGGCGGCGTCGCCGGCCATGCCCGCGGCGAAGCGGCGGTGACACTGGCAGCGATCGGCGACGGCGGAACGCTGCTTTCCTACAAGGTGACCTCGAGCGTGGGTGGCAAGCTCGCCCAGCTCGGCGCGCGGCTGATCGAAGGCGCGGCAAAGGGTTATGCCGAAAACTTCTTCGCAAAGCTGAAGGCCGAAGTGGAAACCCCGGAGGCGGCACCAGCCGCCGAAATCGCTGCCGAAACTGCCGAAGCCGTGCCGACCGGCGCAGCAGCACACCCGGCCGCTGCCGGCCTGGCAACCCCCGCTGCCGACCCGGCGCCGCCCGCGGCGCCGCCCGCAGCACCGCCCGCAGCACCGCCCGCGGCCGACGCGCCGGGCCTGTCACCGCTCGTCTGGGGCGGCGGGCTGGTGCTTGCCGTCCTCGCCTTCCTTGCCTGGCAATGGGCATGACCGACGATCTCGCCGTGCTGCAGGCGGCACGCGACTGGGCCGCCGCCGGCCACCGCGTCGCCATTGCCACCGTCATCTCGACCTGGGGGTCGGCGCCGCGCCGCACTGGTGCCCACCTCGCCATCCGCGACGACGGCCATTTCGAAGGATCGGTGAGCGGCGGCTGTGTCGAAGGCGATGTCGTCACCGAAGCGCTGGCCTTGCTCGAGGACGGCACGGGGGTCATCCGCCGCGATTATGGCGTCGCCGATGCAACGGCCTGGACTGTCGGCCTCGCCTGTGGCGGCAAGATTTCGGTTCTGGTCCAGCGGCTTGCCGACGACGGCTATCCTGCCGCGCTGATTTCCCGGATCGCCGATGCCGCCGTTGCCGGCGAGAGCGTCAGCGTCACCACCGACCCTGCCGCCGGCACCTCCGTCGAAACCCAAGGCCCCGTCGCCGAAGCCTTCACCCGGCTCTGGCAACCGCCGCGCCGCCTCGCCATCATCGGCGCCGTCCATATCGCCCAGGCGCTGGTGCCGCTTGCCGCCGGCCTCGGCATCGCTGCGACCGTCATCGATCCGCGCGGGCTGTTTGCCGGCGCGGAACGCTTCGCCGGTGTCACGCTCGATGTCCGCTGGCCCGACGAAGCGCTCGCCGACTGGCGCCCCAACGCCGCCAGCGCCATCGTCGCACTGACCCATGACCCCAAGCTCGACGATGTCGCGCTGGCCGCGGCGCTGCGCTCGCCGGCCTTCTACATCGCGGCGCTCGGCAGCCGCAAAAGCCACGCCGCTCGCCGCGAGCGCCTGTCGGCGCAAGGCTTCACGCCCGCCGATCTCGATCGCATCCACGGCCCCGCCGGCCTCGCCATCGGCGCCGCCGACCCAGCCGAAATCGCGCTGAGCATCGCGGCCGAACTGACCGCGGCATGGCGCGGAGCATTGGCGCCGCGCTGAACGCCGGCGGGATGCCGCCGCACCGCGAACCTTCGCCCCTCACCGTCATCCCGGGCTTGACCCGGGACCCGGTTCCACTCCGCCCGAACCGAATGCTGCCCGCTGCAAGGCTGTCCTACACGCACCGATCCGGAGTATGCCGCCGCGATGCTCCTGGCCCCCGACTCGACCGCCACTCCCGATCGCCGGCCGGGCCCATCAAAATCCGTAAAATATGGAAAATAGCGCCGCCGGCGGCATGCCCGCATGATCTTCGCCGAACTGCCCGTCGCCAAAGCCGCCGGCGCCTTGCTGGCGCACTCGCAGATCGTTGCCGGCAAGCGCTGGGCCAAGGGACGTGTGCTGGATTCAGCCGATATCGCCGCCGCCACCGCCGCCGGCATCGCGACGCTGACGGTGGCGCGGCTCGAACCCGGCGACATCGGCGAGGACGAGGCGGCGGCCCGCCTCGCTGCCGCGCTCGCCGGCACCGGGCTCGCTGCCCTGCCTGCCGCCCATGGCCGCGCCAACATCGCCGCGACAGCCGATGGCTTGCTGCAGATCGACGCCGCAACCATCGCCGCCGCCAATGCCGTCGACGAAGCGCTGACCATCGGCACGCTGCCGCCGCTGGCCAGGGTGACCGCCGGGGAGATCGTCGCGACGGTGAAGGTCATCCGCTACGCCGTGCCCGGTGGCGTGCTCGCCGCAGCCGAAGCCGCAGCCGAAGCCGCAGCCGCAGCCGAAGCCGTCACCGTCGCCGCGCCGCTGGCGCTGGCGCTGGCGCCGTTCCGGTCCCTCGGTGCCGCGCTGATCGCCACCAGCCTCGGCGTCTCGTCCGACAAATCGGTCGCGAAAACCATCGCCGTCACCCGGGCCCGCATCGCGGGGCTCGGCGGCACGGTCGCCGATTGCCCAACGGTGGCGCACGACGCCGCGGCACTTGCGGCGGCGATCGCGGCGGCACCCGGCGGCATCGTCCTCATCGCCGGCGCATCGGCCACCGTCGATCGCGGCGATGTCATCCCGCAAGCCATCCTGGCCGCCGGCGGCCGGGTCGAACGGCTCGGCATGCCGGTCGATCCCGGCAATCTGCTCTGCCTCGGCTTTGTCGGCGATCGCGCGATCATCGGCCTGCCCGGCTGCGCCCGTTCACCGAAGCGCAATGGCCTCGATTTCGTTCTCGAACGCCTCGCGGCCGGGCTGGCGGTGACCAGTGCCGATATCGCCGCGATGGGCGTCGGCGGCCTGCTCCCCGAAGCCGAACGGCCGCAACCACGCGCCGTCGCCACCCCGCCGCAACGTTGCGGCGCGATCATCCTAGCCGCCGGGCGGTCATCACGAATGGGGCCGGCGCACAAATTGCTGGAGGATTGGCGCAGCCGGCCGATCGTCGCCCATGTCGCCGATGCCGTGCTCGCCGCCGGCCTGCCGGCGCTGGTCGTGCTCGGCGCGCGCAGTGCCGATGTCCGCGCCAGCCTCGGGAACCGCCCGCTGCGTTTCGTCACCGCCGCCGATCATGACGAGGGCCTCAGCGCTTCGCTGCGTGCCGGCCTTGCAGCGATGCCGGCGGACTGGGACGCGGCGCTCGTCTGCCTCGGCGACATGCCGCGCATCGAACCCGAATTGCTGCGCGCGCTGGCGGCGGCACCGGGCGGGGTCGCTGTGCCGGTCTGGCAGGGCCGCCGCGGCAACCCGGTGCGCTGGACCCGCGCCGAACTGCCGGCGCTGATGGCGCTGACCGGCGATGTCGGCGGCAAGGCCGTTCTCGCCGGCCTCGCACCCACCGAAGTCGACGCGCCCAGCGATGCGATCCACGACGATATCGATACGCCGGCCGCCCTCGCGGCACTGCGGGCTCGGGACTGACCGAAGGGGACCCGGTAACCATCCAACGATTTCAGTCGGTCGGCCCGGCCTTTGCAACGATGCCAGGCACGGCGCGGGGCGGCGGCGGGCCAGGCCGATGCCATACCAGCGCCGACAGGCCGAGCCAGGCCGTGAACATCAGCAAATAGGGCCAGCGCCGGGGCCACAGCGCAACCACCAGCAGCGTCGTTGCCGCCGTTCCAGCGAGCGCGAACAGGGCCGAACTCGCGGCCCGGGTCCCGGTGCCGGTCAGCGCTGTCTGGATTGCCGTGCTGGCCCACTGCGCCGGCAACAGCACCAGCAGCCATGCCGGCAGATAGGCGGCAGTGACCAGCATCGCCGCTTCGCCGGCAACCACGAACAGCGCCATCAACCAGCCGTTGCCCGGGATGGCGCGGGAGAACAGCGTGCCGCGCGCCGCGAAACTGATGCTGGCGACGATCACCGCAAGCCCGGTCGAAATCGGGTGCGGCAGCGGCGGCATGCCGAGCGCCCGCGCCAGCAGGATCAGTCCCGCGCCGGCCAGCAGGGCGAGCAACACACCGACCCACCAGCGCCCGGCCGTGGCCGATGCGATCATGGCGACCCCCATCAGGCCGACCGCCAGGATCGGACCGCCGACGAGGGCCATCGGCGCCGCTGCATCGCGCAGCAACAGCATCGCGGCCACCGGCAGCACGACACCGGCCACCAGCATTGCGAGCCAGGCCAGATTTCGCGATTTCAAGAGCACCTTCATCGAATGCAAAACCGCAGCCTCGGCAGGGCCATGGTCAACGAGTCCAGGGCCGGTTGCAACGCTGCCGCCCCGCTGCCGACTGTCAAAGCCCGTAACCGATCAATGATGGTGCCCCTAGGCGGAGTAACCTCGAACCACAACGGGGATTCGGGTGGGGTAAACTCTGAGCTTTCTGAAGAATTATTCGAGGTTTTAGCCCATTGGAACGCCGTCTTGGATGGCTTGCGGAAGCAACCCTCAGGCACGGGTTCGCGAGCTTTGCCCAAAGCTAAAGCTCGCCGCTCTGCCCCACCTGTGCGCCGCCATCATAAGAAGATGGGAGGTGCATCATGATCGATCATCCTCCCCTTCATCCAATCTCGCTTCGCGTGACGTTCGAAGAGAAGGCCAATCTTGGGAAGGCCGCAGCCGGCATGTCGCTGTCGGCTTATATCCGTTGGAAGCTGTTCGATCCGACGACACCGCCGCCCCTGAGGTGGTCCCGGAAAACTGGACAGGGTGTTAAGCTATTCCCGATCTGAAGGACGGACGGGAATGAAGACGACGAGAAAGCGCTACAGCGCGGATT
>JBBQWE010000119.1:0-7231 GCA_038210855.1 Sphingomonadales bacterium | reverse complement strand
CAGCCAGTGATCGACGGCGCGCCGCAGCCGGGCCTGCCAGGGATCGCCCGGCAGTTCGCGGCCGATGTTGACGCAGGTGATCTCGAACCGATCCCGGTCGTGCGCCTCGAAGCTCGCCGCCATCAGGTACATGGTGGCGTGATTGTAGAAATCCGACGAGACATAGGCGACTCGCAGCCGCTGCCCCGGCGGGTGCGACTGCGGCAGGCCGGCCACCAGCGCCGGCGGGCCGATCGCATCGAGGTGACGCGCGGCGGCGATCCGGTGCAGTTCCGGATCGTCGTGAGTCGCCAGCAGCGGGAACGGCGCGATCCGGCCGCCGCGAGCCAGATCATCGGCAAGCCTGTGCACCTGCGCGGCGAAATCGTCCCAGTCGCAAAGATACCGGCGGGCCTGGAACCGCGCGCTCCGCGCATCCTCGCGCGCCGGGTCCAGCGCCAGGACGCGGTCGTACACGGCAATCGCTTCGTCCCAGCGCTCGACTCCCGACAGGGCGAATGCCAGCCCCATCAGGCTGTCGACATCGTCGGGCGCGAGCGCCACGGCGCGTTCCAGCGACCGGACAGCATCGGGCAGCGCGCCGACGCGGATCATCACCATGCCTTCGAAATGCCAGGCCCGGGCATGGCCCGGATCGCGCGCCGTGACATGGCGAAAGGCTTCGACCGCCGCCTCGGGCGGGCCTTCGCGCATCAGCAGCAGCCCCAGGTTCATCGCCGCCGTGACATTGTCGGGATCGGCATCGAGCGCGGCAGCATTGGCCTGCATGGCTTCCGGCACACGCCCGGCGCCGGCGTGCAGCACCCCCAGCAACGCCCATGACTGGCTGTCGCCGGGATCGGCGGCGGTCGCATGCTGCAGCGCCGGCAGGGCCTCGTCGTGGCGACCGAGCTGGAACAGCAGCGCGCCGCGCAGCACCAGTGCCGGCACCAGCCCCGGCCGCGCCGCCAGCGCCCGATCGGCAAGCGCCAGCGCTTGGGCGTAGCGGCCCTCGCGCAGGCGCTGCCCGGCCTGGTCGGCCAGCCGCCGGGCTTCGATCGCCTTGCTCATGGCGCAGTCATCGCGTTCGGCAGCGCCGGCACATCGAAATCGCCCGCAACCTCGCCGCGGCAGGGCATCGCGTCCATCGTTTCCAACGCGCTTTCGAGGTGGCGTGCGAAGCGCACCGGGTCGAACACCGGCGCGGTTGGAATCGCGGCCCTCAGCCGGGCACGCAGCGCCGCAAGCCGTCCCGGGTCGCTGGCCAGCGCGATCGCCAGCGCTTCGTAATCGGCAAGGTCGGGCGTCGAAAGCTCGGGCAGGCCGACGCTGTGCAGCAGGCTGGTCGCCACCCGGCTGGCAAAGCTGCGGCCGGCGCGCGTGACGATCGGCACCCCCTGGCTCAGCGCGTCGCTGGCGGTGGTATGTGCGCCATAGGGAAAACTGTCGAGGAACAGGTCGGCAAGGCCCAGCCGCGCGAGATGTTCGGCCTGCGCCAGGCTGGCGGCGAATATGAGGCGATCGGCGGCGATCCCGGCATCGGCGGCGGCAGCGCGCAAACCGGCGCGAGCGCGCGCGCGGTCGTGCCACAGCCACAATATGCTGTCCGGCACGGCGGCGAGGATGCGCAGCCAGGCACCGAACATCTCGCCGCCGATCTTGTGCGGGCCGTTGAAGCTGCAGAACACGAAAGCACTATCCGGCAGCCCGGCGGCGGCGCGGGCCGGCCGTGCAAGCGCTTCGCGGCGGCGGCCATTGGGCTGATAGCAATCGGGCATCCACGCGATGGCCTCGCTGTAGTGAGGGCGCTCGGCAGCGGGGATCAGCCGGCGATCGGCGATTAACCAGTCGAACGCCGGGCTGCCGAGCGTGCCGGGGTAGCCGAGGAAACTGACCTGCACCGCGGCAGCGCGGCCGCGAAAGATGCCGATGCGTGCCGACGTCGTCAGGCCCTTCAGGTCGACAGCGATATCGATGCGCCGACGCCGCGCCTCGGCGATGATCTGCGCATCGGTCATCGCTTCGGCCGCCACGATGGCATCGACGGCCGCGGTCAGCCGCCGCCGGCTCGGCCCGTCGCTCGCCGGGCCGTAGGAGAAGGCGGTGACCTCGAAGCGATCGCGGTCATGCGCCTCGAACATTTCGGTCATCAGGAACATCGTCGCATGTTCATGAAAATCGGCCGAGAAATAGCCGATCCTCAGCCGCTCCCCACGCGGCAGCGGTGCCAGCGGCGGCGCCGCCGGGCCCAGCGCCGCCATCGCAGCCTGTGCCGCGCTATGCTGCGCCGCCGGATCGTCGACCACCGTCATCAGCAGCAGCGGCGCGGCGCCGCTTCCAGCGATACCGGCGCGCGCTGCGGTATCCCGGGCCATCGCCTCGTCGTGCCGCAGATCGCCCAGCTCGCGCAGCCGCCGCTGGTGCAGCTGCACGGTCAGCAGCCGGTCGGGGCGCAGCTCCAGCAGGCGTTCGACCGCGCGCAGCGCCGCCTCCGGGCGTTTCAGTGCATGTTCGAGGTGCGCCAGCGAATCGAGCGCCTCGACATAGTCGGGCCGGATTTCGAGCGCGCGGCGCAGCGCGACGATCGCCGGTTCGAACAGGAACATCTGTTCCAGTGCGGTCCCTTGCGCCAGATGCACCTCGGCGAGGCCGGGCGCCAGTTGGCGAGCGTGTTCCAGCGCCTCCATCGCAGCCTCGAACTGCTGCAATTGCAGCAGCGCCAGCCCGAGGTTGAGCGCCGGCGCCGGGTTGCGCGGGTTTGCTCGCAGCGCCGCCTCGAACGCAGGTGCAGCCTCGGCGAACCGCCCGGCCTGCGCCAGCACCAGACCGCGATTGCGCTGCGCGTCGCCATGGCCGGGCCGCACCGCCAGCGCCGCTGCGAAGGCTGCCAACGCGGCCGGGGCATCGCCGCGCTGCGCCAGCGCGATGCCGCGGTTGCTGTGCGCGTCGGCGTTGCCGGGATCGCCGGCGAGAACGGCGTCGTAACCCTGCAGCGCGGCATCCAGCCGACCGGCGCGGTGATCGGCCAGCGCGGTACGGAACAGGGCGGCGCCGTCGGTCACAGCGCCCGGGCGATGTCGGCGGCGGCGCGGAACCGCCGAGACGATGGTTTCGTGCGCGACATTTCCGGCCGTCTAGCTGCCGCCGGGCACCGGGTCCAGACGGGCAGCGCGAACCCCGCCGTTATGGCGGGTAATCTCGGCCGCCATCGCGAGGGGCCTCTTGTTTCGTCACGATGTCCGGCCATGATGCACGTGGGCAAAAGGGGCGAAACGTGCGGCTTGGCGTGATATTGGCGGCGATGATCGCCGGCGCCGCGGTGGCGTTCGGCGCGCCGCCGGCGTCGGTTGCCCGCTTTTCGCCGTCGGGTGCCATCGCCGGGCCGGAACAGATCAGCGTGGCGTTCGCGACACCCATGGTGGCGCTGGGCGATCCGCGGCTGCCGGCGCCTGTCACCGGCAATTGTTCGGCCGGCGCGAGCGGTCGCTGGGCCGATGCCAGCACTTATGTCATCGATCTGCCGGCGCCGCTTCCGGGTGGCCGGCGCTGCACCTATGCGCTGCTGCCCGGCCTTCGCGATGCCGGTGGTGCCATCGTCGGCGGCCCGCGCCGCTTTGCGTTCAACACCGGCGGGCCGATCCTGCGCGCCGTCGCGCCGCAATATGAAACCATCGCGGAGGACCAGATTTTCCTGCTGGCGGCAAATGCGCTGGTGGCGCCCGCAAGCGTCGCTGCCAACGCCGCCTGCCTGATCGATGGCGTCGGCGAAGCGGTGCCGCTCGGTCTGCTGCCGCAGGCGCAGCGCGACATCATCCTGAACGGCGCCGACGGCAATTACGGCGTCCGCCAGCTGCTGGTCAGCGCCGGCTGGAGGAAACCCGAATATGGCGACGAGCCGATGCCGGCGCGCGCCGCGATCTATGCCGCGAAATGCCGTCGTGCGCTGCCGCCGGGCGGCAACATGACCTTGCTGTGGGGGGCAGGCGTCGCCACCGCCGATGGATTGGTGGCGGGCGAAGCCGATCGCCGGCAGTTCACCATCCGCCCGGCGTTCACGGCGCGCTTCGAATGCGCTCGCGTCAACGCTGCGGCGCGCTGCTCGCCGATCGAACCGCTGCGCGTCGGCTTCACCGGCCAGGTGCCGATGGCGAAGGCACTCGCCGTCCGGTTGGTCACCGGAGACGGCCGCCAGATCGCGCCGCAAGCGCCGAAACAGCGCAGCGCGACGCTCGACAGTGTCACTTTCGCCGGCCCGCTGCCGGAGCGCACCGCGCTTCGGGTCGTGCTGCCGGCGGGGTTGGCCGATGACGCCGGCCGCCCGCTCGCCAATGCCGAGCGGTTCCCGCTCGAAACCGGCACCGGCGATTATCCGCCGCTCGCCAAGTTCGCCGGCAGTTTCGGAATCCTCGAGGCGGCGGAGGGCGGGGTGCTGCCGGTGACACTGCGCGGCGTCGAAAGCCCGGTGGCTGCCCGCACCGCGGCGATTCCGGCGCGAGCGATGGCGGTCGCCGATGATGCCGGGATCGCCGACTGGCTGCGCCGGCTCGATCGTGCCGAGGATTACCAGTCGGTCGAGGAACCGATTGCGGGGTCGCAAAAAACCCGCACCGTCAATCTGACGCGCGCCGCGCCGCTGCTGCCGCCCGGTGCTGCGGCGCGCGGTTTCACCATCACGCGCAGCCGCGATCCACGCCAGTTCGAAGTCGTCGGCATTCCGCTGAAAGCCCGGGGCTTTCACGTCGTCGAACTGGCCTCGCCGGCGCTGGGCGCGGCGCTGCTCGGCCCGGGCGTTGCCGGCGATGCCCGGGTGAGGCATGTCGCCACCGGCGCGCTGGTAACCGACATGGCGGTGCATTTCCAATGGGGGCTGGGCACCAGCCTTGCCTGGGTGACGCGGCTTTCCGATGCCACCCCCGTCGCCAATGCCCGCGTCGCGGTCAGCGATTCCTGCACCGGCAAGCTGTTCTGGCAGGGCCGCACCGATGCCGCCGGCCGCGCTGCGATCGGCGATGTACTGCCGCCGCCGGCGGCCTATGGCGGCTGCGATTATGGCGAACACCCGCTTATCGTCAGCGCCCGCACCGCCGACGACATGAGCTTCACGCTCACACGTTGGGGCAGCGGCATCCAGGCGAGCGATTTCAACTTGGCCTCGGGCTATGGTTACGAACGCACGGCGGTGCACACGGTGTTCGACCGCACGCTCGCCAGGCCCGGCGAGACGATCAACATGAAGGTTCTGCTGCGCACCCGCCTCGATGCCGGCATCAGTCGCGGCCAGGCGCTCGTCAAGCCTGTGCTCGTCGCCAGCCACGGCGCCACCAACACGCGTTTCGAAGCGCGGCTGACGATGGCGGGACAAAGCGGCACCGCAACGCTCGCCCTGCCGAAATCGGCGCCACTCGGCGATTATCTGCTCGAACTGCAGGGGCAGGGCCGCGAACCGCTGTTTGCCGGCAATTTCAGTGTCGAGGAATTCCGCCTGCCGGCGATCCGCGCCAGCGTTTCAGGGCCAAGAGCAACACCGGTGGCACCGCGCAGCGTCGCGGTCGATCTGGCGATGACCTATCTTGCCGGTGGCGCCGTCGGCGGCGCGCCGGTCAAGCTGCGCACCAGCGTCGCGCCGCGCGATGTCAGCCTCGCCGATTATGAAGGCTGGAGCTTCGGCGGTGAACCGGTGGTTGCCGGCATCGTTGCCCTCGACGGCGATGGCGAGTCCGCCGGCGAGATCGCATCGTCGCCGACGCGTGCCCGGCTGGAACCGGTAACGCTTTCGGCCGGCGGCGCAGCGCGCGTGGCGGTGGGCGTTCCGGGGCCGATCACCCGCCCGTCGAGCCTGATCGCCGAGATGGATTATGATGACGCCAATGGCGAGGTCGCGACGAAGGTGGCGCGCATCGACCTCGAACCGGCAGCGCTGCGCGTCGGGCTGCGTTCCGATGGCTGGCTGGCCCGGGCCGATGACCTGCGGTTGAAACTGGTGGTGCTCGACCTTGCCGGCAAGCCGCTGGCCGGGCGGCGGGTGAGCGTCTCGCTCTATTCGCGCGAGACCTTCAGCTATCGCAAGCGATTGATCGGCGGCTTCTATGCCTATGACAACAGCCGCGAAACGAAGAAACTCGGCGCGACGTGCAGCGCGCGCAGCGATGACAAGGGCCTTGCCGCGTGCCAGCTCGATGCCGGCGTTTCGGGCGAAGTAATCGTCGTCGCCGAAGCCGCCGATGCCGATGGCCGGGTGTCGCGCGCCACCACCGGCGTCTGGCTGGCCGGCGACGATGATTGGTGGTTCGGCGGCGACAATGGCGATCGCATGGACGTGGTGCCCGAAAGCCCGTCGGTCGCCGCCGATGGCGTTGCGCGGCTGCAGGTCCGGATGCCGTTTCGCGAAGCAACGGCGCTCGTCACCGTGCTGCGCGACGGGGTGATCGACAGTTTCGTGACGCAGCTTTCGGGCCGCGATCCCGTCGTCGAAGTCCGGATGAAGGGCGGTTATGCCCCCAATGTCTATGTCTCGGTGCTGGCGGTGCGCGGCCGCGTCGCCGGCTGGCGGCTGTGGCTCGCCGATCTGGCGCGGCGCTGGAACCTGCCATGGATCAGCCGCGATGCCGCGTCGCCGACCGCGCTCGTCGATCTTGCCAAACCGAGCTATCGCCTCGGCATGGCGCGGCTGAAGGTCGGCTGGGAAGCACAGCGGCTGGCAGTGAAAGTCGCCCCCGATCGCGCCGGCTATCCGGTCCGCGCGACGGCGCAGGCGCTGGTGACGGTGGCGGCCCCACCCGGCCGCCGCCTGCCGGCCGATGCCGAAATCGCCTTCGCTGCTGTCGATGAAGCGCTGCTGCAATTGAAGGACAACAGGAGCTGGGACGTGCTGGCGGCGATGATGGCCGATCGGCCGCTGGCAGTGGTGCAGGCGACGGCGCAGACGCAGGTGGTCGGCAAGCGCCATTATGGCCGCAAGGCGGTGGCCAGCGGCGGCGGCGGCGGCGACATGGCCGGCACGGCGCGGCGTGATTTTCAGCCACTGCTCGGCTGGTGGGGGCGGGTGCCGCTCGGGCCCGACGGCCGTGTGCGCGTGCCGGTGAAATTGAACGATTCGCTGTCGGGGTTCCGGCTGGTGGCGGTGGCGACCGCCGGCAACGATCTGTTCGGCATGGGCGAAGCGCGCATCCGCACGACACAGGACCTGCAATTGCTCGCCGGCATCCCGCCGGTGGTCCGCGACGGCGACGATTATGTTGCCAGCATCGTCGTC
>JBBQWE010000118.1:0-7250 GCA_038210855.1 Sphingomonadales bacterium | reverse complement strand
GGCGCCGGTTACCAGCACGCGCTCCCCCGGCACCAGCCGGCCGCGCACCATCAGCCCGACCCAGGCGGTGAGCGCGCCGACGGTGAAGCCGGCCGCCTGTTCGTCATCGAGGCCCGGCGGCACCGGCCGCAGCGCGGCGATCGGCAGCGTCAGCCGTTCGGCAAAGCCGCCGCCGCGCCCGCCGACCATGACTCGCGCGCCGGCCCAGGCTTCGCTGCCAGCCCCGGCGACGATAACCCGGCCGCAGGCCTCGGTGCCGGGAATGAACGGCAATTCCGGGCGGAACTGGTAACCGCCGGACAGCATCAGCAGATCGGGATAGTTGAGCCCGGCGGCGGTGATCGCCACGGTCGCCTCGCCCCGCCCCGGCGGCGGCGGTTCGGGCCAGTCGTTTTCCAGCCGCAGGCCGGAAAGATCATCGGCAAGATGGTGGCAGACGAGCGCGCGCATGGCAGGCGTTTCAGAACATCCGGGGGCCGCGACCCCAGCTGCGCGCCGCGACCAGGCCGGTTAGGAAACCGCCGATGTGGCTCCACACGGCAATGCCGCCGGCGCCGAGGTTGAAGGCCAGCCCGGTCAGCAATTGCAGCACGATCCAGCTGGCGGCGTACCAAAGGGCGTTGAGCGTATCGCCGGAGAGAGCGACACCGAGCACGCGCCGCGCTGCCGGCCGCCGCTGCGAAAACAACATGGCATAGGCGCCGAACACCGCCGCAATCGCACCGCTGGCACCGACGACCGGATAGGGAGACGCGGGGTTGACCAGGGCTTCGAGCGAACCGCCGATGACGCCGCCGGCGAGGAACAACAGCAGCAGCGATCGCCAGCCGGCGACCCATTCGACATAGCGCCCGACCCAGGCGAGAAAAAGCAGATTGAGGGCGAGGTGGAGCACCCCCGAATGCAGGAAAATGTGGCTGACCAGCGGGATGGCAGCCGATAGCAGATCACCCTGCCCGTCCAGCGCCGCGGCAAGTCGCAGGGGCACCAGTCCGAACTGGAAGATCAGCCGATCGCCGAAGCCGCTGCCGCCGATCAGCACCGCGGCTTCGACGGCGGCGCACAGCCCGATCAGCCAGTTGGTGACAATCGCTTGCGGTGGCTTGAACGGCTTCACCCGGCCGATATGGCGACGGAACCCGCCGTCGCCAAGCCCGGCATCAGATGAATTCCACCCGTTCGATGGTGTAATAGCGATCGCCCGAGGGGGTGGAGACTTCGACCTCGTCGGTGATGCGGCGGCCGATCAGCGCGCGGCCGAGCGGCGACGAATAGGAAATGCGGCCGCGGCGGGCATCGGCCTCCATCTGGCCGACGATCTGGTAGGTAACGGGCTTTTCATCGTCATCGAGCAGGTGGACGGTGGAACCGAACAGCACCCGATCGCCCGACAGCGTGCGCGGATCGATGACCTGGGCGCGGGCCAGCTGGTCCTCGATTTCGATCACCTGGGCTTCGATCTGGCCCTGGCGTTCCTTGGCGGCGTGATATTCGGCGTTTTCGGACAGATCGCCGTGCGCGCGGGCTTCCTCGATCTGTTCGACCACTTCCGGACGCTCATGCTCCTTCAGGCGGCGCAGGGTCGCAACCAGTACCGCATGACCTTCCGCCAGCATCGGCAGCTTTTCGACAGTCGCCATTCTTGGACACTCAACCTTGATGTTTCAAACTATTCGGCGGCCGAGGCGCCGCCACCACGCAACCGGCGCATCGGCGGGACAAACAGAACCGACTCGCCGCCGGCAGGTTCCCCCGACGTGCGCCGGCCCGGTCAGCCCGCAGGCGAGTCATGATAGGCCTGCAACGGTCGCACTTCAAGCGGCCGTCGCCGCAGCGCCGCGATCGCCGCCACCGATGCCACCGATGCCGCCGCGGTGGTGAAATAGGGCACCCGGCCAAAAAGCGCCGAACCGCGGATCGAAGCCGAATCCTTCAGCGACTGGACGCCTTCGGTGGTGTTGAAGATCAGCGCGATATCGCCATCCTTGATGCGATCGACGATGTGCGGCCGGCCTTCGGCCACCTTGTTGATGCGCGTGACGGCGATCCCCGCCTCCCCCAGCACTTTCGCCGTGCCTTCGCTGGCAACGATGCTGAAGCCCATGCCGACGAGGTCGCGCGCGGCCGGCACGATCATCGCCTTGTCGCTGTCCTTCACCGAAATGAACACCGTGCCCGATTGCGGCAGCGTCGATCCCGCGCCGAGCAGCGCCTTGGCGAAAGCCGTGGCGAAATCGGCATCGAGGCCCATGACTTCGCCGGTCGATTTCATTTCGGGGCCGAGAACGGGATCGACCCCGGGGAAGCGCGCGAACGGGAATACCGCTTCCTTTACGGCGATATGCGTGCCGGTGGCGCGTGGCCGCAGATCGAAATCGGCAAGCATTTCACCGGCCATGACGCGCGCCGCGATCTTGGCGATCGGGATGCCGGTCGCCTTGGCAGTGAACGGCACGGTGCGGCTGGCACGCGGGTTGACCTCGATCAGATAGACTTGCGAAGCAGGGTTATCGGGCTCACGCCCGTTGGCCTTGACCGCGAACTGGATGTTCATCAGCCCGCGCACGCCCAGCGCCCGTGCCAGGATTTCGGTCTGGCGCTCGATTTCGGCGATGATGTCGGCGCCCAGGCTGTACGGCGGCAGCGAGCAGGCGCTGTCCCCCGAATGGACACCAGCTTCCTCGATATGCTGGAGGACGCCGGCGACATAGACCGTCTCGCCGTCGGCCACGGCATCGACATCGACTTCGATGGCATCGCGCAGATAGCGATCGATCAGCACCGGGCTGTCGCCCGAAACGACAACCGCTTCGCGGATATAGGTTTCGAGCTGGCCCTGCGTCTCGACGATTTCCATGGCGCGACCGCCGAGCACATAGCTCGGCCGCATCAGCACCGGGTAGCCGATGCGGGTGGCGACGGCGATGGCCTCGTCACGACTGCGGGCGATGCCGTTTTCGGGCTGTTTGAGGCCGAGTTCCTCGACCAGCGCAGCAAAGCGCTCGCGGTCTTCGGCGAGGTCGATGCTGTCGGGGCTGGTGCCGAGGATGGGGATGCCGGCGGCTTCGAGAGCGCGCGCCAGCTTGAGCGGGGTCTGGCCGCCCAGTTGCACGATGACCCCGGCGAGCGTGCCGCGCGACATTTCCTTGTGCAGGATTTCAAGCACGTCCTCAGCGGTCAGCGGTTCGAAATAAAGGCGGTCGGAGGTGTCGTAATCGGTCGAGACGGTTTCGGGATTGCAATTGACCATGATGGTTTCGTAGCCGGCGCCGCCCTGTTCCTTGGCGCCCAGCGCGTAGCAGGCGTGGCAACAGCAATAATCGAATTCGATGCCCTGGCCGATGCGGTTGGGGCCGCCGCCGAGGATGACGATCTTGGCGGCGTCGCTCGGTTCGCTTTCGCAATCCGCCTCGCCGAAGCTGGGCGCTTCATAGGTCGAGTACATGTACGGCGTGCGCGCGGTGAATTCGCCGGCGCAGGTGTCGATGCGCTTGAACACCGGGCGGACGTTCAGTGCACGGCGCGCGGCGGCGACGTCGCCCTCGCTGCGGCCCGTCAGTGTCGCCAGCCGGGCATCGGAAAAGCCCTTGGCTTTCAGGCGGCGGAAGCTGTTCGGCCCGGTCGGCAGGCCTTCGGCGCGCACCCGCGCTTCGATCTGCACCAGTTCCTCGATCTGGCGGAGGAACCAGGGTTCGAAGCGGGCGATTTCGTGAATGCGCTCGACGCTGATGCCGGCGCGCATTGCCTGCGCCGCGACGCGCAGCCGGTCGGGCGTGGCGCGGCTGAGTTCCGCTTCGATCTCGTCGTGGCTGGCGCCCGCCAGGGTCTCGATCTCGTCGAAACCGGTCAGGCCGGTTTCGAGCCCGCGCAGCGCCTTCTGGACGCTTTCCTGGAAATTGCGGCCGATCGCCATGACTTCGCCGACCGACTTCATCGCCGTCGACAGCAGCGGTTCGGCGCCCTTGAACTTTTCGAAGGCAAAGCGCGGGATCTTGGTGACGACGTAATCGATGGTCGGTTCGAACGATGCCGGCGTGGCGCCGGTGATGTCGTTCATGATCTCGTCGAGCGTGTAGCCGACCGCCAGCAGCGCCGCGACCTTGGCGATGGGAAAGCCCGTTGCCTTCGACGCCAGCGCCGAGGAGCGCGAAACGCGCGGGTTCATTTCGATGACCACCAGGTGGCCATCCCGCGGATTGACCGCGAACTGCACGTTGGAGCCGCCGGTTTCGACGCCGATCTCGCGCAGGCACGCGATGCTGGCGTTGCGCATGATCTGATATTCCTTGTCGGTCAGCGTCAGCGCCGGCGCGACGGTGATGGAATCGCCGGTATGGACGCCCATCGGATCGATATTTTCGATCGAACAGATGATGATGGCGTTGTCGGCGCGGTCGCGCACCACCTCCATCTCATATTCCTTCCAGCCGAGCACCGATTCCTCGATCAGCACTTCGGTGGTCGGCGAGGCATCGAGGCCGCCGGTGACGATGCGGACGAACTCCTCCTTGTTGTAGGCGATGCCGCCGCCGGTGCCGCCCATGGTGAAGCTGGGCCGGATGATCGTCGGCAGGCCGACGAATTCCAGCGCCGCCATGGCTTCGTCCATATTGTGGGCGATCTGCGATTTCGGGCTTTCGAGGCCGATCTTGTCCATCGCGTCGCGAAACTTCAGCCGGTCCTCGGCCTTGTCGATGGCTTCGGCGTCGGCACCGATCAGCTGGACGTTGTATTTCGCCAGCGTACCGTCGCGGTGCAGCGCCAGCGCGGTGTTGAGCGCCGTCTGCCCGCCCATCGTCGGCAGCACCGCATCGGGGCGCTCCTTTGCGATGATCTTGGCGACAATCTCGGGCGTGATCGGCTCGATATAGGTCGCATCGGCCAGTTCCGGATCGGTCATGATCGTCGCCGGGTTCGAATTGACGAGGATGATGCGATAGCCCTCGGCGCGCAGGGCTTTCACCGCCTGGGTGCCGGAATAATCGAATTCACACGCCTGGCCGATGATGATCGGCCCGGCGCCGATGATCAGTATGGAGGCGATATCGGTGCGCTTGGGCATTGGTCAGGTGGCCTTGGCATGATATGGTGATTGCAATGCAATCACGGGAGCGGTGCGATGGGCAGTATGACAATCCGGCAGATTGACGATGACTTCAAAGATCGGTTGCGGCGGCGTGCCGCCGAGAATGGCCGTTCGGTGGAGGGGGAAGTTCGTCATATCCTCTCGCGCGAACTCGACCGCGACGACCCGCGCCAATATCCGATCGGCACCGCACCGCGACCCGGCGAGAATTTTGTCGACCACTTGATCCGGATCACGCGCCCCGGCTTCGACATCGAATTGCCGGACCGCCAGGTGGACAACCGACTTCCGGTGCATTTCGAATGATCCTGATCGACACCGACGTGCTGAGCCAGCCGATGCGCGCCAACGGCAACACCCGCGTAAATGACTGGATACGGGCGAATTTCGACCAGATCGCAATTCCGGTCCTTGCCATCGCCGAGATTGTCTATGGAATCGAGTTGATCGATGATCTTGCGCGACGCCAACAGCTGACCAACGCTTGGGCAACGATAAAAATGCGCTTTGGCGATCGTTTTGTACCTTTCGACACGGCGGCAGCGGAAGCGCATGGCTGGCTTCAGGCCCGGATGAAACGCGAGGGCGGTCGCCTGCCGGAAATCGATAGCCAGATCGCCGCGATTGCAATGTCGCGCAACGCAAAGATCGCGACGCGAAATACCAAAGACTATGCCCGCACGGGAATTGAACTGATCGATCCCTGGCAGGCCTGACGCCGCTCACGCCCCCGTCTCCGCTTCGCAGCCCCAGCCGTCGAATTCGACGCCGTGCGAAATCTCGATCTGCAGCGCGCCGGTGATCAGCGCGCGGAGCGCTTCGCGGGTGACGGGGCCATCGACCTGCAGGTCGGCGGCCCAATCGCCATCCTCGAACTCGCCGAAATCGATGAAGCGGAAGCCCAGCCCCTGCGCGTCTTCGGCAAGCGCTTCGATGGCAGGCTGCGGCCCCTTGAAATGCACGTCGATCGTCCGCGGCAGGCTGGCGACATCGCCATTGCGAGCGAGTTCGGCGAGGACTTCCGCGTCGGCAGCCATTTCCTCGGCAAGGCGAGCGGGATCGATCACGCCGCTGCGCCGAGCGACGCCACGAACTTTTCGAACAGATAGGCGCTGTCCTGCGGCCCCGGGCTGGCTTCGGGGTGATATTGCACCGAAAACGCCGGCGTGTCGGTCAGTTCCAGCCCGGCGAGCGAGCCGTCGAACAGCGAAATGTGCGTTGCCTGCGCATTGGCCGGCAGTGTCGCCGTTTCCACTGCAAAGCCGTGGTTCATCGAAGTGATCTCGACTCGCCCGTCGGCGAGGCGCTTGACCGGGTGGTTGGCGCCGCGGTGGCCCTGGCTCATCTTCACCGTGCGTGCGCCGATCGCCAGCCCGAGCAATTGGTGGCCGAGGCAGATGCCGAACAGCGGCAGATTGTCGTTCAGGAAACGCTGGATGGTCGGCACTGCATGGATGCCGGTGGCGGCCGGATCGCCGGGGCCGTTCGACAGGAAGATGCCATCGGGCCGCAACGCCATGATCTCGTCATAGCTCGCCCGTGCCGGCACCACCGTCACCCGCGCGCCGGCGGCGACCAGGTTGCGCAGGATGTTGCGCTTCATGCCGTAATCGACCGCGACGACGTGCGGGCCATCGGGGTTGCCGCCGTGCACGGCATAGCCGCCGACAAGGCGCCACAGGCCGTCGTCCCAGCCGTAATTCTGCGTTGCGCTGATCACGCTGGCGAGGTCCATGCCCTCCAGCCCCGGCCAGGCGCGAGCTTCGGCGGTCAGCTTGTTGAGATCGAACACCCCGGCCCTGTTGTGCGCGATGACGCCGTTGGGGGCGCCGGCGGTGCGGATGCGGCGGGTGAGCGCGCGGGTATCGACGCCCGAAATGCCGATCCGCCCCCAGGCGCGCATCCAGTCATCGAAGCGGCGCTGGCTGCGGAAGTTCGCCGCCGGCGTCACCGCCTCGCGCACCACGCAGCCGAGCGCGTGCGGATTGGTTGATTCGATATCCTCGTCATTGGCGCCGGCGTTGCCGATGTGCGGAAAGGTGAAGGTGATGATCTGCCCGGCGTAGGAAGGATCGGAAATCACCTCCTGATAGCCCGTCATGGCGGTGTTGAAGCAGACTTCGCCGACCGCGGTGCCCTCCGCACCGAAGCCGACCCCCCAGAT
>JBBQWE010000117.1:0-7273 GCA_038210855.1 Sphingomonadales bacterium | reverse complement strand
GTGGGGAAGCGGCCAAGGTTCCAGCGTTCCTGGTTCCAGCCGCCGCCGCGGATCCAGCCGGGGCCGGCCGGCGCTGCCTTCACCGCCGCCAGCGCCGCAGCAAGCGAGGTGGTTTCGGAAAGATCGACCGCCAGCGCGCGTTCGCCCAGGCTCATGACATGGCCATGCGCGTCGATCAGCCCGGGCAGCAGCGTCGCGCCGCGCAGGTTCACCCGGCGCATGCGGGGGGTGGCGGCGCCGGTCGGCAGCGTTGCCTTGACCCGGCCCCGATCGTCGACGACGAGCACGGCGAAGCGCTGCAGGCTTCCCGCACCACCGATCGTGTAGCCGTTGGCGTTGACAAAGGCCGTGTCGGCGGAGGCCGGCGATTGCGCGGCCCCGGCGGCAACGAGCATTCCGGTAATGACGATGCGAGCGCTGTTCATGATCGAAACGCTAGCAGGCGCCGGGCTCGATTCAAAGCCGGCCGGCGATCGCGGCGGCCACTCACGCCCGCGGATCGTTGCCGGCGATGAAGCCGGCAACTGCCGACCGCCACGCTGCCGGCTGATCGAATTGCGTCATGTGGCCGGCATCGGCGATTTCGGCATAGGTGCCGCGCTGCAGCATCGGCAGCATGGCGCGCGTTGCAGCCGCGGTCATGATGTCGTCGGAACCCCGCAGCAGCAGCGTCGGCACGGCAATCCGGCGCAACAGCGCCTCGTCGTCGAAACCCTTGAGCACGCCCGAGAACGCTGCGGTGATATCGCCGCCCGTCATCGCAAGGGCGAATGCATCGCCGCGGTCCATCGGCGTACCTTCCATATAGGGCATGCCGAAACTGCCCAGGCTGGTACGCGCGAGGTGCTTTTTCATGAACAGCCCCATCGCCTGTCGATATTCGGGGCCTTTGCCGCCGGCCCGGATCGCTGCGCCGGCACCGGCCGGCAGCGCATCGAGCAGCGATTGCACGCTCGCGGCAGCCCGCGCCGCCGACAGCGGCGTGCCCTGCAGTACCAGGCTGCGCAGCCCGTCGGGCCGGCGCGCTGCATAGCGGGTCGCGACAATCCCGCCCCAGCTGTGCCCGAGAAGATGCACGGTCGGGACGCCGAGCGCAGCGCGAACCGCAGCGATCTCGTCGGCAAAGCGATCGACGGTCCAGTTGGCCGGATCGCCGGGTGCATCGGACCGGCCGCTGTCGATTTGATCGTAGAGGATGACGGCGCGTGTCCCGGCGAGCGGCAACGCCGGGAAGTGTTGCCACAGCGCGCCGCCCGGGCCGCCATGGACCAGCAGCAGCGGCGGGCGCTTGCTGTCCAAATCGCCATTCACCCGGACAAAAAAAGGCTGCCGCCCTGCACCGGCAACCGCAATTCGCGGGTTGCTGGCGGCACGGCGGCCGTTGTCTCGGCCACCGGCGACGCCGCCGCGGTGGCAAATGGCGCGGCTGCGGCCAAGGCCAGCAATTCACGGCGATCGATCCGCACGCTCGGCCTCCCCGGAAACCCCTACACCTTGGCTCGGTCGAACCGCCGAAGCAACGACGACGTATCCTGCCGGCCGCCGCCCATCGCCTGGACATCGGCGTAGAATTGATCGACCAGGGCTGCCAGCGGCAACGAGGCGCCCAGCTGGCGGGCCTCGTCGAGCGCCAGGCCAAGGTCCTTGCGCATCCAGTCGACGGCGAAACCGAAATCGAATTCGCCGCGCGCCATGGTGGCGGCGCGATTGTCCATCTGCCAGCTTTGCGCCGCGCCCCTTGAAATCACCGAAACGAGCTGGTCGAGATCCAGCCCGGCTGCCCGCCCGAACGCCAGCCCTTCGGCAAGGCCCTGCACCACGCCGGCGATGCACAGCTGGTTGACCATCTTGGCAAGCTGGCCGCTGCCCGCCGGCCCCATATGGCCGATGCGCTGGGCATAGGCGCCCATCACCGGCTCGGCGGCGGCAAAGGCGGCATCCGATCCGCCGACCATGACGGTCAGCCGGGCGTTTTCGGCGCCGGCCTGCCCGCCCGAAACCGGGGCGTCGGCAACCAGCACACCGCGTGCCTCGCCCTCGCCTGCCAAGCGGCGGGCGATGGCGGCCGACACGGTGGTGTGATCGATGAACAGCGCGCCGGCGCGCATCGCGGCAAAGGCGCCGTCGGGGCCCAGCGTCACTGCTTCCAGATCGGCATCGGCACCGACGCAGGCGATCACCACATCGGCGCCGGCCGCAGCCGCCGCCGGAGTCGGCGCCAGGCTGCCGCCATGCGCCGCCACCCAGGCGGCCGCCTTGGCAGCGGTGCGGTTGTAGACGACCATGTCATGGCCGGCGGCGGCGAGGTGGCGCGCCATCGGCGCGCCCATCACACCAAGGCCGAGATAGGCGATTTTCGATTTCCGGGCTTCCATGGCCGCCGCTTACCGCCGGCAGCGCGGCAGCGCCATCGCCAAAGTCACGCTGCAAAGTCACGCAGCAAAGTCACGCTGGAACTTCACGCCACGGCGCCGAACCATTTGCCGACCAGTGCCGATGCCGCCAGCGCAAGGGCGCCCCAGAACAGCACGCGAGCGATGGCGCGCGGCGCCGGTGCCCCGCCAAGCCGGGCACCGGCGAACCCGAGCGCAACCAGAAAGAACAGCGCCGCCGCCGTCACCGCCCAGCCGAGCACGGGCAGCGGCACCAGCGCCGCAACCAGCAACGGCAACCCGGCGCCGGCGGCGAAGGCGGCCGCCGATGCCAGCGCCGCCTGCACCGGCCTGGCCGCCAGCGCCTCGCTCAACCCCAGTTCGTCGCGGGCATGGGCAGCAAGCGGGTCCCGCGCCATCAATTGCGCCGCCACCGCATCGGCAAGCCCGGCATCCAGCCCGCGCGCCCGGTAGATGGCGGCAAGCTCGCCGGCTTCACCGGCCGGATCGGCGGCCAGTTCCGCCGCCTCGCGCGCCAGATCGGCGCGCTCGGCATCGGCTTGCGACGATACCGAGACATATTCGCCCGCCGCCATGGACGTCGCGCCGGCAACCAGCCCGGCGACGCCGCTGACCATCACCTGGCCATGATCGGTGGCGGCAGCAGCAACCCCCACCAGCAAGGCCGCCGTCGAAACGATGCCGTCGTTGGCGCCCAGCACGGCAGCGCGCAGCCAGCCGGCCCGATCGAGGCGGTGCGCTTCGCGATGGCCGGGCAGGCGAGACGTGGCAGGTCCTTTTTTGCTGGTCTGCAGGGCAAACGTCCGGCCGCAGAAAACGTGCCGTGCAATCGCCGTCCAATCGCCGTGCAATCGCCGTCCAATCGCCCTCCAATCGCCGATCAATCACCGATGAAGCGCGCCACCACATCCTTGGCCAGCCGCGCCGGGCGCAGCGTCGCTGCATCGAGGCAGCACCAGCTGCTCTTCACTTCGGCGAGCACCTGTTCACCGCGCCGGATCATCGTGGTGAAAAAGGCCCGCGCCCCCTGCACGCTGTCGGCGACGACTCCGGCAATGACTTCATCATGCAGGAAAGCCGGCGCGCGATAGGTGATCTCGTGCTTGAGTGCCACCCAAAGATGGCCGGCGACGGCTTCGGGCGGCGCGGTTTCGGTCCAGTATTGCACCACCGCGTCCTGTACCCAGCGCAGATAGACGGCATTGTTGACATGGCCCATATGGTCGATGTCGCCGGCTTCGATGGCGATGGGGTGGGCGTACATCGATAGGGCTCCGATCGGCGGCCGTTCCGGCTGTGCAATTGCCTCAAGTCGCGAAGTTATTTTCTGCAGTCACGGCAGTCAACACGCAGGTGTTGCCGCAAGCGCCGGGCGCTGCGCAAATGTCGCGGCCCGGGCGCCCTGCGGCCGGCCGGCGACACCGCCCAAATCGCTGTGGCCAGTACACCGCCGCAGGGATAAGGAAAGGCGATGAGCCCTGTTTCCATCGCCGCAGCAACCGCAGCCGCCGCTGCAACAGAAGACGCACTCGCGCTGCCCATCAGCCTCGCCGATGTCGAGGCGGCAGCCCGCGCCATCGATGGCGCCGTCGTCAAGACGCCGTGCCTGCACAGCCAGACGCTTTCCGAAATCACCGGCGCCGAAATCTGGCTGAAATT
Organism: Sphingomonadales bacterium; assembly: GCA_038210855.1. Classification (GTDB taxonomy): domain Bacteria; phylum Pseudomonadota; class Alphaproteobacteria; order Sphingomonadales; family Sphingomonadaceae; genus Sandarakinorhabdus. The sequence continues at coordinate 3,221 of JBBQWE010000117.1, read as the reverse complement.
CGAAAACCTGCAGTTCACCGCTGCCTACAAGGAACGCGGCGCCCTCAATCGCCTGCTCAGCCTGACGGCGGAAGAACGCAGCCGCGGCGTCATCACGGCATCGGCCGGTAACCATGCGCAAGGCCTCGCCTATCACGCCCGCCGGCTCGGCATTCCGGCGACGATCGTCATGCCGCGCTTCACGCCGATCGTGAAGGTCCAGCAAACCGAAAGTCATGGCGCCGATGTCGTGCTGCACGGCGAAAAGTTCGAAGACGCCGGCGCCCATGCCCATGAACTGGCGGCCCGGCGCGGTTACGTCTTCGTGCCGCCGTTCGACGACGCGCTGGTGATGGCCGGCCAGGGCACGGTCGGCCTCGAAATGCTCGCCGCGGTGCCGCATCTCGATACGCTGATCGTGCCGATCGGCGGCGGCGGGCTGATTTCCGGCATCGCCACCGTCGCCAAGGCGATCAACCCCAAGATCGAAGTGATCGGCGTGCAGGCCGAGCTATACCCGTCGATGTACGCCCTGCTGCGCGGCGAAACGCTGGTCTGCGATGGCGACACGCTGGCCGAAGGCATCGCCGTCAAGACGCCCGGCGTGCTGACGTCCGCCGTGGTCCGTGCGCTGGTCGACGACATATTGCTGGTCAGCGAGCGTGACCTCGAACGCGCCGTTTCGATGCTGCTCAACATCGAAAAGACCGTGGTGGAAGGCGCCGGCGCCGCCGGCCTGGCGGCGCTGCTGGCGCATCCGCGGCGCTTTCGCGGTGCCAAGGTCGGGTTGGTCATCTGCGGCGGCAACATCGACACCCGGCTGCTGGCCAATGTGCTGCTGCGCGAACTGGCGCGCGCCGGGCGGCTGGCCCGGCTTCGCATCCGGCTGAAGGACCGGCCGGGGCAGTTGTTCGAAGTGATGCGGGTGTTCGACCAGAAACAGGTCAACATCCTCGAAATCTATCACCAGCGGGTGTTCACCAACCTGCCGGCCAAGGGCCTGATCACCGATATCGAATGCGAAACCCGCGATCGCGACCATCTCGACCGGCTGGTCGAAGCGCTGCGCGCCGCCGGCTACGACGTGCGCTTGATCGAGGCGGATTGATGGCGGCGGTGCGGCCCACCTCGACGCCGGCACGTCTTTTCATCCGCAGGAAGGCCGCTACCATGCCGTACATCAGGGCGGATAGGGGCACGCGTTGACCGACCAGAGTTTCCGTTTTCCGCGCTTCTTCGTCACGGCGCCGGCACCGTGCCCCTATGTGCCGGGGCGGACGGAGCGCAAGGTCTTTGCCGAACTGAAGGGCGAGGGCGCCGCCGACATGAACGAGGCGCTCGGCCGCATCGGTTTCCGGCGCAGCCAGAATGTCGTCTATCGCCCGTCCTGCGATTTCTGCCAGGCCTGTGTATCGGTGCGGGTGATGGCGCCGCAGTTTTGCCCGACGGCCAGCCAGAAGAAGCTGCTGCGTCGCCACGACGATCTGGTTGTCCACGCCTGCGAGCCATGGTCGACCGAGGAACAATGGCAATTGCTGCGCCGCTATCTTGCCGCCCGCCACCCGCAGGGCGGCATGGCTGCGATGGACGGCCATGATTATGCCGACATGGTCGAACAATCGCCGGTGGACACGGTGGTCGTCGAATATCGCGAACCCGGCGTCGATGGCCGCCCGGGACGGCTGGTCGGCTGCTGCCTGACCGACAAGCAATCGGACGGGCTGAGCATGATCTACAGCTTCTACGATCCCGATGCGCGCAAGGGACTGGGCAATTACATCATCCTCGATCACATCACCCGCGCCGGCCGCGCCGGGCTGCCCTATGTCTACCTCGGCTATTGGATCGACGATTGCGACCGCATGTCATACAAGCGCCAATATGCACCCGCCGAAGCCCTGATCGCCGGGGTGTGGCGCGATCTGGTCTGAGGCCGGGCGACCTTCCACTCGCTGCGCTTTCAGCGTTTCTCCAGTTCCAGCTTCAAACGGCTGAAATTGCCGAGCAAGGTCGGGATGCTGCGACGCTGGTCAAGGATATAGGGTTCGCACTTGTTGTGGAAATATATGACACTGGCCCGCAGATTGTTGCGAACGATGTCGAGGTCGAGCTCGCCGCTGCGGACCCCGCTGGCGATGAATTCGAAATAGTTGAGCAGGTAGCGCGCTGACTGCACCTTCGCCTGGTCCTCCGGTGCCCCGGTCGCGACCAGAGCATCGATGATCTGAGAAGTGACTTTCGGCGTGTCCTCGGCATCGCCGAAACTGTTGTTGAACAACGCCAGCTGCTGGACGAACATCGGCTGGGCGAACCGAGCGGCAATGATGGTGATGGTATGCTGAACACGGGCGTTGCGGTGCGCCACCCATCCACCGATTGCCCAGCCCCACGAAGCTGCTGCTACCGCAACACACGCGACAAGCGCGGTGATCAGCGGGTAAGTGGCCGGATCGGCCGGAGAAATCTGGAAAAGCAGGAACAGAACCGCCGATAGGCAAGCAGCGGTAACGATGGCAACGGCCATCCAGACAGGACGAAAAGGCCGTTTGACGAAAAAGGGTTCGGATCGCGCCGACGCGATACCCATGGGCTAACCCAGTCGCAAGTCCGGCAGAATTCGCAGAACCATCGCTTCAACCGTTCGGAATACCGTCACGCATCGTCGTCTCCCGTTGCCTCTTCGATATGCGGCCGGTGTCGGCTGAAATCAAGCGTCAGATGCCCGCCCGCGCCATCAGGTCCGCGGTCGAGGCATCGAAGCCCTGCGCGCCGCCGTTCAGGATCGCCGTCGCCAATTCCTTGCCGAGTTCGACGCCCCATTGATCGAAGGGGTTGATGCCCATCAGCACGGCGGCCGCGAAGGTGCGGTGCTCGTAGAACGCCAGCAGCGCGCCGAGCGTGAACGGATCGAGCCGATCGAGCAGGATCGTCGCCGACGGGCGGTTGCCCGGAAACGTCTTGGCATGCGCCAGCGCCGGGTCGCCGCCCGACAGCGCCAGCGCTTCGTCGAAACTGCGGCCCTTCAGCAGCGCTGCGCCTTGCGCGAAGCAATTGGCGAGCAGCTGGCGGTGATGCGTCGCCGGCAGGCCGTGCGCCGCCGGCTCGTGCACCGCGACGAATTCGATGGGGCCGACAACGCTGCCCTGGTGCAGCAGCTGGAACACCGCGTGCTGGGCATCGGTGCCCACCCCGCCCCAGGTCACTGCCGCCGTCGGCCCGGCGACGGCATTTCCCGAACGCGT
>JBBQWE010000116.1:0-7442 GCA_038210855.1 Sphingomonadales bacterium | reverse complement strand
CGATGCCCAGGCGCAGCAGCACTCCGGGGTCCTGGACCTTGGCCAGGATCGGCGCTGCCTCGTCGAGCCGGTCGCGCCGGGCAAGGCCGGTCAGCACCAGCAGCCGGACGTTGTCGCCATCGCCGATCTTGCCATCGGCCGGCTCCCAATCGACGGCGGCGAGGCTCCAGGCGAGGTCGAAGCGCTTCGCCTCGTCCTTGCGCAGCCCGGCGAGCAACTGGAACAGCAGTTCCGAGGGCAGTTCGCCAACGCCCTTCGGATAGGTCGCGGCGATCAGCCCCACTGCATCGGCGGCGGCGGCCTGGTCGCCATCGAAAGAACGCGTCAGGAACAGCTGGCGCAGCAAAAGCATGGTCGGCGCCGGCGTGGCTGCGATGGCGGCTTCGGCGGCCTTGCGCGCTTCGGGCAGGCGGCCGAGGCGCGCGAGTGCGAAACTGCGCAGCCCGTCGATGGTGCCGCGCTGCGCCGGCAGATCGACACCGGCCAGCATGGCATCGAGCCGGGCCAGCGCGGCGGCACTGTCGCCATTGTCGATCTGGCCGGCGATCTCGCTGATGGCGGTATCGAAATCCGGCGCCGTGGCCGTTATCGGCACGGCCGGCGGCAGCGAGGACGGCAGCGAGGTGGGCGCCATGGCCATCAGCAAGGCCGACGCCAGCACCAGGCCCGGCGCCGCGGCCGGCGACAACAACTTCATCCGCATCTCCCGTCGTAACAACGGCCATGGTAACGCACATCGCAGGCATCACAACCGCCACCACAGGGGATGAAGGCGTGACAGACAGCAGCAGGGTCGAATTCTTCTTCGATTGTTCCAGCCCCTGGACCTATCTCGGCTTCGAAGCGCTGGTAGCGGCCGCGCGCGAGGACGGCTTCGGCATCTGTTTCCGGCCATTCCTCGTCGGCGGCGTATTCAACACCGTCAACCCCAGTGTCTATGCGATGCGCGAGGCGCCGGTGGTGCCCAAGGTGCGCTATTTCAGCAAGGACATGGCCGACTGGATCCGCCGTTCCGGCCTCGCCATCCGCTGGACCCCCAGCATCTTCCCGATCAATTCGGCCCGCGCCATGCGCGCCTGCCTCGTCGCCGCCGATGCCGGCGCCTGCGAAGCCTTCGCCCGCCGGGTGTTCCAGCTCTACTGGAGCGAAGACCGCGATATCACCGCGCCCGACGTGCTCGCCGAAGCCTGTGCCGCCGCCGGCCTCGATGCGGCGACGACGCTGGCAGAAGCCGACTCGCCGGCGCGCAAGGCGCAGTTGCGCGCCAACACCGACGAAATCATCGCCCGCGGCGGCTTCGGCACACCGACCTTCTACGTCGGCGGCGATGACATGTATTTCGGGCAGGACCGAGTGCTGCTGGTCCGCGAAGCCATGGCCCGTGCGCGGGCCGCCGGAACGGCTATTCCCGCCTGAGCAAGGCATCGCTGCCGCTGCGCGGAAATGGTGCCCGGAAGAGGACTCGAACCTCCACGCCCTTGCGAGCGCCAGCACCTGAAGCTGGTGCGTCTACCAATTCCGCCATCCGGGCACGAAGGTAGGCGGCGCGGGTAGGGGTTGGCCGGCGGCTTGTCAACGCCGGGTTTGCCGATTGCGCCAACAAGCGCGGCGACACATTCGGGCCGAGCCGCTACAGCAACGGATCATGACCGATCCTGCCACCAACACGCCCGCCAACGCCGCTGCCGACCGGGCCGCCGCCCGGCTGCCTCTCGCCGCGCTGGCGGACGGCAGCCTTGTCACCGTCATCGGCGGTTCCGGCTTCATCGGCCGCTACGTCGTGCAGCGGCTCGCCGAGGCCGGGTTCCGCATCCGGGTCATCACGCGCAACCCGGAACGGGCGCTGTTCCTGAAACCGCTCGGAGAGCTTGGTCAGATCCAGCCGGTGCGCGGCGATATCCGCGATGCAGCGGCGCTTGCCACGGCATTCGCCGGCGCCGATGCCGGGGTCAATCTGGTCGGCATCCTGGCCGAAGGCGGTGGCCAGACATTCGATGCCCTGCAGGCCAGGGGTGCCGGCGCGGCGGCACGGGCGGCGGCAGCGGCCGGCATCCGCCACTATGTCCAGGTATCGGCGATCGGTGCCGATGCAGCCTCGGCAGTCCCCTATGCGCGCACCAAGGCCCAGGGCGAAGCGGCCGTGCTCGCCGCCATCCCCACGGCGGTGATACTGCGGCCCAGCATCGTTGCGGGGCCCGAGGACCAGTTCTTCAACCGTTTCGCCGCCATGGCGCGGATGGCACCGGTGCTGCCGGTGATCGCCGGCGACACGCTGTTCCAGCCCGTTTCGGTTCGAGACGTGGCCGCCGCGGTGGAGGCGGCGCTGCGCCGCGGGGATGCGGCCGGCCGTACCTACGAACTCGGCGGCCCCGAAGCGATCAGCTTCCGGGCGCTGCTTGCCATGGTCAACAAGGGAACAGCGCGCGGCCGCGCGCTGATCGAGGTGCCGGATTTCGCAAGCCGGCTGCTCGGCAAGATCGGCGACGTGCTGCCGTTCATGCCGATGACATCCGACCAGTTCGCCATGCTGCAGAAGGATAATGTCGTCGCCGCCGGCGCGCAGACGCTCGCCGATCTCGGCATCACCGCGACGCCGCTTGCTGCCTATCTGCCGCAGATGCTGCAGCAATATCGGCCCAAGGGCCGCTTCGAGAAAGCGCCGCTCGCCGGCCAATGAGCTTGCGGCGGCCGCCGTCGCACGGCATTGCCGCCTCGCCGGGCGCCGCGAATGGGCGCCGCGAATGGGCGACGTGACGGGCAGGGCGACGGGCAGGGCGACGGGCAGGGCCCAGCCGGCGAGCGGAGAGCGATTTGGATCATGATCTGATGACCGTCATCATCCTCGGCTTTGTCGAGGGCGTGACGGAATTCCTGCCGGTGTCATCGACCGGGCACCTCATCCTCGCCTCGGCGCTGCTCGGCTATGATCCGGAACGCTGGAAGGTGTTCAACATCGTCATCCAGCTCGGCGCGATCCTGGCAATCCTCGTGCTGTACTGGCGCACGCTGTTCGCCGTGATGTCGGGCGTGCTGAAACGCCAGCCCGAATCGCTGCGCTTTGCCCGCAACATCCTGATCGCCTTCACGCCGGCCGTCGTCATCGGGCTGGCTTTCCATGACGAGGTCGAAGCGCTGCTCGGCCGCGCCGATGTCGTCGCCTGGGCGCTGATCGTCGGCGGCGTTGCCATCCTTGTCATCGAACGCTTCGCAGCCGCCGGCACGGTGCGCGGGATCGAAGCGCTCTCGGCACGAACGGCGATCGGAGTTGGGCTGATCCAGTGCATGGCGATGGTGCCGGGCGTCAGCCGGTCCGGCGCCACCATCCTGGGCGCGCTGTCGCTGGGGGTCGAGCGGCGGACCGCGGCGGAATTCAGCTTCTTTCTCGCCATCCCGACCATGCTCGGGGCCACGACACTCGAGCTGGTCAAGAACCGCGATCTGCTCGATGGCCATGACATGGGGCTGATCGGCGTGGGTTTCGGCGTATCGTTCGTCGTCGCCCTGGGGGTGGTCAAGGCGTTCGTGACGCTGATCGGCCGCTACGGCTTTGCGCCGTTCGCCTGGTACCGGATCATCGCCGGCACATCGGCGTTGCTGTGGATGTCCGCCACATAGTCGCGTATCGGCCGTTTCTACCGCGGCCTGGCCAGCAAAACGCCGCAGCATGCGATTAATAGGACAGCGCCACTGCCATATATCGCGTTTATCGCGTGACTCGGCGTTTCGGTTCGTCGTAACGCCGCTGCGAAAGGGGCGATCATGGCCGCAACGCAGATGCTGAAATTCGTTGATCGCGCCCAGGCGCCGCCCGAAAAGCGCGCGTCCGACGCGCGCACCGACGATTTCCTCGAAATCGCCCGGCCGTTCCTCGAAGCCAAGGCCGCCGAACAGGCCGGCCGCTGCTCGCAATGCGGCGTGCCGTTCTGCCAAGTGCATTGCCCGCTGCACAACAACATCCCCGACTGGCTGCGCCTCACTGCCGAAGGCCGACTGGAAGAAGCCTATGAACTGAGCGCGGCGACATCGACCATGCCCGAAATCTGCGGCCGCATCTGCCCGCAGGACCGGCTTTGCGAAGGCAATTGCGTCATCGAACCCGGCTTCGGCGCGGTCACCATCGGTGCTGTCGAAAAATACATCACCGATACCGCCTGGGAAAACGGCTGGGTCAAGCCGGTGCGCATCGTCGCCGATCGATCGTCGCAATCGGTCGGCATCATCGGTTCCGGTCCGGCCGGGCTGACCGCGGCCGAACTGCTGCGAGCCAAGGGCTATGCCGTCCATGTCTACGATCGCTACGATCGTGCCGGTGGGCTGCTTACCTACGGCATCCCGGGCTTCAAGCTGGAAAAGCCCGTCGTCATGCGCCGTGTCGAACGGCTGCGCGAGGCCGGCATCGTCTTCCACCAGGGCTTCGAGGTCGGCCGCGATGCCAGCCTTGCCGAACTGCGCGAGCGCCACGACGCGCTGCTGGTCGCCACAGGGGTCTACCGGGCGCGGGAGGTGGAAGTCAGCGGCGCCGATGCCCCCGGTGTCGTCGCGGCGCTCGATTATCTGACCGCATCGAACCGGCAGAACTTCGGCGAAGCGCTGCCGGCCGCGCACGATGCCTCGGGTCGCAATGTCGTCGTGATCGGCGGCGGCGATACCGCGATGGATTGCGTCCGCACCGCCGTTCGCCAGGGCGCCGCCAGCGTCAAATGCCTCTATCGCCGCGACCGCGCCAACATGCCGGGTTCGGCCCGCGAAGTCGCCAATGCCGAGGAAGAGGGCGTCGAGTTCCTGTGGCTTGCAGCGCCGGCAGCGATCACCAGCGACGGCAATGCCGCCAGCGGCGTCGTCGCCACGCGCATGCGCCTCGGCCAGACCGGCGCCGATGGCCGCCGCGCGCCGGAACCCGATGGCGCCGGCAACCTGTCGCTGGCCGCCGATCTGGTCATCAAGGCGCTAGGTTTCGATGCCGAGGATTTGCCGGGCCTGTTCGGGGCACCCGATCTTGCTGTCACGCGCTGGGGAACGCTGCGCATCGATCACAAATCGATGCAGACCTCGCTGCCCGGCGTGTTCGCCGCCGGCGACATCGTCCGCGGCGCCAGCCTGGTGGTCTGGGCAGTGCGCGACGGGCGTGACGTGGCGGCGCGAATGCACGATTATCTGCGCAGCCTCGCCGCTTCCGGCGTCGCGGGCGTCGGCGTTGCTCGCGCCGCCTGACACGATTGGATCCCTGACATGTCGTTCCTGATCGCCGCTGTCGTCACCGCTGCCGCTGCTGCACCTGCGGCGCGGGCGCCCGATCCGGCGGCGCTTGCTGCCGCCGGGCAGCTTGTCCAGCTGCTCGACATCAAGGGCCAGCTTGCCGCCCAGGGCGCGCGTACCGTCGAACAGATGCGGTCGGGCGTGCTCGTGCGTGCCGAACTGGCGCGGCAGCCGAGCTTCGTGGACGCCTATCGTGCCAACCAGGCACGGATGGACCCGATTTTGAAGAAGGCCGGCGCGATCCAGGCCGAAATCGCTCGCAAGGTGCTTGCCGAACAATCGGGCGCCGTCGTCGCTGCCGCCACCCGCGCCTATGCCCGCAACTATTCGGCTGCCGAGCTGAACGGGCTTGTCGCTTTCTATCGCAGCCCGCTCGGCCAGGCCTTCCGCACTCGCCAGGGCCGGGTCGAGGGCGAGATCGGCCAGGCATCGGGCCAGGCGATCGGCAGCCGCATCGATGCCGGCATGCGCGCCGCGCAGAAACAGATCACCGCGGCGCTGCAACCGCTGAACACCATCGCCAATTCGCCGAGGAAGTGACCATGGCCGATCCCATTGCGACGACCGCGGGCACCGTTTCCGCCTGGACCGCAAGCCCCGCCGAACGCGACCGCATGGCCCAGATCGGCATGTACCGGCCGGAATTCGAAGGCGATGCCTGCGGTGTCGGTCTGGTCGCCGCCACCGACGGAAAGCCGTCGCGCCGCGTCGTCGTGGCCGGGATCGAAGCGCTGAAGGCCGTTTGGCACCGCGGTGCCGTCGATGCCGATGGCAAGACCGGCGATGGCGCCGGCATCATGCTCGACATTCCGCTGACCTTCTTTCACGAACATATCGCCCGCCACGGCCATGTGCCGCGGCCGAACCTGCTCGGTGTCGGCATGGTATTCCTGCCGCGCACCGATCTTGCCGCGCAGGAAAGCTGCCGCACCATCGTCGAATCCGAAATCATCGGCTTCGGCTACAAGGTCTATGGCTGGCGCCAGGTGCCTGTCGACATCACCGTGATCGGCGACAAGGCGCAGAACACCCGCCCCGAAATCGAACAGATCAGGATCAGCGGGCCGCTGGCCAGCGAGGCGGAACACGCCGCCGCCATGGAAGCCTTTGAAAAGGACCTCTACCTCATCCGCCGCCGCATCGAAAAGCGTGTGATCGCGGCGCAGATCCAGGGTTTCTACATCTGTTCGCTGTCGGCGCGGTCGATCATCTACAAGGGACTGTTCCTCGCCGAGGAACTTTCGGTCTTCTACCCCGATCTGCAGGACGAGCGGTTTCAGTCGCGCTTCGCCATCTATCACCAGCGCTATTCCACCAACACCTTCCCGCAATGGTGGCTGGCGCAGCCGTTCCGCTGCCTTGCCCACAACGGCGAGATCAACACCGTTCGCGGCAACACAAATTGGATGAAAAGCCACGAAATCAAGATGGCGGCCGCCGCGTTCGGCGCTCATTCCGAAGACATCAAGCCGCTGATTCCGGCCGGTGCTTCCGATACCGCCGCATTGGACGCGGTGTTCGAAGCGCTGGTGCGATCGGGCCGCGACGCGCCGACCGCCAAGCTGATGATGGTGCCCGAAGCCTGGGCCAAGGACGACACGCTGCCCGACCCGCACCGCGCCATGTACGCGTTTTTCGCCAGCGTCATGGAGCCGTGGGACGGGCCTGCGGCGCTGGCGATGACCGACGGCCGCTGGGTGGTCGCCGGCCTCGATCGCAACGCGCTTCGGCCGATGCGCTATTGCCTGAGCCGCGACGGCCTGCTCGTCACCGGTTCGGAAGCCGGCATGGTGGTAATTCCCGAGGTCGATATCGTCCGCAAGGGCGCGCTCGGGCCCGGCGAGATGATCGCCGTCGATCTCGATGGCGAAGCCAGCGGCACGGCCCGCTTCTTCAGCGATTCCGACATCAAGGACCGCATCGCCGCGGCGCACGACTATGCCGCCATGGTCGCCGGCTTTTCGACCTTCCAGGACCTTGCCGGCAGCGACGGAGCCCAGCCCGGCAACTGCTTCGACCGCGACGAGCTTCGCCGCCGCCAGGTCGCCGCCGGCCAGACGATGGATGACATGGAACTGATACTGGCGCCGATGGTGGATGATGCCAAGGAAGCCATCGGCAGCATGGGCGACGATGCGCCGCTCGCGGTGATTTCGGACAACCCGCGCAACCTGTCGCATTTTTTC
>JBBQWE010000115.1:0-7847 GCA_038210855.1 Sphingomonadales bacterium | reverse complement strand
GCGAAAGAGAATATCGACATTGTTGTAATCGACGTCCGCCGCGCCGCCGGCCTTGTAGAAACGATACGCGGTGATCGAGGTCAGGTTGAAATCGCCGAAGCTGTAGTTCAGCTCACCCGACAGACCCCAATCCCGCGTGGTGTTGTTGAAGGTACGGCCCGGCGTCACCGAAACCTGGCGAGCAAACGGATCCTGTCCGATCACGCCGCCAAGGCTCTGCAGCACGTTCAGGATCGGGTTGGGGCGGAAGGCGATGGCGCCATCGGTGTTGAAGCCCGGCGTCGAGGCATTGCCGGCACCGCCGGTCGGATCGAAAGCCTCGCCCTGGTTGGGCAGATAGACGGCGGCGCAGCAGGCTTCGCGGCGATGGCTGTAATCGCCGATCAGGCGGATCGACAGGTCGTCGCTGGGCTTCAGCAGCAACTGGCCGCGCACGAAGAAGCGATCGCGGTTGTTGATATCGTTGCCGCTGATCACGTCGCGCAGGAAGCCGTCGCGCTTCACATAGACGCCATCGATGCGGAAGGCGGCCTTGTCACCGAAGATCGGCCCGGTGATGCCGCCCTGCAAGCGCCAGAAATCGAAATTGCCGTAGTTGATTTCGGCCTGGCCGCCGAATTCGAACGACGGCTGCTTCGAAACGATGTTGATGAGACCTGCCGACGCATTGCGGCCGAAAAGCGTACCCTGCGGGCCGCGCAACACTTCGATCCGCTCCAGCTCGCCCAGTTCGTTGAGGCCGATGCCCGAACGGCTGCGATAGACGCCATCGATGAACACCGCGACCGAACTTTCGAGGCCGGGGTTGTCGCCGACCGTGCCGATACCGCGGATACGTGCCGAGCCATTGGCTTCGTTGCCGGTCGATGAAACCAGCAGCGACGGCGCGAGCTGGTTCAGCTGGCGGATGTCGGCCGCACCGGAATTGCGCAGCTGATCCATGGTGACGGCACTGACCGCGATCGGCACATCCGACAGCGCTTGCGAACGGCGGGTGGCGGTGACGATGATCTCGCCCTGCGCCGCTTCTTCCGCCATCGGCGCGGCGGCGGTTGCCGGCGCCTGTGCCAGGACGGCGGCGGGCAACGCCACCGAACCCACGAATGCCGCGACCGACGTCAGCCAAATGCTCTTCATGCGAACTCCCCAAGGCAGCCGGGACTCATCGATCCCTGGCGACACCATCGCTCCGGTAGAGCAAGCGTTTCGGCTGCGCCACAGGGCAGCGCGAGCGGCGGCAACGAAAAGCCTGCCTGTGTTGCATGGACACAACAATGATGCGCCAGCGGCCTTGCTGACGCTCGATAGCGTCGCCATGGTGGCCACGGGGCACGCCCCTGCCGTCAGCCGATCCCGGCCGGGCGATGCTGTTTGCGAAAGTTGCACAAGATGGGCCGTCTTTCCGGCAAGACCGCGCTGATCACCGGCGCGGCACAGGGTCTCGGCGCGGCCATGGCGCGGCGTTTCGTCGCCGAAGGCGCGCGGGTGCTTCTGACCGACATCAACGTCGCCGGCGCCGCCGAACAGGCTGCCGCCCTTGGCGAGGCCGCCGCCAGCACCGGCCATGACGTGACCGACGTGGCGCAATGGGAAGCCGCCATCGCGCTGGCAGAGGAACATTTCGGCGGGCTTCACGTGCTGGTCAACAACGCCGGCATCGCTGCCGGATCGACGGTCGAGGCGACGAGTTTCGAGGATTGGCGCCGCGTCCATGCCATCGATCTCGACAGCGTCTTCTTCGGTTGCAAGCTCGCCCTGCCGCTGATGGCGCGAACGGTGCGCGACACCGGGGTGCGCGGCAGCATCGTCAACATCTCGTCGATCGCTGGCGTCATCGCCGCGCCGAACAGCGCCGCCTACAACAGCGCCAAGGCCGCTGTCGGCCATCTCAGCAAATCGGTCGCGCTGCACTGCGCGCGCCAACGCTATGGCATCACCTGCAATTCGATCCACCCGGTGTTCATCGACACGCCGATCCTCAGCGCGCTGACCGGCGCGCTCGGCCGCGAGGAAGGGCTGGCCAAGCTCGGCCGGCAGATCCCGCTTGGGGCAGTCGGCGAGCCCGACGATGTCGCCTGGGCCGCGGTCTATCTGGCGTCCGACGAAGCCAAGATGGTGACCGGCCACGCGCTTCACGTCGATGGCGGCATATCGGCGATGTGAGACGGCGCCGCATGGCGGCCTTCGACCGGGTCGGGGGCAGCTTCGCGCCATCTTCCGGACCCATCGTCGCTGGCGATGCGACGGCCACCGCGTCGTCCGCGCTTGTTCGGGCCGACCCCGGGTCGGCGCGGTGACGTCGATCCGCCTCGATCGCGAGACCGCTGCTGCGTCCTTATTTGACCGTCTGTTCGATGGCGCCGAAGATCGAATGATGGGAAGCGTCGAGCATTTCGATGCGAACCACATCGCCCGGCGCCAGCCATGGCGTCACCGGTGCACCGCTGCGGATGGTTTCGATCATGCGGACTTCGGCGATGCAACTGTAGCCGCGGCCGCCTTCGGCGCAGGGCCGGCCGGGGCCGCCATCGCCGTCGCGGTTGGAAACCGTGCCCGAACCGACGATCGATCCGGCCACCAGGCTGCGAGTCCGCGCCAGATGAGCGATCAGCGTGCCGAAATCGAAGGTCATGTCGGTATGCGCTTCGACACGGCCGAACGGCTGGCCATTGCGGTCGACGTTGAGCACGCCGTGCAGCCGGCCATCGGCCCAGCGATCCCCCAGCGTATCGGGAGTGACGAACACCGGTGACAGCGCCGACGCCGGCTTCGACTGGACAAAGCCGAAGCCCTTGGCGAGTTCATCGGGGATCAGCCCGCGCAGCGAGGTATCGTTGACAAGGCCGACAAGGCGAATGGCGGCAAGCGCTTCGTCGCGGCCGGCGCCCTGCGGCACATCGCCGGTGACGACGACGATTTCGGCCTCCAGATCGAGGCCCCACGCTGCGTCGTGCCATGGCAGCGGGTCACGGGGCGGCAGGAATCGGTCGCTGCCACCCTGGTACATCAGCGGATCGGTCCAGAAGCTCGCCGGAAGTTCGGCACCGCGGGCCCGGCGGACCAGTTCGACATGGTTCACATAGGCGCTGCCATCGGCCCATTGATAGGCGCGCGGCAGCGGTGCGGCGGCATCGCGTTCATGAAACCGGGCGTGCGGGACCGAATCATGGGCCAGGCTTTCGGCGACGCCGCGCAGGATCGGTTCGGCATGGGCCCAATCATCGAGCGCCGCCTGCAACGTCGGAAACATCGGCGGCGGCGCGGCGCACCAGGCAAGATCGTCCGAAACGACGACAAGGCGGCCGTCACGGCCATGTTTGAGCGAGGCAAGTTTCATGGCCGGATGGTGAGCCTGTCGGCAAGGCGAGGCAAGGGCCGCTCCCCTGCCGGTTGCGACAGGGTCGACGGCGCCGCTTCACGCCGCCATCACGTCCTCCGGAATCGCATAGAGCAGTGCAGCGCCGCGCATGACACCGGCGCCGAGCGCGGTGACCTGCGGCAACAATTGTTCGGCGAAGAAGCGCGCCGTCGTCACCTTGGCGGCGGCAAAGGCCGGATCGGCATGACCGGAGACGGGGCCAGAGACAGCCAGCGCCTGGCGTGCCAGCAGCCAGCCGCCCAGCGTCAGGCCCATCATGCGCAGATAGGGTGTGGCGCCGGCGGCGATGTCGTCGGGGTCGTTGGCACCGCTCAACCAGACGGTGGCGGTGCTGGTGGCGGCCAGCGCATCGTCGAGCCACGGCGCCAGTGTCTTCAGCTCGGCGTGCGCTTCCAGTTCCCTCACCGTGGCGCGGATATCGGCGAACAACGCCCGCCAGTGCATGCCGCCGTCCTGCGCCAGCTTGCGGCCGACAAGGTCCATCGCCTGGATGCCGTTGGTGCCTTCGTAGATCGGCGCGATGCGGGCATCGCGGAGGAACTGGGCAGCGCCGCTATCCTCGACATAACCCATGCCGCCGAACACCTGCAGCGCCAGCGATGCGACCTCGACCCCGGTATCGGTGGCCCAGGCCTTGGAAATCGGAGTTAGCAAATCGGCGAGCCCAGCGCTTTCACCGGCATGCGCGCGATCGACGGCAGCGGCGTTCAGATAGACGATGGCGCGCGCCGCCTCGGTCAGCGCGCGGCAGGTCATCAGCGTGCGCCGGACATCGGCGTGCTCGATGATGCGTACCGCGGTGCCGCTGCCTCCGAACTTCGCCGACTGGACTCGGTTGCGGGCATAATCGAGCGCGTGCTGGGTGGCAGCCTCGGCGATGGCGACGCCCTGCAGGCCGACCTGGACGCGGGCATTGTTCATCATGGTGAACATGGCACGCATGCCGCCACCTTCACGGCCGACCAGCCAGCCGAGGCATTCGTCACCATCCCCGAAGCTCATCGTGCAGGTCGGCGAGGCGTGGATGCCGAGCTTGTTTTCGAGGCCGGTGCATTTCAGGTCGTTGCGAAGCGTAAGGTTTCCTTTGGCATCGGGCAGGAACTTCGGCACCACGAACAGGCTGATGCCCCTGGTGCCGGCCGGGGCATCGGGCAGCCGCGCCAGCACGAGGTGGACGATGTTGGCGGCAGCATCATGTTCGCCCCAGGTGATGTAGATCTTGGTGCCGTTGATCCGATAGCTGCCGTCGCCCACGGCTTCGGCGCGCGACTTCAGCGCGCCGACATCGCTGCCGGCCTGCGGCTCGGTCAGGTTCATCGTTCCGGTCCATTCGCCGGTGACCAGCCGGCTGAGGTATGTCGCCTGGATTTCGGGGGAGGCATGCGCCGCCAGCGCTTCGATGGCGCCCTGGCTGAGCATCATGCACAGCGCGAAGGCCATGTTGGCGCTGGTCAATTGTTCCTGAACGGCGACGGCGACGGCGAAGGGCAGGCCCTGGCCGCCATGGGCTTCGGGAACGCCGAGCCCGGCCCAGCCGCCTTCGACATAAAGCTTGTAGGCCTCGGCAAAGCCCGGCGGCAGGGTGACGACACCATCGGCCAGCCGGGCATGGGCGACATCGCCGATGCGGTTGAGCGGCGCGAAGACGTTGCTGGCCAGCTTGGCCGATTCGTCGAGCACGGCATCGACGACATCGGGAGTGGCATTGGCATAGGCCGGCAGCGCGGCAAGGCCGGGCAGATCGGCGATCACATCGAGGACGAAACGCTGTTCGGTCAGCGGCGCGGCATAGGTCATGGTGTGGAGCCTTGGGATTGCGTCGCCGCCGACTATAGACGGGCAGGATGACCGAAAACAGCCGCATCCGGGAGGCAACGCCCGCCGCGATCGCCGCAGCCGCCGATGTGTTGCGCGGCGGCGGCATCGTCGCGGTGCCGACGGAGACGGTCTATGGCCTCGCCGCCCGCGCCGATTCGGGGGAGGCAGTGGCGCGCGTGTTCGCAGCCAAGGGCCGGCCGGCGTTCAATCCATTGATCGTCCATGTTTCCGGTGCCGCCCAGGCAGCAACGCTGGCGGAAGTTTCGCCGCTGGCGGCGGCGCTGATGGCGGCGTTCTGGCCGGGGCCCCTGACATTGGTGCTGCCACTGGTGCTGCCACTGGTGCTGCCGCGATCGCCCGGCGCGGACGTGGCGTCGCTGGTGGCATCGCTGGTGACGGCGGGGTTGCCGACGCTGGCGCTGCGCTGCCCGGCGCACCCGGTGATGCAGGCGCTGATCGCCAGCGTCGGCCCGCTGGCGGCGCCGTCGGCCAATGCTTCCGGGCGGATTTCGCCGACGCGCGCGGCGCATGTCGCGGCGTCGCTCGGGGATGCGGTGGGGCTGATCCTCGATGGCGGCGCGTGCGCGGCAGGTGTCGAATCGACGATCGTCGCGGTGGAAGTGGACGGCTGGCGGCTGCTGCGACCCGGCGCGGTGGCGGTAGAGGCGATCGAAGGCGCCGTCGACGCCCCGCAATTGCCGACGCCGCCTTCGCGCCAGGGACAGGAAGCAGTCCTTGCCCCCGGCATGATGGCGTCACACTATGCCCCGCGCCAGCCGGTGCGGCTGGCTGCCACCACCGCGACCGCCGACGAATTCCACATCGGCTTCGGCGCCGTCGCCGGCGACGCCAGCCTGTCGCCGGACGGCGATCTGGTGCACGCGGCGGCCCGGCTTTTCGATCTTCTGCACCGCGCCGAAGCCTCGGGCCGCGCCGGCATCGCCGTGGCGCCGGTGCCGCGACACGGGCTGGGGCTGGCGATAAATGATCGCCTGGCGCGCGCTGCCGCTCCGCGGAGATGAAGCCGAAATTTGTTGCGAACGATTATCATTAGCGTATCATGGCGACGTCAGCCCCCAGGAGACGCGCCATGTTCATCGCTTTCAGCCCCGACGATCCCGCTGGCGAACCCTTTGTGCCATCGCCGGCCGAACGGACGCTGCTCTGGGCGCTGCGCCGCCTGATGGTCAGCGGGCCGCAGCATCGCTGCGGCTGTATCGTCGTCGCGCTCGATCGCTGCTTCGGGGAGCGCGGCGGCGAACTGCTGCCGTTGCTGCGCGTGCTGACGATGGCCCTCGCCAGCCATGCGGTCCGGCCGATCACCGTGGCGGCGCAGTGTGCCATCCTCGTCACCCCCGACGAGACGCGGCTGCTGCTGGCGCTTCGCCATCCCGACGGGCGGCTGGCGCAGCTCTCGCCGCTTGCCGGCGAAAAGGCGCCGGCGCTGGTGGCGATCATCGCGGCGATGGTGCCGCTGGTGGCGTGATGCCTGCCGGGTCGAACCCCGCCACCATCTCCGCCAGCGTCGCCAGCAGCAGCGGCGGCGCCCGGCGTTCGCACGCCGGGCCGTGCGCATCCCAGACGCCGTTCGAACAGGCGCGATCGTCGTTCCAGCCGGGATGGCTGAGCACCGGATAGAGGCAGACCCCGCCGAGCGGCACTCCCGCCGCCAGCGCGGCGCGCGCTTCATCGACGACATAGCGCAGCCAATAGGGCCGGAAGACGCCCTCCGTTCCCGTTTCGGCGATGTAGAGCGGCATCGAATAGCGCGCCGCGACCTCGCCGAGCAGATGGTGCAGCGGACGGTGCAGCCAGTCGCCGCCGACCACCGGCCGGCCTTCGTCGATCCACTGGTTGTTGTAGTAGTAATTGAGCCCGATGACATCGACGGCGCCGGCATGGCCACCGATTTCGGGCTCGATCCGGCCAAGCAGCAGGTCGTGCGCCTCGTGCTGGCCGCGGTTGTGCGCTGCCGCCAGGTCGATATCCACCGGCTCCCGGCTTTTCGGAAAGATGTGGATCAATGGCTCGGCGGTCAGGATGCGCGCACGCGGATCGACGGCGCGAAGCTCGGCCGCTGCCGCCAGGAACGCTCGTACCAGCTGGCGCTTCATCTCGCCGCCGCGCCCGCGCGCGAAGGGGTTGAGGCCGCCGGTGTCGCCGCCGGCCCAGGCCCAGAAGCTGATCTCGTTGATCGGAGTCCACAGCGGCGGTGCATCGGTTTCGGCGCGCACCATTTCGGCCACGGCCCGCGCGAAAGCGGCAAAGCGGGTCACGAACCGCGGCGAAAACACATCGACACCGTTCGGCACGCCATAGTGCAGCAGGTCCCAGATCACCGTCGTGCCGGTGTCGCGCGCCGCGTGCAGCATCGGCCGGAACGACGACCAGTCGTAGCGGCCGGGGCGTTCCTCGATTCGGTGCCAGCGCAGCCCATCGCGCGCCGCCTGCATGCCGTGCGATTGCAACAGGCGATAATCATCGGCCGCGCGCATATCATGGCCGGTGGCGGTGATGACATCGAGGCGAACGCCATCGCCGCGCTTGTGCGCCGAACATTCGAAGCCGCCGAGCAGCCAGCTGCCGAACAACGGCCGGGGGGATATCATCGAATTGTCCAGCAGATATGGCGAGGGCGGTGCAGGACCGC
>JBBQWE010000114.1:0-7871 GCA_038210855.1 Sphingomonadales bacterium | reverse complement strand
CGCCATGAATGTTGAGCTTGTCGCGCGGGATCCCGAGGTCGTGCATGGCGATCATCGCGACCGCCGCAAAGGCTTCGTTGACTTCGAACAGATCGACATCGGCAAGGCTCCAACCGGCTTTCGCCAGCAGCTTCTCGATCGCCGGCACCGGCGCCGTGGTGAACTTGCCCGGCTGCTGGGCATGGGCGGCGTGCGCGACGATGCGGGCGCGGACGGGCAGGCCGTCGCGCGCGGCGATGCTGGCGCGGGTCAGCACCAGCGCTGCGGCGCCATCGGAAATCGAGGAAGCGTTGGCAGCGGTGATGGTGCCGTCCTTGGCGAAAGCCGGTTTCAGGCCGGGAATCTTGTCGGGCCGTGCCTTGCCGGGCTGTTCGTCCTCGCCGACCAGCGTGTCGCCGCCGCGGCCGGGAACGGTGACGGGGGTGATTTCGTCGGCAAAAGCCCCCTCGGCAATGGCGGCAGTGGCGCGGGCGAGGCTTTCCAGCGCATATTCGTCCTGGGCGCTTCGCGTGAACTGGTAATCGCGCGCCGATTCTTCCGCAAAACTGCCCATCAGCCGGCCGGGATCATAGGCATCTTCCAGGCCATCGAGGTACATCGAATCCTTGATGGCATCATGGCCGATGCGGGCGCCGCCGCGGTGCTTCGTCAGCAGATACGGCGCGTTGGTCATCGATTCCATGCCGCCGGCGACGATGATTTCGGCACTGCCGGCGATCAGCGCGTCGTGCGCCATGATCGTCGCCTGCATGCCGGAACCGCACATCTTGTTGACGGTGGTCGCTTCGACCGACAGCGGCAGCCCGGCGCCGAGTGCAGCCTGCCGCGCCGGCGCCTGGCCGAGCCCGGCCGGCAGCACGCAACCCATGAAGATCTGTTCGACGCGCGCCGGATCGACCCGCGAACGTTCGACGGCGGCACGCACCGCGGCGGCGCCCAGTTGCGTCGCCCCGAGCCCCGCCAGCGCCCCCTGGAAACCGCCCATCGGCGTGCGGGCGAAGCCGGTGATGACGACAGGATCGGCGGAACTGGGCATGGCGCTTCCTTCAAGCATCGCGATGCCCGCCACATAGGCGTGCGCCGCCGTTCGCGCCAAGCCGATCGCGCCAAGCCGATCGCGGCAAGCCGGGGAACTCGCAGCGCTACCGGACGCTAAGGCCTTGCAACATTGCAGGAGCAACCAGAATGTCCAGCGCCCCCGAAACCTTCCACGAACTCTACATCGACGAACTGAAGGACCTGTGGTCGGCGAACGACCAGATGGTGCGAGCGCTGAAGAAGATCGCACCCGGCGCCAGCGACGCGACTCTGGTGGACATGCTCGACCGATCGCAGACCGGGATCGAGAAGCACACCGACCTGCTGAAGGACCTGATCGAAGCGCATGGCGAGACGGTGAAGAAAGAGCATTGCAAGGGCATGGAAGGCCTCGCCGCCGAAGCGATCAAGCACGCCGTCGACGAGGCGCCGGCCCGCGGCCCGGTGCGCGATGCCGCGATCATCGCCCAATATCAGCGCATGACCCATTATGGCATCGCCGGTTTCGGCACGGTGGCGGCGTTTGCCACCGCTCTCGGCCTGACCGAGGATGCGCAGAAGCTGAAGGACGCCACCGGCGAAATCTACAAGGGCGACGAATTCATGAATCGCCTGGCGGAAACCGCCGTCAACCCGGATGCGGCCGACGACTGATGCTGACGCAATCGGCCGGGATACAGGTATCCCGGCCGAGTTGTCGGCGGGTGGCACGACCGCCCATGCAAGGCGCGGGGCGACAGCTTTGGCCGCGCAAGCGCGATCGTGCCATGGCCGCGCGCTGCGCAACAGGCAGTGTCGGGAACGGCGGGGCCGATCGGTGCTGCCGTGCGTTCCGATCCCGCAACAGAAACGACAGGATCGAAAAATGGAAATCCCCGAAGGCGCAATCATCGCGATCGCCGATGGCGAAAAGCTCAACCTGCTTCGCAACAGCGGCACGGCCGCCGCGCCGGAACTGAGCGAACTTGCCGACGCCGATATCTCGTCGCACAACAAGGGGTCCGGCGGCCGTCACCACAGCAGCAGCGCCAACCCCGACGACAGCCAGCAGAACGAGGACGGCTTTGCCGCCGGCATCGCCGCCGAACTCAACAAGCGCGTGCTCGGCGGCAAGATCGACAGCCTGATCATCGTCGCGGCGCCGCGAACGCTGGGCGAGTTGCGCAAACATTATCACAAGGCCCTGAGCGCGGTGCTGGTCGGCGAGATTGCCAAGGACCTGACCGGGCATTCGGTCGCCGATGTCGGCACGATCATCGCGGCGGCGTAGGGTCGATTGCAGTCAGCCGGTAGCGGCTCCACCTGAACGCATTTCGGCTTGGGAAGTACGCAGCAGGCGGGCGGCCTCTTGCCGGCTTTCAGCCCGGCCAGCGCCCGCCGCGCAGGATGCCGAAGCGCCTTGCCGGCCGTTCCCGGCCCTGGCGATGCAGCCAGTCGAGCGCTGCGTCGGGAAGCATCGGCCGGGCGAACAGCCAGCCCTGGATGGCAGTGCAGCCGTGGCGGACCAGGAAATCGCGTTGCGCCGGGGTTTCGACGCCCTCGGCGATGACATCGAGCCCGAGTTCGCGGCCAAGGCTGATGATGGTGCGCGCGATCAGGCCGCGGTCGCCAGGATTGTCGATGGCGCGCGTGAAACAGGCGTCGATCTTGATGCAATCGACCGGAAAGCTGGTCAGATGCGACAGCGAGGCATAGCCGGTGCCGAAATCGTCCATTGCCAGCCGCACCCCCATCGACCGCAGGGCTTCCAGCGCCTGGCCGATACGGCCGATCGAGCGATCGAGCAGAACGCCTTCGGTGACTTCGATCTCCAGCCGGTCGGGCGGCACGGCATGCGCCGCCAGCCGGCGGCGAACGGTTTCGACGAAATCCTCGGCCAGCAACTGCGCGGTGGTGACATTGACCGCCAGCCGGCCGGGCGCCAGCCCGGCGGCGAGCATGCGAGCAAAGCCGGCGAGCGCCTGATCCATGACCAGCGTGCCGAGTGGCTGGGCCATGCCGATGCGTTCGGCCAGCGCGACGAATTCGGACGGCGGCACGGCTTCGCCATCGTCGTGCCAGCGGGCCAGCGCCTCGAAACCCAATATGCCGCCATCGACCAGCGATTGCTGCGGCTGCAGCGCCGCCAGCACCTGGCGGCCGGCGATGGCGAGGCGAAGGCGATCGGCAAGCCGGCTGCATCGCACCACTTGGCCGGCAAGGCCGGCATCGAAGCAGACATGACGGCCACGGCCCTGGCGCTTGGCCTCGTAGAGCGCGGCATCGGCGTTGGCGCAAAGCTCGTCGGCGCTGCGGCCGTCGCCGACGCCGAATTGCGTCACCCCGACCGACAGCGACGGTACATAGCGCGTCGACCCCAGCCGCAGCGGCCGCCGCAGTCGTGCCATCAGGCGTGCCATGAAGGCAGCCGCGGCAGCGGGCGTGGCGATGCCGGTGACGATCAGTGCGAATTCGTCGCCGGCCAGCCGCGCCGCCGTATCGCCGGTCCGGATCGCGCGGCGCAGCCGGCGGCCGACCATGCGCAACAGCATGTCGCCGGCGCCATGGCCCAGGCTGTCGTTCACCGCCTTGAAGAAATCGACATCGAACAGGATGAACAGGCCGGCTTCGCCGGGCCGGCGATCGGCAAGGCGGCGCATCAGCACCGCGCGGTTGGCCAGCCCGGTCAGGCTGTCGTGTTCGGCGATGCGGCGCAGTTCGGCCTCGGCGCGTTTCAGCGCCGAAATGTCGGTACGGATCGAAACGATGTTGCCCGATGCCGAAAGCGCCGTGCTCGCCTGCACCCAGCGGTCGTTGGAAAGGTGGAAAACGCGGCAATAATCGGGGGAGCGGTGGCGGGCGAGATAATCCTCGATCCATGCCTGCCGGCGCTCGGGCGGATCGTCGGTGCCGATTTCGGGCTGATAATGGTTGGCCTCGACCTTGCGCGCGATGATATCGGCCAACCGCTCGCCCCGGATCATCAGGCTGCGATTGCCGGGCAGGATGTCGCGGTACATGTCGTTGACGAGGATCAGCCGTTCATCGGCGTCGTAGACGCTGAGCGCTGCCGGAATGCCGGCGATGACATCGCGCAGCAGCGTTTCGGTGCGCGCGCGCAATTCCAGTTCGGCCGCCGCGCGGGCCGCCGTTTCGCGGCGATCGGTGATATCCTCGACCGTGCCGAGCAGCTGCACCGAGACACCGCCCTCGCCGACCCGGCCGCGCACGCGGACTTGCGCCGTGCGGCCATCGGCCCGGTCGATCGGAACTTCGACATCGAAGGGCCTGCCCGCAGCGCTGGCAGCGGCAAGCGCGGCAGCCACAGCCTCGCGTGCCTGTTGCGGGTAGAAGGCCAGTGCGGTGTCGCGGGTCGGCCGGTAATCATCGGCGACGCCGTGGATGCGGCGCGTCTCGCGGCTCCACCACAGCTCGCCTTGCGCCGGTTCGTACATCCAGGCGCCGATGCCGGCGACGGCGAGAAAGGGTTCGGCGGCACCGAGCGCGCGCTGCGAAACCACGGCCGGTGCCGGCGGAAATGCGGGATGGGGAACAACCTCGCGCCCCCGCCCCGGCCAGCTGCTTTCTGTCATCGCTCGGCCCCGCTCGCGGCGGGAAGCCGCCTCACGGCAAGCTACGGCGGCGGGCGGTGGTGCTTAAGGCCGGCCGCGGACCCGCTACCGTGCCGCGATCATTCGGTGGCGGCGAGACGGCCCGGCCGGCCGTCGTTCGCTGCCATCGCCCGCAGGAAATCGACCTCGGCCTGGTCATGCGGGGTGCCATCGGGTTCGAAGATGTCGTGGAACCAGGGTCCGGCCGGGCCATCGAGATAGGGCCGCGACCAGCTGTCCCACGGCAAATGCGTCTGTGTCTTGCCGCGTACCAGGCCCCAGCAGAGCGCGCCGACCCCCGCCGCGCGGGCCTGCGGCAGGATCGCTTCGAAGGTGCTGCCGGTCGGCCGTGCCATGAATTCGGTGCACAGCAGCGGCCGGTCGAACGCCTTCAGCCACTGTACCCGGCGCTGGAAATCGTCGGCGCCGCCATAATTGTGGAAGGTGACAATGTCTGAATTGGCCAGCTGCACGGCCTGGATGCCCGACAACAGGTGCAGCGACGACCAGTCGCCGAGCCACAGCGCGCTGGTCAGCGGCTGCACCGGACGCTGCGACCGCGCCCAGGCGAAGGCAGCATCGAGCAGCGGCACCACCAGTGCCGCCTTGGCGGAAAGCGCATCGGGGCAGCAGCCGGCAACATCGGGGCCGTTGTCGGGTTCGTTCCAGATATCCCACGCCAGCACACGCGTATCGTCGGCAAAGCGCGCAACGACCGTCTCGACATAGCTGCGCAGACGCGCCGGCGACTGCGGATCGCTCAGCGCCGCTTCCCCCGGCGACTGGACCCAGCCGCTGTTGTGGACTCCGGGAATGGGTTCGGGCTGCGGGCCGAGCGCTGGCTGCGGGTGCCAGCAGCTGTCGAACAGCACCGGCATGGTGCGGATGCCGTGGCCGGCGGCAAGGCCGAGAAAACGATCGATGCGGTCGAGGAAACCCTGCGGATCCTCGGCAAACAGCAGGTCGTGCAGATAGACCCGCACGCAATTCATGCCCACCGATGCCGCCAGCGCCAGTTCGCGGTCGATCGTTTCGATATCGAAACTGGCCGCCTGCCACATCTCGATCTGGTTGATCGCAGTCGACGGGGTGAAGTTGCATCCGACCAGCCATGGCTGCCGGTGGTGCCAGAGCTGTGCAGCCGAAGCCTGCCATTTTTCCTGATAGGCCACAACGTTCCCCCGCCTTCGCCGGTTCCGACAGGTAATGGCTTTTTCAGGCATCGAAAGGCGGAAACGTCACCGCTTCCGCCTTTCGGGCCTCCCGATGCGACAGACCGAAGGTTCGTTACGCCGCCATTGCAATGGCGCGGGCGACGCTGCCCGGCAGATTGTGGTGCAGCATATGGCCATGGCCGGCCATCGGCATCGCGAGCGCCTGGGGAACGGCATCCACGAAGCGTTGCGACTGTTTCGATTGGCGAACCAGCTTGTCACCATCGCCCCAGATGACGGTGATCGGCATCGCAAGTTCGCTGTAATGCGCCGCGAGGCGAGCGGCATTGGCCGGCATCTGCACGCCGTCTTCGGCGCTCGCTGCGATCTGGCCCGGCCGCAGCAGCAGCCCCAGCGGCATGTTGCGGCGAAACCCCGGCGTGACATCCTGCGGCGCGAAAAGCATCTTCAGGCCGGCCGGGCCGACGACGCGCGCCTGCAGCGGCGCCCAGCCATCGGTGAAGGCCCGGCCGATCACGGGAACCTCCGCCACTGCCAGCGACATCGCATCAAGCCGCAGCGAGCGATAGAAATAGCCCGAGATCAGCACCAGGGCGGCGGCATCGGCCGGCCGCGCCAGCCCCCAGGCCAGCGCCGTGAGCACGCCCCAGCTATGGCCGACAATGACCGCCGGCCCGATGCCGAGGATCTGCGCCGCGCGCGACATGACGGCGGCCTGGGCTTCGGCCGTCCACGCCCGGTCGCCGGGACGTTCGCTGAAGCCATAGCCGGGGCGATCGAACAGGATGACCCTGCGGTCGGCGCCGAGCATTTCGACGACACCGCTGACCATGAAATCATCGGCAAGCGAGCCGTTGCCGTGCAGAATGATCACCGGCGGACCGGCAGCCACTGCCGCGCGGGCCGGCACGTCGCGATAGTGGAGGCGTACGCCGCCGACCCGGATGAAGCGTCCCTGCGGCGGAAATTTCGCTTCGGCATGGCGCCCGGCGGCGTTGTTGAGGACGGCAGCGCCGGCAAGCGCTGCGGCGGCAATGCCGATACCGCGCCACGGGATGCCGCCGGCTTTCGCAGGAGAGGCGGTGCGGAAGGGGCTGTGGTCGTTCATCGGATCAATCCGCTCCCGGCGTCATCGGTGCCGGGTCGCTCGACGGGAAACTCTCGTCCGAAGCCTGGTCGACCCCGTCCCAATCGTCGGGGGCATCGCTGGTTTCGTCCGGGCCGGCCGGGCGGATTTCGGGGGTGCCGCCGGCCGGCTCGGCCAGCGGGCGTTCGCCGTTGCCGGTGCGCGTCGTCGGCAATACCGGCTCGCTGCCCTGCGGCGGGCTGTCGGACGGGGTATCGGGGTCGGGGTTGCTGGCCATCGCAGGTTCTCCTCGGGCGCCGGCGACCGGAAACCGCCGGGCATGAACCGGTTACCCTTCGTCGCACGCCATGGTTCCGACGCGGAACGCCCGGCCGGTCGCACCGTTGGCCCGGCGAAGGAGATGAAGATGACGAACAAGCCAGACGATCGCGCCACGCCGGAGCCCGCAGCGCAGAACGACGGCCGGACCTACGCCGTCGCGGATGCAAGGCCGCCCAAGGACAATATCCTCGGCCTTCGCGCCGGGCGGGGGCATGACCAATATGCCGGGCGCGTCGCCGGCGGCGAATCGGGCGGCGGCGCCTATCCCAATCCGCACACCGGCAGCAGCGATCCCGACGCCCGGGCCGATGACAGCAGCGCGCGCCATGACCAGATCGGCGGCCAGACGCACCAGGGCTATCATGGCGGCGGCCAGGCCGGCGCCGATGGTTCGGACAGCAGCGGCGACGACCACAATGCCGCCAGCCGGTCGAGCGCCGCAAGCGACCCCGGCCCGACCTATCAGGACCACGCCAGCCAGCAGGGCGGAGAGGCGCGGCGGGATTTCGATGCCGCCGTGGCGCGAGCCGAAACCACGCCTGCAAAACCCTGAATCCGCAGCGCGCCGCCGCTGCCGGGGAGCGCACCGTGCCGCGGCGGCGGGTGCGCTGGACAGGCGGCCGGCTCGCCCCCTAAACCCACACCGTGGCGACAGCCGCC
>JBBQWE010000113.1:0-8051 GCA_038210855.1 Sphingomonadales bacterium | reverse complement strand
CGCGACGATGGCCGGGTGCCGGCGCGATTGGCGCGCTGATATTTGAGGTAGATCGCTTCCGACCCGGTGAAGACGAAGTGGATGGGGCTGAGGCTGGCGACCGTCGTCATCACCGTCTGGCCGGCGGTGACATAGGCGCCGACATCGACGCGGCGATCGGACAGGCGGCCGCCGATCGGCGCCGTCACGCGGGTGAACGACAGGTCGAGCGCGCGCTGCCGGACGGTGGCGGCAGCGGCCGCGACCGAGGCTTCGGCCTGGGCAGCGGTCGCATCGTCGGTTTCCAGTTCCTGGCGGCTGACGGCGTTCTGGTCGAACAGGCCGCGGGTGCGCGCCGCCACGGCTTTCGACAGCCCGGCGCTGGCGCGGGCGCGCTGCAGTTCGGCCTGCGCCGCCGCCAGCGCCGCCGCGAACGGCCGCGGATCGATGACAAAAAGCAATTCCCCGGGGCGAGCGAAGCTGCCGTCGCGGAAGGCCAGCCGCTCGACATAGCCGGAAACCCGCGGCCGCACTTCGACCGACTGTCGAGCTTCAAACCGACCGATATAATCATCCCAATCGACGATCGGCTTGACCAACGGCGTCGCCACCGTCACCGGCGGTGGTGCGCCGCCGGGGCCGCCGCGGCTACCGCCGCCTGCCGGGGGCGCATCACCGCCGCCACAAGCCGCGAGCAGTACCAGACCGGCAATCCCCATCCCTGACCGCATGGTCGCAAAGCCTCCGTTGCCGCGACTTGTGTGTAGCCCGTTACAAAGCGATCCTGCAAATATTGCTTCGGCGCCGGCAGCGCTTGGCAAGCGCCGGCCGCTCCGCCAAGCAGCGACGATGGAACGCCCGCTCCGCCGCCCTGCCAGCATCGCGCCGCGCGAATTCGCCGTGCTGTTCGCCGTGCTGCTGACGGTCGCTGCCGGCAATACCGCGCTGCAAACCGTGCTGCCCGGCATCGCCCGGGTCATCCAGATGCCCGATCTGCTGGTGGCGGTGATCTTTTCGCTGTCGGCGCTGCTGTGGACCTTCACCGCCCCCTATTGGGCGCGGCAATCCGATCTGCGCGGCCGGCGGCGGCTGATGCAGGTCGGTGTAGCCGGCTTTTGCGTCTCCATGCTCGGCTGCGGCATCGCCATTCTCGCCGGGCTGAAGGGCTGGCTGGCCCCGGTGGCGACCTTTGCGCTGTTCACCAGCCTGCGCGCGCTGTTCGGCATCTTCGGATCGGCGTCGAACCCGGCAGCCCAGGCCTATGTCGCGGCGCGCACCAGCGAGGCGGAGCGCACCACCGCGCTTTCCACCCTGTCATCGGCGTTCGGGCTGGGCACCATCATCGGGCCGGCGGTGGCGCCACTGTTCATCTTCGGCTTCCTCGGCCTCGCCGGGCCGCTGTTCGCCTTTGCCGCCATCGCCATCCTCGTGCTGATCGCCGTCGGCCGCTGGCTGCCCGACGATGATCCGACGCACCGACCGGTTTCGCCCGGCGGCGGCCACGGCGCCGCTGCCAGCGAGCCGCTGGTATCGGGCGCCGCCACCGGCGCCAGCCTGCAGGCCGCCACCGCCGGGCGCGGCGGCCGGCTGTCGTGGCGCGACCCGCGCATCCTGCCGTTCATGATCTTCGGCTTCTGTTCCGGATCGATCCAGGCCGCCACCAGCCAGGCGATCGGTTTCCTCGTCATCGATCGGCTCGGCGGCAACGCCCTTGGTTCGCAACAGGAAATCGCCATCGTCTTCATGTCGGGCGCCGGCGCAACGCTGTTGGCGCAATGGGGGCTGATCCCGATGTTCGCGCTGGCGCCGCCGGCACTGATGCGCTGGGGCGTCGCCGTCGCCGCGCTCGGCACCGCCGGCATCGCACTGGCCGGCAGCTTCCATGCTCTCGTCGTCGCCTTCGCACTGATGTCGCTGGGCTATGGTCTCGCTCGCCCCGGTTTCACCGCCGGCGCCAGCATCGCCGTCGGCCGATCCGAACAGGGCGGCGTCGCCGGCGCCGTCACCGCGGTCAACGGCGCCTGCTTCGTGCTCGCACCGGCAATCGGCATCGGACTGTACCAGTTCGCGCCGTCGCTGCCCTATGCGCTGGGCGCCGCGGCGCTGGTGGTGCTGTTCGTCTACGCCTGGCGCAGCGCGCAATTGTCGAAAATCTTGATCGACGACTAAAAAAAGAGCCTCCGGCGGCTGGGGCCGTGGGCCCCAGACCCCATTTTGTTCGATCTCGGCTCCTGTCGTGAAACGGTGGCCACAAGGGTAGGTCACGAATGGCGGCTGGGGCCGATCACACGTCCAGATTGGCGACGTTCAGTGCATTGTCCTGGATGAACGCCCGCCGGGGTTCGACGACGTCGCCCATCAGCTTGGTGAAGATCTCGTCGGCGAGGTCGGCTTCGCCGGCGTCGACGCGCAGGAGCGTGCGCGCCGCCGGATCGAGCGTCGTTTCCCACAATTGTTCGGCGTTCATTTCGCCAAGGCCCTTGTAGCGCTGGATGGCGAGGCCCTTGCCGCCGGCGTCGAGCACCGCCTGCAGCAGGTCGGACGGGCGGGTGACGCGGGTGCTGCCCAGCGCCAGCTCGGCGCGATAGGCATCGGATTCGGCGGTGGCGACATTGTGCAGCCGCGGCGCTTCGGGGGACGCGAGGAAGCCGGCATCGATGATGTGGTGATCGGCGACACCGCGCCAGTCGCGGCGCAGCAGATAGCCGCCGAGCGCGGCCGGTTCGGCCAACCAGCGCGCGCCATCGGCTTCGGCGGCGGTCAGCCACGCGGCAGTGGCCGCGGCGGCAGCGCGCGCGGTGGCGCTGTCGATCGCCGGTGCAAAGCCTCCGTTCAGCGCCAGTGCCTCGATGACATCGGCGGGGTAGCGGCGCGGCACGAACTTCATCACGGCGCGTAAGCGGCGGGCGTGATCGACGAGGCCGCGCAGTTCGCCGGCACCGCGCGGGGCGCCGGCGACGCTGAGCGCGAGGCCGCCGAGGCCGGCTTCGATCAGATAGTCTTCCTTGGCGCTATCGTCCTTCAGATAGACTTCGGAACGGCCGCGGCTGACCTTGTAGAGCGGTGGCTGGGCGATGAAGAGGTGGCCGTTTCGGATCAGTTCCGGCATCTGGCGATAGAAGAACGTCAGCAGCAGGGTGCGGATATGGGCGCCGTCGACATCGGCGTCGGTCATGATGACGATCTTGTGATAGCGGAGCTTTTCCAGCTTGAATTCGTCGCGGCCGATGCCGGTGCCGAGCGCCTGGATCATCGTGCCGATCTCGCGGCTGCCGAGCATCCGGTCGAACCGCGCCCGTTCGACATTGAGGATCTTGCCGCGCAGGGGCAGGATCGCCTGGAACTGGCGGTTGCGGCCCTGCTTGGCGCTGCCGCCGGCGCTGTCGCCTTCCACAAGGAAAAGTTCGGACTTCGCCGGATCGCGTTCCTGGCAGTCGGCGAGCTTGCCGGGCAGCGAGGCGATGTCGAGCGCGCCCTTGCGCCGGGTCAGGTCGCGCGCCTTCTTGGCGGCTTCACGAGCGGCGGCAGCATCGATGATCTTGGCGATGATGGTGCGCGCCGGACCGGGGTTTTCCTCCAGCCAGATGGCAAGGCGATCGGCGATCAGCGATTCAAGTGGTTGCCGGACTTCCGACGAGACCAGCTTGTCCTTGGTCTGGCTGCTGAACTTGGGGTCGGGCAGTTTCACCGAAACGATCGCGGTCAGCCCTTCGCGCATGTCGTCGCCGGTGAGGCTGACCTTTTCCTTTTTCAGCGCGCCCGAGCTTTCGGCATAATTGTTGAGCGTGCGGGTAAGCGCCGCCCGAAACGCCGCCATATGGGTGCCGCCATCGCGCTGCGGGATGTTGTTGGTGAAGGCGAGAACCTGTTCGTAATAGCTGTCGTTCCATTCCAGCGCGACATCGATGCCGATATCGCCGGCCTGGCCCGAAATCGCCACCGGCTTGTCGATCAGCGCCGATTTCGACTTGTCGAGATATTGGACGAAGGCCGCGATGCCGCCTTCATAATAAAGCGCCACGGTGGCCGGATCGGCGTGGCGCGCGTCGGTCAGGTGCAGGCGGACGCCGGAATTGAGGAACGCCAGCTCGCGGAAGCGATGTTCGAGCTTGGCGAAATCGAATTCGATGATCTTGAAAGTGGCAGGGCTGGGCAGGAAGGTGACGCGAGTGCCGCGCTTGCCTTCGGGGGCGGGCCCGACGACCTTCAGCGGTGCTTCGGCATCGCCGTGGCGAAAACGCATCCAATGTTCCTGGCCGTCGCGCCAGATGGTCAGTTCCAGCCATTCGCTGAGCGCGTTGACCACCGACACGCCGACCCCGTGCAGGCCGCCCGAGACCTTGTAGGCATTGGCGTCGCTGTTTTCGAACTTTCCGCCGGCGTGCAGCTGGGTCATGATGACTTCGGCCGCCGAAACGCCTTCTTCGGTATGGATGCCGGTGGGGATGCCGCGGCCGTTGTCGGTGACGCTGACGGAGCCATCGGGGTTGAGGACGATCAGGATCAGGTCGCAATAGCCGGCGAGCGATTCATCGATGGCGTTGTCGCTGACTTCGAAGACCATGTGGTGCAGGCCCGAACCATCGTCGGTATCGCCGATGTACATGCCCGGCCGTTTGCGAACGGCATCGAGCCCGCGCAGCACCTTGATCGAATCGGCATCGTAATCGGCGGGCGCCTGGTTGGTTTCGTCGCTCAAGTCGGTTCCTCGGCCGCGCAGGAACGGCGGCGCCATGCCCACTCTATAGACCCGCGGGCGCGGGCGCGCGAGAGGCGAGGTGCTCCCGGCGCCGCAATCGGAGAAAATCGGCCTATTTCACCGCTTCCCGCCGGCGTCGGAAGGCGGAAGCTGCCTCGCGGCGGCGGATCGCCCAGCTTTCAAGATATTCCTGCGGGCGCACCACCGGCACCGCCAGGCAGACGCTGTGGGTCGGCAGCACGGTTCCCCAATCGGCGATCAACTGCTTGTAGGCGCGGCCGACGGGCGTGATGCGGCGATCGAGATCGAAGAGGCCGAGCGGGTTGACCCGGCCATTGTCCTCGCGGAGCGCGGTATCCCAGTCGATCTGGTGGGTGAGCGAATACCAGGTGAAACCGACGATCGGGATGCCATCGTTGCGAACGCGCAGCACGCTGGCCCATTGTTTCCACAGCCAGTCGACCGACGCCTGGCCGTCGCCATAATCGGCGAGGTTGGTTTCGGTGTGCATCACCGGCAGGCGATAGCGGTCATAATATTGCCAGGTCAGGCCATCATAGCCGAGCACTTCGCCGCTGGCGCCGCTGCTGCCATCGGCCATGACACGGTGTTCGTTGGTCAGGTAATAATCATTGCCCATGATGCAATATTGTTTCAGCCGCATCGACAGGAAGAAGTGATATTCCTCTCGCGTCATGCCGTTATCGAGCAGATATTCGTACATTTCGGTATCGATGCGCTTGCCATAGTTCAGATCGAGGCTGAGGAAACGCATCGCATTCAGGATTTCGGCCGGCTTGATGGCGTCGGGGCCTTCGGCGTGAAAATATTCGCTCGATTCCGACTGGATGAAAATTGCATCGGGCCGGACATCGAGGATGGCGTTCATCGCCAGCACGTTCGCCTTGACGATGTGCTTCAGGGCCGTGACGAAACCGCGATCGCTCGTCATCGCTTCGTTCCACCAGCCGTATTTGGCCGAGAACATCGCGCAGATGAACATCTCGTTGATCGGCGTATAGAGCTGCACCCAGGCGTAGCGCGAAGCGAAGGCGGCAGCATAATCGGCAAAAAGCGCGGGGAAATCCGGGTTCTGGAAATCGCCGATGAAGTCCGGAACGCCGAAATGGCAAAGATCGACGATCGGCACCATGTTGCGGCCGTGCAGTTCGGCGAACGTCAGATCGGCGAATTCCCAATCATAATGGCCCGGCGCCGTCCAGGTGAGGTGGATCGGCGGGCCATAGCGCAGGAATTCGATGCCGAGTTCCGCGACCGCCGCGAAATCGTCGCGCCAGTGGCGGTAGTGGCCGCAGGATTCCATCTGATCGACGCGGCGACCGCCGACCATCGGGTTGCTGTTCTCGATGCCGGTGGCGAACATGAAATTCTGCATTTCATGCTAACGAACGTGCGGTCGCTGCGTTGCGATCGCCGCCGCCCGAACGGCCGAGGCGACGCCGCGACGGTTGGGGCCGGTCGATCGCGGCGAATTTGTTTGCGGCCCGGGCAGCGAAAGCCGATTGCCGCGGCGGCCGAACCGGCGAGAATGCGCGCCGGCACGAACCATGGCGACCGGAGGAAATGCAGGCATGCGCATCATCATCGCGGCGGCACTGGCCCTGCTGGCATCGACA
Source organism: Sphingomonadales bacterium (assembly GCA_038210855.1). Lineage (GTDB taxonomy): Bacteria > Pseudomonadota > Alphaproteobacteria > Sphingomonadales > Sphingomonadaceae > Sandarakinorhabdus. The sequence goes on along the minus strand of JBBQWE010000113.1, from coordinate 1,736 downwards.
CCCGGCGCCGCCACACCGCCGCCGCAGCAACCCGCCACGGCACAGCCAGCCGGCCGCGCGGCGCTGGAGCAGCTGTTCGCTGACTGGCGGGCGTTCCTGCTGCCGCCGGCCGGGGATTATCGCATCGCCCATGGCCCCGATGCGATCGCGGCGCGGACCCGGGCGCTGGCCGATTTCCGGGCTCGGCTGGCCGCCGTCGATCCCGCCGGCTGGCCGCTGGCCGACCGCCACGACTGGCAACTTGTCGAGGGCGAGTTGAACGGCCTCGATTTCGAGTTGCGCGTGCTGCAGCCCTGGGCGCGCGACCCGAGTTTCTACGCCAATGTCTTTGCCGATCGCAGCGACGTGCCGCGCCACGAAGGGCCGTCGGCGCACCCGAACATCGACCTGTTCGAATTTTCCTGGCCGCTGAACGCTGCCGACCAGCGCCGGCTGACGGCGGCGATGGCGGCGATACCCGCCAATCTTGCGGCCGCCCGCGGCACCCTTGCCGGCAGCACCGCGCACGACCTTTGGGCCTATGGCAGCGCCAGCTTTCGCGGCCAGGCCGAAACCCTCGCCGCGCTGGCCGAAAACCGGCTGGTGATGGTCACTGTGGATGGGCGCAAGCCCGCCGACATGGCCGGCGCTTCGCCGCAACTGCGCGCCGCCATCGCTGCCGCGCGCGTCGCGACGCTGGATTTTGAAGCGTTCGTCACCGCGCAAGCGCCGAAACATCAGGGCCCGTCGGGCGTCGGGCGCGAGAATTACGACTGGTATGCCCGGCATGTCGCGCGATCGCCGCATGACTGGGCGGCGCAACGCCTGTTGCTGCAGCGCGAACTCGATCGCAGCCTCGCCTCGCTGCGGCTGGAAGAAGTGCGCAACCGCGCGCTGCCGCCGCTGCCGGACCGCGATCCGGCAGCCTTTGCAGCGCTGGTCACGGCGCGCAAGGCGGAATTCAGTCGTTTCATGGCCGATGCCGGGCTGCTGCCCGATGCCGGCTGGGCAACCACCGCGCTCGCCGCGCAGGCCATCGACCATGTGCCGGCGGCAGGCCGCAACTTCTTCGCCCATGTCAACGCCGGCGACCCGACGCCGCTGCTGGCGCATTTCACCCACTGGATCGACCTCGAACGCTATCGCCAAGCGCCGCACCCCGATCCGATCCGCGCCACGCCGCCGCCGTTCAACAGCTTTGCCGATCGTTCCGAAGGCTTTGCCACCGGCTTCGAGGAAATCGCCCTGCACGCCGGCGCCTATGACGACATCCCCCATGGGCGCGAACTGGTCTGGATCATGCTCGCCAACCGCGCCGCGCGCGGCCTCGCTTCCCTCGACGTCCAGGCCAACACCGTGACACTGGCCGAAGCCGGGCGCTTCCACGCCGGCTGGACGCCGCGCGGCTGGTCGGACCCGGCCAGCCCGCTCGTCGGCTTCGAACAACTGCTCTACCTGCGCCAGCCCGGCTATGGCGCCAGCTACATCACCGGCAAGCATATGCTCGATCACCTGATTGCCGCCGCCTCGCAACGCGAAGCCGCGAACTTCGATTGGCGCGGGCTGATGTCGCGGGTGATGGCGGCAGGGATCGTGCCGGTCGGGATGATCGAGGCGGAAGTGGTGAAGTAAGGGGAAGAAAAGAGGCCTCCGGCGGCGGGGGGCCCCGGGCCCCGCCCCCCGAGGCCCCCATTGCAGGCCCCATTCCCCCCCCCCCGGCCCCCCCCCCGGCCCCGCCGCCGGCCCGCGCGCCGGCG
>JBBQWE010000112.1:0-8093 GCA_038210855.1 Sphingomonadales bacterium | reverse complement strand
ATGGTGGTGGTGAACGGCACGGCGGTCCGGTTGTCCTGAGCCGTCGCGCGGGCATTTTCTTGCGCGGCAGCGGTCGGCTGGCCTAGAGGCTGGCGCATGGCTGGCCATTCCAAATTCAAGAACATCATGCACCGCAAGGGTGCGCAGGACAAACGCCGCGCCGCGGCCTTTTCCAAGCTGTCGCGCGAAATCACCGTCGCTGCCAAGATGGGCCTGCCCGATCCGGCGATGAACGCCCGGCTGCGCGCCGCCATTCTCGCCGCACGCGCCGGCGGGATGCCCAAGGACAATATCGAACGATCGATCAAGAAGGCGGAAGGCGGCGACGGCGAGAATTACGAGGAAGTCCGCTATGAAGGCTTCGGCCCGGGCGGAGTTAGCCTGATCATCGAAACGTTGACCGACAATCGCAACCGCACCGCCACCAATGTCCGCACTGCGGTTGCCAAGAACGGCGGCAATCTGGGTGCTTCGGGATCGGTCAGCCATGGTTTCGAACGACTGGGGCTGATCGTCTATCCGGCCGCCAAGGGCAGTGCCGACAAGGTCTTCGAAGCCGCGCTCGAAGCCGGCGCCGACGATGTGACGTCCACCGACGACGGTCATGAGATCTGGACTCAGATCGACGCCCTGCACGAATGCGCCAAGGCGCTGGAAGCGACGCTGGGCGAAGCCGAAGGCATCAGGCTGGCGTGGAAGCCGGGAACGATGGTCGAAGTCGGCGAGGCCGACGCCGGGCAGCTGATCCGGTTGATCGACGCGCTGGAGGACGATGACGACGTCCAGACGGTGTGGGGCAATTACGAAGTTTCCGACGAGATCTTGGAACGGCTGTGAAGGCGTTCCTCGCGGGGGTGGCGATGGTTCTGGCAAGTCCCGCGCTCGCGGATCCGGTGCAGGACATCCGCGCGGCGCGTGCCGCCTACAATGCGGCGGTCGCGGCGCGCGATGTGGATGGTATCCGCCGGGTGCTTGGTGACGATTATCTCGGGATCGCCGGTTCGGGCGGGGAGCGGATCGAGAGCGCCGACGCCATGGCCGAATATTTCGCCCGCGCCTTTCGCACGACGGGGTTCGTCGGCTTTGTCCGCACGCCCGACGTCGTCACCATCGCCGAACCGGCGGTTCGCGCCATGGAACGCGGGACGTGGTCGGGCGGCAGCATCACCGGCCGGCTGCGCGGCGAATATCTCGCCGTCTGGGTGCCGACGCCGCAGGGCTGGCGGCTGCGCAGCGAGACATTCGTGACGCTGGGCTCGATCAAGTGACCGCGACCGCGTGAGAAAGCGTTGATCATCCTCGGTCTCGATCCCGGGCTGGCGGCGACCGGCTGGGGGGTGATCGCAGCGAGCGGCAACCGGCTCGGCCATATCGGCCATGGGGTCGTGAAAACAGCTGCCGCAGCGCCGCTCGCCGATCGGTTGCTGGCATTGTACGAGGGGCTGATGACGGTGATCACCCAGCATGGCGCGCAAGCCGCCGCAGTCGAGGAAGTGTTCGTCAACGCCAATCCGCAATCGACCCTGAAGCTCGGCCAGGCGCGCGGCGTCGTGCTGCTGGCGGCGGCGCGAGCCGGGCTGCCGGTGGCCGAATATGCCACCCGGCTGGTGAAGAAGGCCGTCGTCGGCGTCGGCAGTGCCGACAAGGCCCAGGTGCATGCCATGGTCGAACGGCTGCTGCCCGGCGTGAAGGTGACCGGCAGCGATGCCGCCGACGCGCTGGCGGTGGCGATCGCCCATGCCCATCTCGGCGCCAGCCGGGCCCGGGGGCTGGTATGATGGCCCGTCGATGATCGCCCGTCTGAAGGGCCTGCTCGACAGCGCCAGCGCCGATGCCTGTGTCATCGATGTCGGCGGCGTCGGCTATCTGGTCAGCGCTTCGGCGCGCACGCTCGATCGGCTGGGGCCGATCGGCGGCGCGGTGGCGCTGCATGTCGAAACGCAGGTGCGCGAGGACGCCATCCAGCTGTACGGCTTTCTCGGCGAGGCGGAACGTGACTCTTTCCGGCTGCTGACGACGGTGCAGGGCGTCGGCGGCCGGGTGGCGCTGGCGATCCTGTCGGTGCTGGGGCCCGACGAGCTGGCGCACGCCATCGCCGCGGCGGACACCGCCAGCATCGCCCGGGCCAACGGCGTCGGGCCCAAGCTGGCGGCGCGCATCGCCAACGAATTGAAGGGCAAGTTCGGTGCGGTCGCACTGGGCGTGTCGGCGCCGCTGCCGGTGGCGGGCGGGCGATCGGCGGTGGCCGATGCGCTGTCGGCGCTCGCCGGGCTGGGCTTCCGCCCGATGGACGCCAGCCGGGCGGTTGCCGAAGCCCAGGCCGAACTCGGCGACGGCGCGGCGGTCGGCGACCTGATCCGGGTCGCGCTGAAGAAGAGCGTGCGATAGCGGCCCGCATGCATGGCGCAGCGGCTGCAAACTTGGTATGGTCTCGCCGCGCGCTGACTTTGCAAAGGGCCGTGACTGTGGATGACCTGAAGCGACTGGTCGGATCGATTCGGCGCCTTGGACCTGAAGGTCCACCGTACGAGGTTGTTGGCCCTGCAAGCAATCAAAAGGGCGAAGTGCGCGAGGTTCGCATTCGAGTGATCGAGTCCGATGAGCAACTCGACTATCCAGTCGCCGCAGTTTTGGCCGATCCGCAGGAAGCGTAATGTTTGCGATCGGCTTTGATTTGCTTTGGAACGTCACAAAAGAAAGTCATCCGCGAGGTCTTTCCCAGGCATGTGCAGAGATTGGAGCTGTCCTCAATCGGCATGAATTTCGGAGAGTCCAAGGCAGTGTTTATGTCTCAAACAGCGATAGTCTGGTCAATGTCACGTTAGCGATGAGCGCGCTCAAGGCATTGCCGTGGTTCCCTGTTTGTGTCCGAGACATTCGAGCGTTCAAGGTTGAACATTGGAGCGACTTTACTGATTTCATGAAGTCGTGACTTTTCAGTCGAGTGATCGCGCAATCTCTGCGAACCGCAAGCCCGACGATATCGATACGGCATTGCGTCCGAAAAGCCTCGACGAGTTCATCGGGCAGGAGGGCTTGCGCGCCAATCTGTCGGTGTTCGTCGCTGCGGCGCGCGGGCGCGGCGAACCGCTCGATCACGTCCTGCTGCACGGGCCGCCCGGGCTCGGCAAGACGACGCTGGCGCAGATCGTGGCGCGCGAGCTCGGCGTCGGCTTCCGGGCGACTTCGGGCCCGGTGATTGCCCGTGCCGGCGACCTTGCGGCGCTGCTGACCAACCTCGAACCCCATGACGTGTTGTTCATCGACGAGATCCATCGCCTCGCGCCGGCGGTGGAGGAAATCCTCTATCCGGCGATGGAGGACCGCGTTCTCGATATCATGATCGGCGAAGGGCCATCGGCGCGGTCGGTGCGCATCGACTTGCCGGCGTTCACCCTGGTTGGCGCCACCACGCGCGCCGGGCTGCTGACGACGCCGCTGCGCGACCGCTTCGGCATTCCGCTGCGCCTGCAATTCTACTCCGTCGACGAGCTGGAACGCGTCGTCGCGCGGGCAGCGCGGCTGCTGGCGCTCGACCTCACGTCCGACGGCGCTCGCGAGATTGCCGGGCGGGCGCGGGGCACGCCGCGCATCGCCGGGCGGCTGCTGCGCCGGGTGCGCGATTTCGCTTCGGCTGCCGGCGCCGCCAAGGTCGATGCGAGGCGAGCCGATGCGGCGCTCAACCGGCTGGAAGTCGATGGCCTCGGCCTCGATGCAATGGACCGGCGCTATCTGATGATGATCGCCGAGATCTATCGCGGCGGGCCGGTGGGGATCGAAACGCTGGCGGCCGGGCTGAGCGAAGCGCGCGACACGCTGGAGGAAGTCGTCGAGCCCTTCCTGATCCAGCAGGGGCTGGTGGCACGGACAGCGCGCGGCCGGATGCTCAATCCGGCGGCGTGGCGTCACCTCGGGCTGGCTGCGCCTGCCGCGGCGGCGGTGCAACTGCCACTGCTCGACGAGGAATAGCGCCGCCGCCGGCGCGAGCTATCGCGGCACTTCGTCAAGCGTGCGGTCGAGCCAGTCGCTGTCGATCCGGGCATCGTCATAGGGTTCCGGCGGCGGTTGCTGGGTGTCGCCTTCGATCGGCTGGCCATAGGGATCGAGTGGCTGGCCGGTGCCGGGGTCGATGCCATAGGCGGCGTTGTCGGGCTCCACGAAATCGATCCCGGGATCGACTTCGGTGTCGAGCGGTTCGGGCGGCGTGCCACCGACGGCGCGCGCCATATAGGCGGCAAAGGCGCGGGCCGGGGCGCGGCCACCCGCCAGGCCCGGCACCGCCCGAGCATCGTCGCGGCCCATCCACACCCCGGTCGTCACGCCGCTGGTGAAGCCGATGAACCAGCCATCCTTGTTCGAAGATGTCGTGCCGGTCTTGCCGGCGAGCGGCCGGCCGATCTGCGCGGCGCGGCCGGTTCCGGTTTCGACCGCGGCCTTCATCAGATCGGTCATCCGCTGCGCCACGAACGGCGCGACGACCACGCGTGGCGGCGACGGTTCGCGATCATAAAGTATCTTGCCCGATCCAGTGACGATGCGGCTGATGGCATAGGGCAGGGCTTCGCTGCCGCCATTGGCGACGATGGCATAGGCACTGGCCATTTCGAGCAAGGTCACGTCCGACGTGCCGAGTGCCATCGCCGGCTGGCGATCGATGGGCGTGGTGATGCCGAAGCGCCGCGCCGTTTCGGCGACGGTATCGAAGCCGACGCGCGCCGCAAGGTCGACGGCGACGGTGTTGATCGACAGCGCGAAGGCATTGCGAACGGTGACCGGGCCGATATGGCGGCGGTTGTCGTTGCGCGGGCTCCATTTGCCGATGGTGATCGGCCGGTCCTCGACGATATCGTCGGGAGTAACGCCCGATTCGAGCGCGGTTGCATAGACGAAGAACTTGAACGCCGAACCCGGCTGGCGGCGGGCGGCAACGGCGCGGTTGTAGCTGGTTTTCACATAATCGCGGCCGCCGACCATGGCTTTCACGGCGCCGTCGCGCGCGATGGCGACCAGCGCGCCCTGGGCACCCTTGGGCGTTTCGGCGGCGATGGCGGCTTCGGCAGTGCGCTGCCCGGCCGGATCGAGCGTCGTCACCACCTGCAGCGGTTCGACGCTTTCATCGGTCAGCGTTTCGACTTCGGAAAGTACCCAATCGGTGAAATAGCGCACGCCGCTGGTTTGTTCGCGCGGGGCGAAGCGGACACTGGCGACATCGGCGGCGGCCGCTTCGCCGGGCGTGACGGCCCCCGATGCGACCATGGTGCCGATGACGGTGGCGGCGCGGCGCCGCGCTGCCTCGGCATCGGCGGACGGGGCGTAGCGCGACGGCGCCTTGACGAGGCCGGCGATGATCGCGGCTTCCTCCAGGCTCAACCGGTCGGCGCTGTGGCCGAAGAACTTGCGCGAGGCAGCATCGATGCCATAGGCGCCGCCGCCGAAATAGACGCGGTTGAGGTACAGCTCCAGCAGCGCTTCCTTGGTAAAGCGGCGTTCGAGGGCGAGCGCGAGCATCAGTTCGCGGCCCTTGCGCGCGAAGGTCTTGTTCGATGTCAGGAAGACGTTGCGCGCCAAGTGCTGGGTGATCGTCGACGCGCCCTGGACATTGCGACCAGCCTTGAAATTGACGACGGCGGCGCGGGCGATGCCGATCGGATCGACGCCGGGGTGATACCAGAAGCGCCGGTCCTCGACCGCGATCATCGCCGCCGTCATCGTCTTGGGAATGCGGGCAAAGGGCACCCATTGGCCATAGCTTGGCCCGATCGAGACCAGCACGCTGTTGTCGGCAGCGCGGATTTCGACCGACTGGCCGTTGGGCGACCGCATCATCTCGTCGAAACTCGGCAACTGACCCCAGGCGATGGCGACGCCGACAGCCAGCGACAGCGCCGCCACCAGGGCCGCGACGAGCAGGACCCGGAAGGTGGCGCCGATCACGCGCATGGTGCGGTAACGAAGGCGCGGGGCAGGAACACGGGGGCGCTCAACACCAGCTTCCATGGCTGGAGGATGAATGCAGTGCGGCGGCAGCGGGCGAGCAGGCCGGGCAGGCGGGATCCTTGGCCAGCCGCACGGTTCGCATCCGCGCCGAAAGTGCGTCGTACAGCAGCAGGTGCCCGGCCAGCGGCTCGCCGAAATCGGCGACCAGCCGCAGCACTTCCAGCGCCATCAGCGCGCCGATGACGCCGGTGAGCGCGCCGAGCACGCCGGCTTCGGCGCAGCTGGTCGCCGCCCGGTCCGTGGCGGCACCGACAAGGCAGCGATAGCAGGGCAGCGCCGGATCATGGCCGATGAACGTGGCGAGCTGGCCATCGAACCGCCCGACGGCGCCCGAAACCAGCGGGAGGCGCAGCGCCAGCGCCGCATCGGCGACGGCGAGGCGGGTGGCGAAACTGTCCGACCCATCGGCGCTCACGTCGTGGCCGTCGAGCAGGGCCACGGCATTGGCGGCGGTCAGTCGTTCCGGCCGGGCGGTGACCGCGACGTGCGGGTTGAGCGCGGCGAGGTGAGCGGCAGCAGTGGCGGCCTTGGCCGCGCCGGCGTCGGCGGTGGTGAACAGGATTTGGCGCTGCAGGTTCGAAAGCGCCACCGTATCATCGTCGATGATGGTCAGGCTGCCGATGCCGGCGGCAGCAAGATACAGCAGGCACGGCGCCCCCAGCCCGCCGGCGCCGACCATGACGACGCGCGCCGCGCGGATCGCCGCCTGGCCGCGACCGCCGATTTCGGGCAGCACGAGGTGGCGGGCGTAGCGATCGAGTTCGTCGTCGCCGAGGCTCATCGAGCGCCCGGTGCCGGTGTGCCGAAGCCGGTCGATCCGAAGCCGCCGGACCCGCGCGCCGTCTCGTCGAGGCTGTCGACGACCATCGGTTCGGCGCGGATGACGGCGGCGGGCACCAGCTGCGCGATGCGCATGCCGCGTTCGATGGTGAAGGCTTCGGCCCCCAGGTTGACGATCAGCACGCGCAATTCGCCGCGATAATCGCTGTCGATGGTGCCCGGCGCGTTGGCGACGGTGATGCCGTGCTTGGCCGCCAGCCCGGATCGCGGCCGCACCTGGATTTCGAAACCCGGCGGGATAGCCATCGCAAGCCCGGTCGGCACGGCGAAACGCTCGCCCGGCTGCAGCGCCAGCGGTTCGGTGACGGCGGCAACGACGTCCATGCCGGCAGCGCCGTCGGTGGCATAGGCCGGCAGCGGCAGGCCTTGGCCATGCGGCAGCACGGTGATCGGCAGGCGAATCGCGGTCATGCCAGCGCCGCCGCGATCGCTGCGACCAGCCGGCCGGCGATGGCGTCTTTCGGTGCCGGGCCCCAATCCTCGCTGCCGGCGGCGGTCAGGCAATGGACATGGTTGGCATCGCTGCCGAACACGCCGTCCGTAACGTCGTTGGCGATGATCCAGTCGGCACCCTTGCGCAGCCGCTTGGCAGTGGCATTGGCGATCAGGTCGTCGGTTTCGGCAGCAAATCCGATCACCAGCCGCGGCCGGTTCGAATGATGGCCGATGGCGGCGAGAATGTCGGGGTTTTCGACCAGCGCCAGCGCCGGCGGGCCGTTGCCGCCCTTCTTGATCTTGGCCGGCGATGCTTCCACCCGCCAGTCGGCGACAGCGGCGACCATCACCGCGATGTCGGCTGGCAGAGCGGCTTCGACCGCTGCCGCCATCTCCAGCGCCGATGTGACGTCGACGCGGCGGGCGCCGGCGGGTGTCGCCAGCGCCACCGGGCCGGCAATGAGGGTGACAGCGGCGCCGGCGGCAGCAAGCGCAGCGGCGATGGCGAAACCCTGTTTGCCGGAACTGCGGTTGGCGATGAAGCGAACGGGGTCGATGGCTTCGTGGGTGGGACCCGCAGTGACGATCGCGCGGCGGCCGGCGAGTGCTCCCCGCCCGCTGGCGGGGGGAAGAAGGGCCTGTACAGCCGTAACAATCGCATCGGTCGTCGGCAGCCGGCCTGGGCCGAATTCGCCGCAAGCCATCTGGCCCACGTCGGGATCGAGCAACGTGACCCCGTCGCTGCGCAGCGCCCTGACGTTGCGCTGCGTCGCGGAATGCTGCCACATCCGCACGTTCATCGCCGGCACCATCAGCACCGG
>JBBQWE010000111.1:0-8101 GCA_038210855.1 Sphingomonadales bacterium | reverse complement strand
ACACAATGGCGCTGCTCACCGACACACCAAAGCGCGCCGCCGCAGCCCGCGCCGATATCCCCTCGCGATCAACCGCCAATACCAGCCGCTCGCGCAAATCCGTCGATAAAGGCCTCGCCATGCTTCGCTGGCCTCCAATTCAAGCGCAAAGCTTGAAACAGAAAATCAGGCCCGTGGGAATCCCCGCCGAGTCAGCAAAATGTCATCCCGCTCTAAGTGACCGCCCCGGCTATCATGGGCCTATTTTCCTCCAAATACGGCATCACCGCCCAGATGCCGCTATCGGTGGGCTTCGTCATGCAGCGATTGCGAGCCTGACACCCAGGGCTTTCAGGACTCGCAGCAGCGTGTCGAGCGTCGGGTTGCCGTTGTCGCTGAAGGCGCGATAGAGCGCTTCGCGGCTGACTCCGGTCTGGCGGGCCAGCTCGGACATGCCGCGTGAGCGGGCGATGGTATTGAGCGCGCGCAGCAATTCCTCGGGCGTGCCGTCTTCCAGATAGGCATCGAGATGGGCAGCGATGTCTGCGGGCGTGGCCAGCGCGTCCGCAGCGTCCCAGGGCCGGGTTTCGATTGCCATTGTCAAAGCTCCTCCGCCATTTCGATGGCGCGTTCGATGTCGCGCGCCTGACTCCGCTTGTCGCCGCCGCAGAGCAGGATCACGACGATACGATCCCGGATCGCGAAATACACCTGACAGCCAGGACCGAACGCAAAGCGCAGTTCGCTGACGCCACCGCCGACCGATTTGGCATCGCCGAGATTGCCATCGGCAAGCCGATCGAGGCGCTTTGCGATCCGGGCACGGGCCTGAACGTCCCGCAGGTCCGTGAGCCAGGCGATAAATTCCCTCGTTCGTCTGACTTCGAACATGTAACTTATAATGCACAGCGGTGCTCGATGGTCAAGCCGCGCAGCGCACTTTGGTTGGTGCCGCCACCGACAAAATGAGGTCTGGGGCCCACGGCCCCAGCCGCGGGAAGCCCCTTTCCCTCATTCACCCCCCGGTGAACACCGCCGGGCGCTTTTCGAGGAACGCTGCCACGGCTTCGGCATGGTCCGAGGTTTCGTGGGCCAGGGCCTGGAAGGCGGCGGAGAGTTGCAGCACTTCGGCCATGCGCAGCGACTGGGCTTCGCGCAGCAGGCGCTTGGTCAGGCGCAGGGCGCGGGCGGGATTGGCGGCGACGCGCGTCGCCAGGGCCAGCGCTGCGTCCATCAGTTCGGCATCGGGGACGACGCTGCCGACGAGGCCGATCGAGAGCGCGCGCGCTGCGTCGAAGCGATCACCGGTCAGGAACAGTTCGGCGGCCATCGGGTAGCCGACGATCTGCTGCAGCGTCCAGGCGCCGCCGTCGCCGGGGACGAGGCCGACCTTGATGAAGCTGGCTGCGAATTTGGCGCTCGCGGCGGCAATGCGCATGTCGCACAGGCAGGCAAGATCGAGCCCCAGGCCGATGGCGTGGCCGTTGATGGCAGCGATTCCCGGCACTTCGGTGGCGAGCATCGCTTCGGTGATGCGCTGCACGCCGCGGCGGTAGTTGGCGCGGGGAGCGTCGGGGGTCGCCTGCGGGCCGATGCCGGTGCGATCCTGCATCGCCTTCAGATTGCCGCCGGCGCAGAAGGCGGCGCCGCTGCCGGTCAGGATGAACGCCGAAATGCCGGGATCGGCGTCGAGCGCGGCGATCGCCGCCACCAGCGCGTCGCATTCTGCCAGCGTGCCGATTGCGTTCATGGTTTCCGGCGCGGAAAGGCGCAGGATCGCGACCTTGCCGATGGTTTCCCGCACCACGAACTCGCTCATATACCCTCTCAAAGCCGGCAGGCGCCGATGCCGCCTGGCGCAGCCGACTTGCCATCGCCGTGGCCGGTCGTCACCCTCTCACATGACCGAAAAATCGGCTGGGAAAGCTGTGGGGAGAAGCAATGGCGAGTGTTCCTGCTGATGTCGCGCCGCCGCGCCGGCAATCCGAACGCCTGCTGCTGTGGACGCTGCTGATCGTCTACATCCTGAATTTCCTCGATCGCCAGATCGTCACCATTCTCGCCGAACCGATCCGAAAGGATCTGCAGCTCGCCGATTGGCAATTGGGCCTGCTCGGCGGGTTCGCCTTTGCCGCTTTCTACGCCATTCTCGGCATTCCGATCGCTCGCCATGTCGACAAGCCGGCGACCAACCGGGTCGGAATCATCACTGTTTCGCTGGCGCTATGGTCGGGGATGACGGCGCTGTGCGGCATGGCGGGCAGCTTCGTGCAACTGCTGCTGTGCCGGGTCGGGGTGGGGGTCGGCGAGGCGGGGTGCACGCCATCGGCGCATTCGCTGATCGGCGACAGTGTCGCGGCCGAGCGGCGGGGGCGAGCGATCGCCTTCTACGGGCTCGGCATTCCGATCGGGTCGCTGCTCGGCACCATCATCGGTGGCCAGCTTGCCGATGCCTTCGGCTGGCGCCAGGCGTTTTTCGTCGTCGGCGTGCCGGGGCTGCTGATGGCGGTGTTCCTGTGGGCAGTGCTGCGCGATCCGCGGTCGTCGCGAGCGGCGCTGCTGGTGGCACCGCCGCCGCCGCCGTCGCTGCGGGCGGCGCTTGCCGGCCTGGCGTCGAACCGCTGCTATGTCCTGCTGGTAACGGCCGCCGCGCTGGTCGCCTTCCTGTCCTATGGCAAGGGGCAATGGGCGCTGAGCTATTTCCAGCGCACCCATGGCCTGACGCCGGGGCAGGCGGGCCTTTATGTCGGCGGCATCCTGGGGGCAGCCGGCATCGCCGGGACGTGGATCGGCGGCTGGCTCGGCGATCGCTTCGGCCATCGCCACATGGTGACGGCGCCGGCGATCGGCATGGCGGTGGCGGCGCCGATCCTGTTCGCCGGCTACCTCGCCGATGACTGGCGGCTGGCGATCGGCCTGCTGGTGCTGCCGACGCTTTTGAATTCCATGTATTATGGCCCGGCCTATGCCGCCGCGCAGCTGATGGTGCCCCGGGAATCGCGCGCCATGGCCAGTGCGGTGATGCTGTTTGCGCAGAATTTCATCGGTCTGGGGCTGGGCCCGCTGCTGTTCGGGCTGCTTTCGGATGCTTTCAAGCCGATGGCGGGCACCGAAAGCGTGCGCTGGGTGCTGTTCATCGCCGCCTGGGCGGGGTTGGCGCCGGCGTTCTTCTTCTGGCGCGCCGGCCGGCGGATGGCCGGCGCGATCGCCGACAACGGCGCCCGTTGACGACAGGCGGCAGTTTTGGCACTTTGGATGCCAATAAACAGGAGCCGACCAGATGCAGGTGCTGCGCACGCCGGACGATCGTTTCACTGGCCTGCAAGGCTATGACTTCGCACCGCATTACAGCGAGGTGATCGATGCCGATACGGGCGCGGCGCTGCGAATCCACCGCATCGACGAAGGCCCGGCCGACGCAGCGCCGGTGCTGCTGATGCATGGCGAGCCGAGCTGGAGCTACCTCTACCGCAACTTCGTCGGGCCGCTGACGGCTGCCGGCCACCGTGTCATCGCCCCCGATCTGATCGGCTTTGGACGGTCGGACAAGCCGGCGCAGCGCAGCGATTACACTTATGAATGCCATGTCCAGTGGATGTCGGACTGGCTTTCGGGTCTCGATCTGCGCGACATCACGCTGTTTTGCCAGGATTGGGGCGGCCTGATCGGGCTGCGGCTGGTGGCACTCCACCCCGATCGCTTCGCGCGGCTGGTGATTGCCAACACCGGGCTGCCCATCGGCACCGGTTCTTCGCCCGGTTTCGACCAATGGCTGCAGATCAGCCAGACGATTCCCAACTTCCCGGCTGGCATGATCGTCAACATGGGGACGTCGCGCGAGCTTTCGGCCGCCGAAATCGCTGCCTATGACGCACCTTTTCCCGACGAAAGCTTCAAGGAAGGCGCTCGCCAGTTCCCGATGCTGGTGCCGGTAACCGCCGAACACGCGTCGGTTGCCGAAAATATCGCTGCCTGGGCGGTGCTGGAGGCCTTTGAAAAGCCGGTTCTGACCTGTTTTTCGGACAATGATCCGGTCACCAAGGGCGGCGAAACGGTGATCAAGGTGCGCATTCCCGGGGCCACCGGCCAGCCGCACTGCATCGTTCCCGGCGGGCATTTCCTGCAGGAGGACAGCCCGGCGCTGCTTACCCGCCTGATCATCGATTTCATCGCCGCCTGAAGGAAGCCCGCCATGCTCGTCACCAATGCCGTGATGCCCGACCCCGATCAGGCGCAGGCGTTCTTTGCCGGCGACGACGGCCCGATGGTCATGGTCAATCTGCTCAAGTTTCGCGAACGCGCCGAATATCCCGACGGCAGCGACGCCCATCTGAGCGGCATGGAGGCCTATCTGCGCTATGGCGCGGCGGTGATGCGCTGCCTCGAACTCGTCGGCGGCCGGCCGCTGTTTTCGGGCCCGGTCACCGGCATCATCCTTGGCCAGGTCGAGGATTTGTGGGACATGGTGGCCCTCGCCTGGTACCCGCGGCCGGCGGCGATGCTCGAAATGGTGGCACTGCCCGACTATCGCGGCATCGAAATCCACCGCTTGGCGGGCCTTGCCGGCCAGCTCAACATCCGCACCGCGCCGGGCCTGGTGGCGTTCGGATGAGCCTGGAATTCGACGTTTTCTGGTCGTTCCGGTCGCCGTACAGCTATCTGGTCACGCCGCGGCTGGTCGATCTGGTGCGCAGCCATGATGTCGTCTGCAATGTGCGCATCGTCTACCCGATTGCGGTGCGCAAAGCGGATTTCTTCACCAGCGTCGATCCGTTGTGGATCGTGTATCTGCTCAAGGACACGCAGCGCACGGCGCAGTTCCTCGGCCTCGATTACGCCTGGCCGAGCCCCGATCCGGTCACCATGGACCCGGCAACGCGGCTTTATCCCAAGGAACAGCCGCACATCCATCGCCTCAGCCACCTCGGCATCGAGGCGGCGCTGCGCGGGCGCGGTCTTCAATTCATCAGCGAAGTGTCGACGCTGATCTGGAACGGCAAGACCCGGAACTGGCACGAGAGCGACCATCTGGCGGCAGCCGCGGCGCGCGCCGGGCTCGATCTTGCCGAAATGGATGCCGCCATCGCTGCCGATCCCGACGGCTATCGCGGCCGCGTCGAGGCCAACCAGGCTGCGCAGACGGCGGCCGGCCATTATGGCGTGCCGCTGATGGCGGTAAACGGCGAGCCCTTCTTCGGGCAGGACCGGTTCGACCAACTCGTCTGGCGGCTGCGGCAACTCGGGCTGGCGGCGCGCGGCTGACCGTGCCAGTCTCGGCGCCATGATCTCGATCCTTGCCGCCCTGCTCGCAACCGCTGCCGCGCCGCCGCCGCAGCCATCCGAAATCGTCACTGCGGCGCCGGAATCGGCCTGGCGCGCGGTCGATCCCGCCAATCTCATGCTGTTCGAAACGGCCGTCGGCATCATGGCGGTGGAACTGGCGCCCGATTTCGCGCCCGCGCATGTCGCGGCGATCAAGGCGCTGGTCGCGGCCGGGCGCTTCGATGGCGGCGGCATCAGCCGGGTGCAGGAAAATTACGTCATTCAATGGGCCGGCCGGCCCGAAGGTGCTGCAAGCGCGGTCGGCCTGCCGCCCGATGTTCGCCCGCAGCGGGTTCGGCCGACGCGTCTGCCGGAGGAATTCGACCGGCCGGCGCGGGGCCTGGCGATCACCCCGCTGGGCTATCGCGATGCCTATGCCGAAGCAGGCTTCTGGAACGGCTGGCCGGTGGCGCAGGACCGCAAGGCCGGGCGGGCCTGGCTGGCGCATTGCCACGCCATGGTCGGGGTTGGCCACGACATGCCGCCAGATACCGGCGATGGCGCCGAACTCTATGCCGTCAACGGCCATGCGCCGCGCCATCTCGATCGCAACACCGCCGTTGTCGGCCGGGTCATCGCCGGGATCGAGGCGCATACGGCGCTGCCGCGTGGCAGCGAGGCGCTGGGTTTCTACAAGACCCCGCAGGAACAGACGAAACTGCTGCGCGCCCGGCTGGCGAGCACGGTCGCGGACGCGCCGCGTTATCAGGTGATGGACACCGCTTCGCCGGCGTTCGCTGCCTACAAGTCGGCGCGCGCCAACCGGACCGGTTTCTTCGTTCGCGCGGCCGGGGCGGTCGATCTGTGCAATGTGCCGGTGCCGGTGCGGGTGGCGAAGTGAACCCGCCACGATCGCCCATCGTCAAATCGCCCATCGTGAAATCGCCGATCGTCAAGTTGCTGCGCGCTGCCGAATGGGCGGCGTTCGAGGCGAGCGGACTGTTCGCCGGCTCGCCCGACGATCTGCGCGATGGCTATATCCACATCTCGGCCCCCGCCGAAGTGGCGGCGACAGCGGCGAAATATTTCGCCGGCGAGGCCGGGCTGGTGGCGCTGACTCTCGATGCCGATAGGCTGGGCGAAGCGCTGCGCTGGGAACCGGCGCGCGGCGGCGTGCTGTTTCCGCACCTCTATCGGCCGCTGCGGATCGAGGAAGTGGTGTCCGTCGAAGCGATGTAAGGGGCTGTTACTACCGGGGCTGTCAGCCTTGCGCCGCCTTGGCGCGCCGGAATCCCTCCCGGGTCTGACAGCGATCCCAGAATGCCCGGCAGTTCGGCCCGACAGCACCGAGATGGCCGAGCGTTTCGGCGAACAGAAAGGCATAGGCCACCGAGATGTCGGCGACGGTGAAGCGCCCGGCGCATAGCCAGTCGCGGCCGTCGGCCAGCGTGCTTTCGGCAAGCGCGGTGCGGGCGAGGAACCAGCGCTTGTAATCGGCCGCCACCTGCGGCTGGCGCTTTTCAGGCGGCTCCAGCACGGCATAGCGGAACACCAGCGTCTGCGGAAACGTCAGGGTCGCTTCGCCATGGTGCAGCCAGTTGAGCCAGGCGCCGTAATCGGCCTCGTCGGGCGCCACCGCAAGACCGGGCCCGGCACCATGGCGCACCGCCAGATACTGGCAGATCGCTGCTGATTCGGTCATCCGGGTCGCACCATCCTCCAGAAACGGGATGGTGCCGAGCGGATTGACGGCGAGATAATCGGGCTGCCGCCAGCGCGGCGGAAACGGCAGGTTGACCAGTTCGTACGGCAACCCCAATTCCTCGAGGGTCCACAGGGCGCGGAAGCTGCGGGCGTCCCGGCAATGCCAGAGTTTCATGGTTCGCGTCCCTGCATGTTCATTCCGGCTTCACGACGAGGTGGGTTATGGCGGTTCCCAAAGACGATGACGCCCGGCGATATGGGCAGTCGACAGGCAAGGATCCGCGCATGTTCACCGGCATGAAACTCTGGGGCGGCATCGGCATCGGCGCCATCGCCGGCGCGGCGCTCGCCATCGGTATCGGCGGCGACAATGGCGGTCTGGGCGCCGGATCGGTGGCGGCGCAGATCCCGCCGGTCGACACGACGCCGATGGCGCGGGTGGTGCCCGGTGCCGCCGGGCAGGTGGCGTTCTCGTTTGCGCCGATCGTCAAGGCGGCGGCGCCGGCCGTGGTCAATGTCTATACCGCCCGCGTCGAGCGGCGCGCGGCGATGAACCCGTTTTTCCAGCAGTTCTTCGGGCAAGGCCCGGTGCAGCCGCGCGTCCAGCAATCGCTGGGATCGGGAGTCATCGTCGGCGGCGACGGCCTGATCGTCACCAACAACCATGTCGTGCAGGGGGCGGACCAGATCCTTGTCGCGCTGTCGGACCGGCGCGAATTTCCGGCCAGGCTGGTGTTTTCCGATGCCCGGCTCGATCTGGCGCTGCTGCGCGTCGATACCCGGGGCGCGAAGCTGCCGGTGATCCGCATGGGTGACAGCGACCGCGCCGAAGTCGGCGATGTCGCGGTGGCGATCGGCAATCCGTTCGGCGTAGGCCAGACGGTGACGACCGGCATCGTTTCGGCAATCGCGCGCACCGGCATCGGGGTGTCCGACTGGCAGTTCTTCATCCAGACCGATGCCGCGATCAACCCGGGCAACAGCGGCGGCGCGCTGCTCGATGCGCAGGGCCGCCTGCTCGGCATCAACACGGCGATCTATTCGCGCGACGGCGGGTCGAACGGCATCGGCTTTGCCATCCCGTCGAAAATGGTGCGCGCCGTCCTGCAAGCATCAGCAACCGGCAAGCTGGTCAGCGGCTGGATCGGTGTCGAAG
>JBBQWE010000110.1:0-8380 GCA_038210855.1 Sphingomonadales bacterium | reverse complement strand
CCATGACACCAAACCGCGCTTCCGGCTGCCGACGCGCTGGTGGACGCCGCGGATCGCCCCGTCGAACCTCGCCTTTTACCGCGGAACGGCGATCCCGGCGTGGCGTGGCAGCCTGCCGATCGGCAGCATGGGTGAAAATGCCATCGTTCGCCTGTCGGTGAGCGGCATCAAGGTCACCGGCGAGGAACGCATTCCGATCGGTGAGCGGGTCCGCGACATCGAGGTGGACGCGCAAGGGCGGGTCTTCATCCTGACCGACGACGGCAATCCGAAGCGCCTGACGCGGCCCTGAGAGAAACCCTGAGAGAAACCCTGAGCGAGACCCTCGACGAGACCCTCGGCGCCGGACCGGGCGAACCGATGGACGAGGCACTGGTGCGGTCGCGGCGGCCATCGGTGCGTCGACATCCGAAGCGTCTGCAGCGGTACCGCAGGCCCGGCCGCGCAGCGTCATCGTGGATGGATTGCGATTGCGGCAAGTCTTGACCACCGCGGCGACTTCGCCTAGGCGCTCGCCTTCATCGAAACCCCACGCGGGGCACCATATCCGGTGCTCGGGTCAACCCCCGAGTCACTTCCCCGCGGCGGCCCAACCGGAGACTGATCACATGGCGGCACCTGTCGTATCAATGGCGCAACTGCTTGAAGCCGGCGCCCATTTCGGCCACCAGACGCATCGCTGGAACCCGAAGATGAAGCCCTACATCTTCGGCGATCGCAACGGCGTTCACATCATCGATCTTTCGCAGACCGTGCCGCTGTTCGGCCGCGCGCTCGATTTCGTCCGCGCCACGGTGCAGGCCGGCGGCAAGGTGCTGTTCGTCGGCACCAAGCGTCAGGCGCAGGACCCGATCGCCGACGCCGCCCGCCGTTGCGGCATGCACTATGTCAACCATCGCTGGCTCGGCGGCATGCTGACCAACTGGAAGACCATTTCGGGATCGATCCGCAAGTTCAAGCAGCTCGAAGAGCAGCTTTCGGGCGACACCCAGGGCCTGACCAAGAAGGAAGTCCTCAAGCTCACCCGTGAGCGTGACAAGTTCGAGCTGAGCCTTGGCGGCATCCGCGAAATGGGCGGCCTTCCCGACGTGATTTTCATCATCGACGTCAACAAGGAAGAGCTGGCGGTCAAGGAAGCCAATGTCCTCGGCATCCCGGTCGTCGCCGTGCTCGACACCAACACCGATCCGAGCGGCATCGCTTTCCCGGTGCCGGGCAACGATGACGCCAGCCGCGCCATCCTGCTCTACGTCAACGCTATTGCCGATACCGTCCTCGATGCCCGCCAGGGCCGCGCTGCCAACCAGGGTTACGACCTCGGCGCCATGGACGAACCGCCGATGGAAGCGGTGTTCACCGAGGCCGAACCGGTCGCGGAGGTCGAGTTCACCGCCGATGCGGTTGCCGAAACTGTCGACGCCGAACCGGCCGAAGCCGCTCCGCAGGCCTGAACTGGCATGACGACGTCGGCCCGGTGGCACGCGGTGCCGCCGGCGCGCCGTCATATCCGTGTAACCTTGGCCGTCCACGCGCCGATCAACACATTTCGAAGGAGCCACGACCATGGCTGAGATTTCCGCTGCAATGGTGAAGAGCCTGCGCGACCGTACCGGCGCCGGCATGATGGACTGCAAGAAGGCGCTCGCCGAAACCGCCGGCGAAATGGAAGCCGCGGTCGACTGGCTGCGCACCAAGGGCCTCGCCGCCGCCGCCAAGAAGGCCGGCCGCACCGCCGCCGAAGGCCTGATCGGCGTGACCGTCGCCGGCGGCCGCGGCGCTGTGGTCGAAGTCAATTCGGAAACCGATTTCGTCGCCAAGAACGAGATTTTCCAGGGCTTCGTCCGCACCGTAACCGATATCGCGCTGGAGCTCGGCAGCGATGTCGCGGCCCTGCTTGCTGCGTCCTACCCGGAAAGCGACGGCAGCGTTCACGACAAGCTCACGCACAATATCGCGACGATCGGCGAGCATCAGACGCTGCGCCGCGCCGCGATCGTCGAAGTCAAACAGGGCGTCGTCACGTCCTATGTCCACAACGCGACGGTTTCGGGCCTCGGCAAGATCGGCGTACTCGTCGGCATCGAAAGCGCGGCTGGTGCCGATGTTCTCGAACCGCTCGGCAAGCAGATCGCCATGCATATCGCCGCCGCCAACCCGCTGGCGCTCGATGAAACCGGTCTCGATCCGGCGCTGGTCGAACGCGAGCGCGCCATTGCTCGCGAAAAGGCCGCGACGTCGGGCAAGCCGGCCGAGATCATCGAAAAGATGATCGAAGGCGGCGTTCGCAAGTTCGCCCAGGAAAATGCGCTGCTGACGCAGGTGTTCGTCATGGACGGCAAGTCGAAGGTGCAGGATGTCGTCGCCGCTGCCGCCAAGGCCGCCGGCACGCCGATCACGATCAAGTCGTTCGTTCGCCTGCAGCTCGGCGAAGGCATCGAGCGCGAGGAAAAGGACTTTGCCGCCGAAGTGGCGGCGGTTGCCGGCGTTTGATCGCGCGGGAGTAGGCGTTTTGCCTCCGGCGGCTGGGGCCTGAGGCCCCAGACCCGCAATCGTTTGTTTGTGCTGCTTGCCGCCGAGGTTCGACCGCAGACCGACACGATGGGGTTTGGGGCCCAGGGCCCCAGCCGCCGGAGGCCCTGTTTTCTGAGTGAGTCTCGATCGGCGAGCTTTGCTATGCGGCCCCCGGCCCCCGGAGGCGCGCTTTCTTGCCGGCCGTCACAACAGCTCCAGCTGATCGCGCGGCGGCCGGAACTGGCTGCAATCGAGGTCGGCCTGCGGCACTTCGAGGCCATGGCGCGCCCTGGCTTTTTCGAAACGCTGACGTAGCAGGGCGGCATAGGGGCCCTGGCCGCGGAAGCGTTCGAAGAAGCGCGGATCATTGTCCCGCCCGCCGCGCATCGTGTTGATGTGCGACATCACCCGATCGGCGCGGTCCGGATGATGCGTTGCCAGCCAGTCGCGGAACAGCGGCGCCACCTCGTGCGGCAGTCGTACCGGCATCGAGAACGCGCCGACGGCACCGGCTTCGGCACCAGCCTTCAGAATGGCTTCGATTTCGTGGTCATTGATCGCCGGGATGATCGGGGACATCGAAATCCACACCGGCACGCCGGCGTCGCTGAGCGCGCGGATGGCGGCCAGGCGGCGCCGCGGCGCCGGGGCGCGCGGTTCGAGGCGCCGCGACGTCGCCGGATCGAGCGAGGTCACCGACAGCATGACGGCCGCCAGCCCGCGCGCCGCCATCGGTGCCAGCAGATCGAGATCGCGGGTCACACGATCGGACTTGGTGGTGATCGTCACCGGGTGGCTGCAGCCATCGAGCAATTCGAGGATAGCGCGGGTGATCCGCCAGTCGCGCTCGATCGGCTGATAGGGATCGGTATTGGTGCCCATCGCGATCGGCGCGCAGCGATAGCCGGGCCGCGCCAGTTCGGCCTTGAGCAGCGCCGGCACATCGGGCTTGGCAAACAGCCGGCTTTCGAAATCGAGACCGGGCGACAGGCCGTGGAAAGCATGGCTGGGCCGCGCGAAACAATAGACGCAGCCGTGTTCGCAGCCGCGATAGGCGTTGACGGATCGATCGAACGGCAGATCCGGCGAGGTGTTGCGCGTCAGCGCGGTGCGCGGCCGTTCGATGGTGACGATGGTGCGCAGCGGCGGCGGCCCGCCATCGACGGCGATTTCATCATCGCGCCAGTCGCCATCGGCGGCGCGGGCATGGTCGTCGAAGCGCATAGACAAGGCGTTATCGGTCGCGCCGCGCGCTGGGAGGGGCCGAGTCGCCACGCCCGTAGCTTGCGAGGCCCGAACGGCGATGACAAGAACATAAATAGAACAAAAGGCCGCCGGATGCGGCTATTTCCGCACGGCTGGTCCCGCCTTCACGCGCCCTCCGCGCAGCCGAAGGGTTTCGGCACCATCGACCAGCCGGCGCAGGATGTCGGGTGCGAGCCGGAAACCGTCGGGATCGTCGGCGATATGGCCGGCGACCTGGCTGCGGTGGGCGGCGATGGCCCAGCGCTTGGCGCCGCCAGCCGGGGCGATCCGGCGCGGCGCTGCGGTGGCACGCGACCAGACTTCATAGCCATGCAGCCGGCAGCGCCCGCCCTTCGTCGCAGCGACAGCGAGCGCCCAGGCCGTCTGGTGATCGGGGTGATGGTCGCGCGGCGAGGTTACCGCCACGTCGCCGGCATCGACCTGGCGCAGCAGCCGGCGCAGGCGCAGCAGCCGGCGCAGGCGCAGCGGTGCCGCGGTTTCGGCGAGCTTGCCGTCCTGCCAGCCGAGGAAATGCAGCGGCACGCGGCCGGCGCCGAGCCGGGCGAGGCCGCGGCGCATCTCGCCGCGGCGCAGCCGGCCCAGCGCTGCCGGCGGCCAGCGCCGCGAATCCGGATGCGACGCCTGGCCGTCGGTGAGCGCCACGACGACGATGCGCACGCCGGCCCGCCGCAACGCGACGATCAGCCGGCCGCAGCCCAGCACGTCGTCATCGGGGTGGGGTGCCAGGATGACCAGCGCGCGGCGCGGCGCGGCGGCAGGGCGCGGGAACGGCGGCTGGGTGAGTTTGTTCATGGCCCATGGCCAATCTCCTGGCGCGCGCCGATGTTCCCTTCTCCGTCGCCGACGCCGCACCGGGCGCCGGAATTTTCGTGCCGCCGGCGGATGGCGCCGTGGCTGCCTTTGCGGCGCTCGCCCCGGAAATTTTCGCCCGCGCCGCCGCCGTCGATGCCGCCGCGGCATATCCCGAGGCCGATGTCGCCGCGCTGGCCGCATCGGGCCTGCTGGCGACGCCGCTGCCGCGCTCGCATGGCGGCACCGGGCTGGCGACGGCGCCGGGCGCGGCCGGTCATCTCGGCGCGCTGCTGGCCGCTGTCGGTGACGCCAGCCTGACACTCGGCCGGCTGTTCGAAGGCCATTGCAACGCCATCCTGCTCGCCGCGCTTTATGGCGGGCCACTCGCCGGCGGCCTGCTGGCGACGCTCGCCGCCGAAGCTGCCGCCGGCCGCATTTCGAGCGTCTGGAACGCCGAGCGCGGCACCGGGCTGGCGGCGGAGCGGGTCGCCAGCGGCTGGCGATTGACAGGCCGCAAGGTGCATTGTTCGGGTGCCGGCAGCATCGTGCGCCCCCTGGTGACGGCGAGGCCGGCGGGCGCCGATGGCCCCATGCTGTTCCTGCCCAACATGCGCCATCAGGGCGTCGCCATCGACCTTTCGGTGTGGCAGGCGGCGGGGATGCGCGGCACCGCTACCGCGACCGTCGATTTCGACGGCGTCATCGTCGCGGCCGCCGATGCCTTCGGCGCGCCGGGGGATTATTACCGCGCGCCGCACTTTGCCGGCGGGGCTTGGCGGGTGCTGGCGGTGCAATCGGGCGGCCTGCGCCGTGTGCTGGCGCTCCACGCCGAAGCGCTGCTGGCGCGCGCCCGTGACGCCGATCCGGTCGTGCGCCAGCGCTTTGCCGCCGCCGCCGGCGCTACCGCGGCGGCGCGGCTGTTGGCCGAGGAAGCGTCCCGCCGCGCCACCGATCCGGCCACCGAGCCCGAGGCGGTGGCGGCCTTTGTCGACCTGGCACGCGGCGCTTTCGAGACATTGGCGCGGGCGGCGGTGACAACGGCGCGGCGCAACGTCGGGCTTGGGGCCTATCTCGGCCCCGATCCGCTCGATCGCTGCTGCCGCGATCTCGAGACCTATCTGTGCCAGCCAATGCTCGATGCCTCGCGTGACAATGCCGCCCGGCATCTGCTGGCGCGTGGCGGGCGGTTGGAACAATGACCGCGCCGGCGCTGCGCCCCGGCTATTTCGATGCGCTTTACGCCGAAAATCCCGACCCATGGGATTTCGAGACCAGCCATTACGAAGCGGCGAAATATGCTGCCACCGTCGCGGCGCTCGGGTCGCGCCGCTATCCGCAAGCGCTCGAAGTCGGCTGTTCCATCGGCGTGCTGACCGCGCAGCTGGCGCCGTGCTGCGACCACCTGCTCGCCACTGATGTCGCCGAAGCGGCGCTGGCCCGGGCGCGCGCGCGCTGTGCCGCCATGCCGTGGGTGCGGTTCGAGCTTTCGACGCTGCCAGCCACGGCGCCCCCCGGCCAGTTCGATCTCGTCGTGCTTTCGGAAGTCCTCTATTATTTCGAAACGCCCGACCTCGCCCGGCTGGCGGCGGCGATGCGCGGGCTGGCAGCGCCCGGCGCCGATATCCTGATGGTCCATTGGCTCGGCCCAACGCCCGATTATCCGCAGACCGGCGATGGTGCGGTGGCGGCGTTCGAAGCTGCGCTCGGCCCGATCGAAGTCAGGCGGCAGGAGCGCAACGATCGCTATCGGCTCGATCGGCTCGTGGTGCCGCAAGCGCTGCGATAAGGCGCTCGGCGAGCGTCACTTCGGCCGGCAGCATCGCCGGCAGCACGCGGCGGCGGGCAAGGTCCGGGTCGCTGGCTTCGATTGCCGCCCAGCGCGCGCCGAAACCCGGCGCTACCATGGCGCGGCACCGGGCGCGCCGGCGCAGCCGCCGCACCAGGTCGCGCGTCGGCTCGAGCGCGGCATCGCACGGCGCCGCGGGATCGTCGGCATAGGCGCCGATCAGATCGGCGAAACCTCCCGGCGCCCGGCCGGACCGCCGCGCCGAGGTATAGACCAGCGGCGCATGACTGCGACGCAAGCGCAGGTCGTGCGCCTCGATGCGCGCGGCAAAGGCGCGATCCTCGGCCAGCGGTACCGCCGGCAGCCCGCCGACGGCACGATAGGCAGCAACGGTCGTCGCCAGGCTGGCGCCCCAGGCCCAGAGGTGGTTCGGCCAGGGGTCGTGCGAAATCGGATCGATCAGGCTGGCCAGTCGCGCCTGGGCCTCGGCAAGGCGCCATTCCAGCGCCCGATCGGCGGCGAACGCCGGCAGCGCCGCGCGCGTCGCGGCATCGAAGGTTACGATGCCGGCGACGGCGTCGGCGCCGGCGGCGAATTCGGCAAGGTTGGCGGTGATCCAGTCGGGCGCGACGCAGCTGTCGGCGTCGCTGGTCATCGCGATTCCGTCGGCGGGCAGCAGCGCGACGGCGCGATCGAGCGCGGCGCGGCGGGCGGCGCCGGCATGGGCGGGGGCAAGGGCGATGCTTTCGACAAACACCCGGCAGGCAACGGGGGCAAAGCAGCGGGCGCGATCGGCGGTATCGTCATCGCTGTTGTTGACAAGGACGACGACGGTCACATTGTCGGCGGCAGCATGGTGGGCGGCGTCATCAAGTGCTGCGAGGCATAGCGCAATCGTCGCGGCTTCGTTGCGGGCGGGGATGGCGATGGCGATGTCGCGCCGCGCCAGTGTGGCGGGCGATGCAGCGACGGGCCGTTGCAAGCCCGGATCGTAGGTTCGGGTCATCCACATCCGCCCCCTTAACCGATCACCGCGATGCCGGTTGCGCGAGCGCGGCTTGCGCCGGGAGGCGGCGCGTAGCCGATCAGCACATCCTGGTTTCTACCGCCGTCGAGGACATCGTTGCCGCCACCGCCGTACAGCGCATCGCTCCCGGTGCCGCCGAGGACCGTGTCGTCGTCTTCGCCGCCCGACAACAGATCGTTGCCGCCGGCACCGTCGATAAAATCACGGCCCTTGCCACCATTGATGGTGTCGTTGCCGACATCGAGTGCCTTCTGGCCAAAAGCATAGCCATAAAGCATGTCGTCGAGTTCGGTACCGATAATCAGATTGGATGCTTGCGTTCCATATCGAATAGCCATTTTCATACCATCGACAGTAAGCAACAGCCCCCGATGACAGACTAAACAATGAGAATGTTTCGCCGATGAACGCGTGAAAAGGCGCAACTATTGATAATCCGGCAATGATCCTGATATTACCATGGCGATGATTCAGGTTCATATCGAAGAAAGACTGCTAACCAGACTTGTTTCTAATCGATACCCAGTCGTGCCGAGTTTGGCCTGCCGCCGGCAATTTTCCTGGCCGGGCAAGTACGAGCGAAGCCTTCGATCACCGCAATCGGGAAAATCGGCTTCTTTCGATGCCGGAACGGCTTAGGCTTCGACCATCGATACACGACTGCTGGAGACCAAGATGCGCATCATCCCCATTGCCCTGATCATGTCCTTCGGGCTTTCGACGACTGCGGCGATCGCCGCCGAAGCCGCGATGGCGGCTGCTGCGGGCGCGACGACGCCGAAGCTGACGGCGCGCGACTGGTGGCCGAACCAGATCGACCTGCGGGCGCTGCGCCAGCAGGGCGCCGAATCGAACCCGCTTGCCGGGCGCTTCGATTATGCCGCGGCGTTTGCAAAGCTCGATCTCGCCGCCGTCAAGAAGGACATCGCTGCGGTGCTGACGACGTCGCAGCCGTGGTGGCCGGCGGACTATGGCAATTATGGCCCGTTCTTCATCCG
>JBBQWE010000109.1:0-8439 GCA_038210855.1 Sphingomonadales bacterium | reverse complement strand
AGGACAGTCGCGCCGAGCAACGCTTCAATCCCGCCGCATCGCTTCGGCCGCCAGCGCTTCGGCTTCGATCAGCAGTGCCGAATCGGCGGCGCCCGGCACCGATTCGCGGCCGACTTCGAGCAGGACCGGCACTGCCAGCGGTGATACCCGGTCGAGTTCGACCAGCACCAGCTTGCGCTGCGCCAGTTCGAGCAGGTCGGCGAGACGTTCGATGTCGGTCAGCGTCGATCGTGCATCGCTCCATGCAGCGGTGAGCAGCAGGTGCCCGGGTTCGTGGCGGCGCAGCGTTTCGTAGATCAGGTCCGACGAGACACTCAGCTGCCGCCCGGTCTTGTGCTGGCCGGGCAATTGGCGATCGATCAGCCCGCCGATGATGGCGACGTTGCGAAAGGCGCGGCGCAGGAACGGCGATGCCGCCATCCATTCGGCAAGCTCGTCCTCGAACACCTCCGGGCTGAACAGCGGTGCCGGATCGGTAACGCGTTCCAGCGACCAGACCGCGACGACATAATCGCTGCCGACAAAGCCCAGCGGCTGCAGTCCGGCCTTGGCCATGCGCTGGGTCAGCAGCATGCCCAGCGTCTGGTGGGCGTTGCGCCCGGCAAAGCCATAGGCAACGAGGAACCAGCGGCCATCGGACGGGAAGGTTTCGATCAGCAGATCGTCATGGCCCGGCAGGCGCGACCGATATTGCTGGATTTCCAGCCATTCGCGAACCTCGCCGGGCATTTCGGCCCAGCGATCGGGGCGGTTGAGCAGGCCGCGGACGCGCGCCGCCAGGTTCGTCGAAAGCGGCATTCGGCCACCCACATAGGTCGGCACCATCGGCGTGCCGCGGCCGAGGCGGACGTAGATGTCGGGCCCGTCCGACCCGGTTACTTCGAGCGTCTGGCCAGCGAACATGAAGGTATCGCCGATGCGAAGCTGGCCGCCGAACCATTCCTCGACCTGGCCGAAGCGGCGGCCGCCCCTTTTGCCGCCGAAGACGATGTTCATCTGCACCGCTTCGACGATGGTGCCGGCATTGAGCCGGTGCTGCGCGGCTAGGCTGGGGTGGCTCAGCCGCCAGCGGCCATCGGCGTTCTGGCGCAGCCGCTGGAAACGTTCATAGGCCCGCAGCGAATAGCCGCCGGTGGCGACGAAATCGAGCACCCGGTCGAATTCGGCACGCGCCAGCCCGGCATAGGGCGCCGCGCCGCGGACTTCGCGGTAGAGATCATCGGCGAGGAACGGCCCGGCGGCAGCGCAGGCGACGACATGCTGGGCCAGCACATCGAGCCCGCCGGCGCGGAAGCGATCTTCATCCAGCTCGCCGTCGTGGACGGCGTCGCGCGCCGCCAGCGCTTCGAGATATTCGAAGCGGTTGCCGGGGACGATGATGGCGTGGCTCGGCTCATCGAGGCGGTGGTTGGCGCGGCCGGTGCGCTGGACCAGCCGCGAGGCCCCCTTGGGGGCGCCCATCTGGATGACCAGATCGACATCGCCCCAATCGATACCGAGATCGAGGCTGGCGGTGGCGACGATGGCGCGCAGGCGCCCCGAGGCCATCGCGGCTTCGACCTTGTGGCGCGCTTCGCTGCTGAGCGAGCCATGGTGGATGCCGATCGGCAGGCTGTGGTCGTTTTCGCTCCACAGATCGCGGAAGACGAGTTCGGCGACGGCGCGGGTGTTGACGAAAACGATCGCCAACCGCGCTGCCTCGATCCGCCGCATCACGGCGCGCGCTGCCCAGCGGCCGTTGTGGCCGGCCCAGGGGATGCGGTCTTCGGGCAGCAGCAGTTCGATCACCGCCGGCGCGCCGGGGTCGCCATGGACGATGCGGACGCTGGCGGCATCGGCGTCGGGGGCGAGCCAGCCGGCCCAGCTTTCGGGATCGGCGATGGTGGCGCTCAATCCGGTGCGGCGCAGGCCGGGGCTGAGCGCCTGCAACCGCGACAATGCCAGCGCCAGCTGATCGCCGCGTTTCGACGTCGCAAAGGCATGGATTTCATCGACGATGACACGCCGGACGCCGGCAAGCATCGCGGCGCTGTCGGGATAGGAGACCAGCAGCGCCAGGCTTTCGGGCGTCGTCAGCAGGATCTGCGGCGGCCGTTCGCGCTGGCGTTTCTTGGCATCGGACGAGGTGTCGCCGGTGCGGGTTTCGACGCGAATATCGAGGCCGATTTCGGCGATCGGAGTCAGCAGATTGCGCTGCACATCGGCGGCCAGCGCCTTCAGCGGCGAGATATAGATGGTGTGAAGGCCATCGGCCGGCATCGTCGCCAGTTCCGCCAGCGTCGGCAGGAAGCCGGCCAGCGTCTTGCCGGCCCCTGTCGGCGCCACCAGCAGCAGATGTTCGGCAGCGCCGTCCAGCATTTCGAGTTGGTGGCGACGCGGCACCCAGCCACGCTGCGTGAACCAGTCGGTGATGGCGGGGGGCAGGTGCACGGCCGCGATATAGGCGCGGACGCGGCGCGGTGACAGGTTTCGCTTTGCCCGCGGCGCGCCCATATCGGCGTCATGGCTTCTCCCGACTGGCTGATCCCGCATCCCCATGGCATCCATGTCGCGCCCGTCGACATGTGGATCGATCCGGCACGGCCGTGCGACCGGGCGCTGATCACCCATGGCCACAGCGATCACGCCCGCGGCGGCCATGGCAAGGTGCTCGCCACCGCCGAAACGCTGGGCATCATGGCCATCCGCTGCGGGCCGCAGCCGGGCGCACAGGTGGCGCGCTATGGCGAGACGATCGACCTGGGCGGGGTGACGGCGCGCTTCGTGCCGGCCGGCCATGTGCTTGGATCGGCGCAGATCGTGCTGGAACACCAGGGCCAACGCATCGTCGTTTCGGGGGATTACAAGCGCGCTGCCGATCCCACCTGCCCCGCCTTCGAACCGGTGCCGTGCGACGTGTTCGTCACCGAAGCGACGTTCGGCCTGCCGGTGTTCCGCCACCCGCCGGCGGCCGGCGAGATCGCCACCGCACTTGCCCGGCTCTCGGCCAATCCGGATCGTTGCCTGCTGATCGGTGCCTATGCGCTGGGCAAGGCGCAGCGTGTCATCGCCGAACTGCGCGCCGCCGGCCACGACGCGCCGATCTACCTGCACGGCGCGCTCGACAAATTGTGCACGCTCTATGCCGATTTCGGCGTGGCATTGGGCGATCTGCGGCCGGTGGCGGGAACGGCGTCCGCCGAAATGGCGGGGCGAGTGGTGATGGCGCCGCCATCGGCGCTCGCCGATCGCTGGTCACGGCGGCTGCCCGATCCGATCACCGCCATGGCATCGGGGTGGATGCGGGTGCGGCAGCGGGCGAAACAGCGCGGCGCCGAACTGCCGCTGATCATCTCCGACCATGCCGACTGGCCGGAACTGACGGCGACGCTGCGCGAACTGGCGCCGGGCGAAGTCTGGGTGACTCACGGCCGCGAGGAAGCCCTGGTCCATTGGTGCGCTCTGCACCAGATCCGGGCAAAGGCGCTGGCGCTGGTCGGGCGGGACGACGAAGCGGAATAGGCGATACGGTCAGGCCCGCAGAAAGCCGCGCAGCAGCCCCAGCCGCCGGAAGCCCAGCGCCGTGTAGACGCCGATGCCATCGGGGCTGGACTGCAGCGTGGCAGTGCGAACGCCGCGGTCGCGCGCCTGCGCCATGATGGTTGCCAGCAGCGTGGCGGCAAGGCCCTGGCGGCGGTGCGCGGCGGCGGTGCGCGGCGGCGGTGGCGACATAATGGAAGCAGATGTTGTCCTCGATTTCGAGAGTCACCGCGACACAGGCGAAATCGCCATGAATGACGATGCCGTGGCGGCGGACACGCGAGTCGGCGAGCGTTTCGAACGCCGCGGCATAGCCGGCATCGGCCTGGCCATAGGCGGCGGCGTTGATGGTGCCGACCAGGCCCGGCGGCGGTTCGGCGACTGCAACCGCTGCCCGCGGTGCAAGGTCGGCGAGCGCCATGCCCATCACCGGCATCGCGAGATCGTTCGGCGTGCGGCCGGGGACCGATGCTGCGGTGGTCCAGAGGCACGTCGGCAGGTTCGCCGTATCGGCGGGCGGCGCGGCGCCGGGCGGGACCACCACCGCATCGAACCAGGGGTTGCCGGCGGCCATCGGCATATGGGCGCCTAGCGCATCGGCGCGGCGGATCGCTCGTGCCGGCGGCCCGGCGCAGCCGGCGAGGACCGCCAGCATTTCCCCGAAACCGAGGATGGAGCGCCGGGCCAGCGCGCTTTTGCCTGATAGGGCGTCGGATGCGCGATCGGTCATGGTCCCGGCCATCGGGCAAACCGGCCGCGCGCGTCAACCGGCCGGCTTTGACGCGCGCTGCCGCCGGCGGCATGACGGCGGCGATGTTCGCCGCGCTCCGCCCCCTGCTCTTCGCCCTCGATCCGGAAACCGCGCATGGCGCGACGATCGCGGCGCTGCGGACGGGGTTGCTGCCACGGGCCGCCCCCGACGATCCGATCCTGGCGACGCGCATCGGCCGGCTGGCGCTGCCCAATCCGATCGGGCTGGCCGCCGGTTTCGACAAGGATGTCATGGTGCCCGATGCCATGCTGCGGCTCGGCTTCGGCTTTGTCGAATGCGGGTCGGTGACGCCGCTGCCGCAGCCGGGCAACCCGCGGCCGCGGGTGTTCCGCTTGCCGCAAGATGGCGCTGTCATCAATCGCCTGGGGTTCAACAACGCCGGGCTGGAACCCGCCGCGGCCCGGCTGGCGGCACGGCGTGGGCGGCCGGGCATTGTCGGCATCAACCTGGGCGCCAACAAGGACAGCGCCGACCGGACCGAGGATTATGCCATCGGCGTGCGCGCGACGGCGGCACTGGCCAGTTATGTCACCATCAACATCTCGTCGCCCAACACGCCGGGGCTGCGCGCGCTGCAGGACGGCGCGGCGCTTGGCCGTCTGATCGCACGGGTTCAGGCGGCGCGCGGTGCCATCGATGTGCCGGTGTTCGTCAAGGTGGCGCCCGACCAGGCGCCCGACGATCCCGATATCATCGCGCGGGCCTGCATCGATGGCGGCATCGACGGCCTGATCGTCGCCAACACTACCATCACCCGGCCGGCACTGGCCAGCGCCCATGCCGGCGAGAGCGGCGGGCTTTCCGGAGCGCCGCTGGTGCCGCTGGCGCGCGAGGCGCTGGCGCGGTTCGTCGCGGCGACCGGCGGTGCGCTGCCGATCGTTGCCGCCGGCGGCATCGCTTCGGGCGCCGAAGCCAATGCCAGCATCCGCGCCGGGGCGTGCGCGGTGCAGCTTTATTCGGCGCTGCTTTACGGCGGCCCGGGGCTGGTCGGGCGGATCAAGGCGGATCTTGCCGCGCTGCTGCGGCGGGACGGTTTTGCCAGTGTCGGGGAGGCGACGGGCAGCGCGGCCCGCAACTGAGGCGGGCGCTGGGCCGGGCGCTGGGCCGGGCGCTGGGCCGGGCGCTGGGCCGGGTGCTGGGCCGGTTGCTGGGCCGGGGGCTGGGCCGCGTCGCCTCCCCGGTAAGGACCGCCGCGAGGGGTTTGCGGGCGCTGCGGCGTTATGCCGAGCCGTCGCCGGGCCTTGTTTCCGACCTGGCTGTGGGTCGATCACGTTCGGGGGAAGCCCGCCCCGGCCCTTGTGCAATCGAGCCCAGGCCCGTTCCGGCGGTTCGCGGCTTGCTTTTCCTGCCCCTGCCGCGTTGAGTCTTTCTTGATGGTGTTCCCTTTTCTTGTCGCGCTTGCTGTCGGGAGCCCCGATCGTGCCGACCCGCGCGGTCTGATCCCGGCGGCGCCGCCGGTTGCTGCCGGCACGGGGGCGGCCTGCGGCGATCTGCCCGCCCGGCCGCTGACCCTGCCCGACCTTGTCGACATCGCGCTGTGCCGCAACCCGCGCACCGGCGCCGCCTGGGCCAATGTGCGTGCGGCCGCCGCCGGTATCGGCATCGCGCGCGCTGCCGAACTGCCCACCGTCAACGCCAGCATCGGCCCCAATCTCAGCCGCAGCGATTCGCTGCGCAACACCGGCTTCGTCGACAGCAACGGCAATTTCATCGGTGGCAGTTCCAGCCTGACCCAGGTCAACAGCACGGCGCGGCTGGCGGTATCGTGGCTGGTGTTCGATGGCGGCGGCCGCCGCGCGCAGATCGACCGGGCCCGCGCCCAACAGGAAGCAGCACTCGCCGATTATGCCGATACGGCGCAGGCGATCGTCATCGATGTGGTGACCGCCTACAACAGCCTCGCCGCCAATCGCGCGGTGGAAGACGCTAACCTTGCCAATCTGGTCTTTGCCCGCCAGTCGCGCGATCTGGCGGCCGGGCGCGCCACCGCCGGCGTCGCCACCGGCGCCGATCGACTGCAGGCCGAAACCTCGCTGGCGCAGGCCGAAGTGACACTGGTGCAGACGCGCGGCAATGTCGCCACCGCGGCGGCGCAGCTTGCGGTGGCTGCCGGGCTGCGGCCGACGGTTGCGTTCGATCTGGCACCGGCGGCGCCACTGGGATCGGGCGACATGCTGGCACGCGGTGCCGATGCGCTGATTGCCGATGCGGAGCGGTTGCGGCCCGATATCGTTTCGGCGCGCGCGCAGGTGACGGCCGCCGATGCCGCCATCGCCCAGGCGAGATCGCTCGGCCGGCCCAGCCTGCAGGCATCGGCCAGCAACAATCTTTCGGCGATCGATACCAACCTCGATCGCAATTCCGGGTCGATCGGGCTGTCGCTGTCGGTTCCGCTGTTTTCGGGGTGGAACACCCGTTACCAGATTGCCCAGGCGCGGGCGCAGCGTGACGGCCAGGCAGCGCAGGCGGAGAACATCCGCCAGCAGGCCGGCCTTGCGGTTTACAGCCAATATGTGGCGCTGCAGACCTCGCTCGCCGCGCTGACCGGCACGCGCGCGCTGATCGCCAGTGCGACGGCGGCGGCCGATCTGGCGCAGGGCCGCTATCGCGCCGGGGTCGGCACCTTTGCCGATCTGCTGAACGCGCAGAGCGCGCTGGCCAGCGCCCGGCAGCAGCTGGTGCAGGCGGAATTCAACGTGCGCACGTCGCGCGCGCAGCTGGCGCGGGCGGTCGGCGATATTGGTGAAGCTATCGGAGACGATGGCAACGCGATGGGTAAGGGACGGCAATGAAGCGCTGGCGGCTGGTCCTGATCGTGGTGGCGCTGGTGGCGGCGGGCATCGGCCTGTGGGCCTTGCTGCGGCCCAAGCCCGAGGAAGTCCGCTATCGCACCGCCAGCATCGAGCGGGGCGACCTGATCGAGACCATCACCGCCAACGGCATCATCAACCCGGTGCGTGTCGTCAACGTCGGCACCCAGGTGTCGGGCACGGTCGAGGCGCTGTATGCTGATTTCAACGATCGCGTCCGGGCCGGCCAGGTGCTGCTGCGCCTCGATCCGGCGCTGTTCGCCTCGCGGCTGCAAGCGAGCCAGGCCGGCCTCGCCAACGCCCGCGCCAATGCCGCGCTGCAGGCTGCCAATGCCCGCCGCGCCGGGGAACTGGTCGCCAAGGATTATATCAGCCGGCAGGATTTCGAAACCAGCCGCACCGGTGCCGCCCAGGCCGCAGCGCAGGTCGCGCAGGCGCAGGCGCAATTGCGACAGGACCAGGCGAATTTCGAATTCAGTGTCATCCGCGCGCCGGTTTCGGGCGTGGTGATCAGCCGCCAGGTCGATCTCGGCCAGACCGTCGCTGCCAGTTTCAACACGCCGACGCTGTTCCAGATCGCGCTCGACCTGACGCAGATGCAGATCGAGGCGGCGGTCGCCGAAGCCGATATCGCCCGCGTCAAGCCGGGGCAGCCGGTGGATTTCACCGTCGATGCCTATGGCAGCCGGCAGTTCAGCGGCGTTGTCGACGTCGTGCGCCTCAATCCGACGACGCAGCAGAATGTCGTGACCTATACGGTTATCGTCAAGGCAGCCAACCCCGATGGCGCGCTCCTTCCCGGCATGACCGCCAATGCCTCGTTCCGGGTCGCCGAACGCCGCGGCGTGCTGCTGGTGCCCAACGCCGCGCTCAGCTTCAAGCCCGAAGGCTATAAGGCGCCGCGCCGCAAGGGCACGCGCGACCCCGATCTGGTGACGGTATTTGTCGCAGGCCGCGGGGAGGACGGCGAGGTGGCGCCGCAGCCGCGGCAGATCCGGGTGGGCGCCGCCGATGACGAAGCGACCGAAGTCGGCGGCGGCGCGCTGAAAGCCGGCGACGACGTCATCACCGGCGAGATCAAGGCCGACAAGCCGGGCGGGCTGTTCAGCGGTCCGCCGGGCTCGAAGAAACCGCAGGACCCGAATGCCGCGCGCGAACGCGGCGGCGCCAGCGGTGGCGGCGAGCGAGGCGGCGGGGGGGGGCAGCGACCGCGCCGCGCGGCCGCCGACGGCGCATGACGGTGCTGCTCGCTCTCGATGGCGTCATCAAGGCCTATGCCTCGGAGGCCGGCAGCTTCCGGGCGCTGCACGGCGTCAGCGTCGAGGTCGCCAAGGGCGA
>JBBQWE010000108.1:0-8561 GCA_038210855.1 Sphingomonadales bacterium | reverse complement strand
CTACGGCCCCAGCCGCCGGAGGTGCGCTTATCTGGTCACGCCACCGCGCGGACGCCGGAATCGAGAATGGCCTGATAGGCAATGTAGAGGTCGTCGAAATGTTCGTCCATCGTCCGCACGCGCGTCGATTCGGCGTGCGCTGCGGCCTGCATCGCCGGCCTGTCGGCGATGGCCTTGAGGATCGTCGCGGCGCAAGCGGCGGCGTCGCCGGTGGCATAGGTCAGCCCGGCGCCGGGGCGGACATGATCGACGGCGGCGCCTTCATCTGGAACGATGATCGGCAGGCCGGAGGCGAGCGCTTCGGCCTGGACCATGCCGAAGGTTTCGGAAGCCGCACCATGGATCAGGAAATCGGCGCTGGCGAACATCGCTGCCATCTGCCGGCGGTCGCGGATCGGTTCCAGCGGCAGGATGTGCGGATTTTCGCCGGCGGCCTTCAGAACGCTGGCGCGGGCGTGGCCGTCGCCGAGCAGCACCAGCCCGACCGGCGCCGAATAGCCGGCGAGCTGCACGCCCTCGATTACCAGCGGCCAGCGCTTTTCGGGCGAAAACCGCCCGATGCCGAGCAGCAGCGTGCCGGTTTCGGGCAGTTCGAGGCGTTCGAGCAGCCGCGCTCGCAGCGCCGGGTCGCGATATCGCGGCGAATAATAGCCCGGCTCCACGCCCATCGGGATGGTGACGGCGTGATCGATGCCGCCGACGGCGAGGCGGGCACGCAGGCCTTCCGACGCGCAGACGACGAGCGAATTGACCTTGTCGAGCCGGCGAAGGTGCCGCCAATACCAATCGAAGCCGCGATCGATCGTTTCGCGCCGCGCCAGCCCTTCGAACCAGCGATAGGCCCAGGCAGCAAAGGGATCGGCGTGCATGATCAGGCTGCGCGGTTGCGGCCCCGGCCAGGCGGCGACGGCATTGGCCGACAGCCAGGGTGACGAACATTCGATGAAATCGCTGGGGTAGCGTTCGAGCAGCCCGGTGATCACCGCGTCGCTTTCGAAATAGCCATAGTTGCGATCGAGGGGGAAACGTGGGCTTTTCACCGTAACCAGCCGGGTGATCGGGCTGGTTTCGGTGATTTCGTCTTCATAGCCCGGGACGATCACCGTGGTATCATGGCCCAGCCGTTCGGCGGCGATCAGCTTGTGACGGACATAGGTGCGGATGCCGCCGCCGGTGACGGAATAGAGGCCGGAGATATCGACGAGCTTCATCGCGATGCTGTTTGCCTTGTGCCGGCGCCGGTATCAACGCGCCTTGAGAGCGCCGAAGCAGAATAGGTTGCGGCGATACTGCACCGTGACGGTAAGATCGGTGATGCCCGCCCCGGCGCGGAAACTGGCAGCGCTCGCCTTGGGCTTGCCGAAGCACATGCGCGGATCGTTGGACAGGCCGACACCATCGATGGACAGCCCGAACTTGCGATTGGAATCGCGGTCGTGGAGGACGGCGAGGGTATAGACGCCGGCGGCCGGCACCCGGATGCACATCACCACCGGCCCCGACGCCGGCGCCGCCTGTTCGACCCGGCGAAAGGTCTTGCCGGCCATCAGCAGCTTGTTGTCGCCGGCCAGGAAATCATCGTCGGTGGCGGGATAGAGTTCGACGCGCACCAGACCGGTGCGGTCACGGAACCCCGTCGCCGTCACCATCACCGCCGGGCCGGGCTCGCCCGCGCGGCACTGGCCATCGGCGCGGCCCATGTTGGGGTTTGGCGCCAGATAGCCGGGCTGGCCGGGTTCGGGCAAAGCGGCGGCAGGCACGGCGACCGCTGCCATCAGCGCGGTGATCAGGGTTCGAAATCGGGCGTTCATGGACGGCGGCGCCACTCGTTTGCTTCGGCCGCGACCAGGACAAGGCCGAGCGCGAGGTGGGTGGCAAGTATCAGGCTGGCCATCATCGTCATCAGCGTGCCGATTTCGGCATCGCGGCCGACGAGGAAAACGGCGACGCCGGCAAACACCAGATCCTTGTTCGGCAGCGCCGGCAGCCGCGCCAGCAGCATCCGCAGCGCCGCCAGCACCAGCCACCATTGCAGCGACACCGCCGGCAGGGCGATCGCCCAGGCCAGCGCCGTCAGTCCGTTCTGCACGAGGATACGCGCCAGGTGGACGGCGCCGACATAGACAAGATCACGCCGCGGCGAGCTGAACAACGTGCGGCGCAGCAGCAGCACCAGCGTCGACGGACCGAGGATGATCGCCACCGACCAGCCGACGATCGAGCGATCCAGCCCGAGATCGAGCCCGTCGAGCAACGGCCAGCAGATCGCGAACAGCGCCAGCGTCACCACATTGGCAGCCATGGCGGACAGGATCGCGACGTCCTTGATCGCTCCGAACGGCGCGGAAATCATCGCCGTCCGCCGCCGGGCCCAGGAATATAGATAGAGTTCGCCGACATAGCCGAACACCAGTTCGTTGCCGATCAGCTTGCGCAGCAACGCGCCGAAGCCCGCCACCGGCATCCGCCACAGCCGGCGGAATATCAACCAGTCCGCTGCCGGGCCGACGAAATAGGCAAGGGCAAAGACGATCCAGAAGGCGGCGCCGGTCGGCAGGATGGCAACGACCCGGCCGAAATCGACACTGCGCAGTTGCAGCACCACCGCCGCCAGCACCGCCAGCGAAATGCCGGCACCAAGCCACCATGCCCAGCCGCGACCGCGCGGCAGCGGCGGCGGATCGATGGTCGGCGGCGTGGCCGGCATCGGTGCCGGG
Source organism: Sphingomonadales bacterium (assembly GCA_038210855.1). Taxonomy (GTDB): domain Bacteria; phylum Pseudomonadota; class Alphaproteobacteria; order Sphingomonadales; family Sphingomonadaceae; genus Sandarakinorhabdus. Next base: position 5,844 of record JBBQWE010000108.1, on the reverse strand, counting down.
CCGATACCACCCGCTGCCAGGCCGAGGTTGTTGTTCAACATGAACGAACAGGGGGACGCATGAACACAACTTCGTGGTGGCAGGCCAATATGGCATTTTCGGGACCGTCGTGACGGTGGCGGAAAAGGTCTGGCGATGGGAATGGACCATGCGCTCCGGCAGGCCGTGCATATCCGATCGGCCCGATCTGCCGCACTGCGTGGAGCCCGGGCAGAGCGCCCAAACGATCGTTGCGGCCGGCATTTTGAAGACGACTGGACATGATGCTGCGCTCAACGTCGCGGCGTCCGGCGGGGTTGCACGGCCGGAACGTTCACCGCGAGGCGCCGGCAGGTTCGTTATGTCGACACGATGCCGGAACATTCATCAACTATTCCTCGCAAATTTCCGTCATCCGTCGGAACTTCTCCAACGACTACGCATAAACGTGATTGGCCGAGTAAGTTACAGATGCCGTACCCGCAACGATACGGCGTAGAAATAAGTTCTGCGGTCTTGCATGCAATGTTGCTTAATCAGTCGTTTTGGGAGTAATATATGAACAAGGTGCTTTTTGCGTCCGCACTACTTGCTGCGGCATCCGGCGCCCAGGCCAGCCTTATCCCGACGTTGCGTGACGGCGCCCCCGCCGATCTCGGGTCCAGCGTCTTTGCCTACAGCTATGACGCAACGCTGGCTTCCGACGCCGGGCTGCAGACCGGCAATTTCTTCACGATCTACGATTTCGCCAATTTCTTTGGCGTCAGCGGCACGCCGGCGAACTTCACCTTTTCGACCGCGAATGTCGGTGTAACGCCGGGCAATGTCGTGCCGGACGATGATCCGGCGCTCATCAACATCACCTTTACCTACACCGGCCCTGATCTGAATTATGATCAGAACTCGGCCAACAACAGCGAGCTGGACTTCTCGCCGTTCGTGATCCGCTCGCGCTCGGACATCGCGGGCCTCGACTCGTTCACCTCGCTGACCGTCAAGAACGATGGCCCGGCGCGTGGTACGCCGATCGGCACCGTCGGCCAGGTGGAAGTGCCGTTGCTCAGCGGTGGCAGCGGCAGCTTCGTGCCGGAACCGGCCAGCTGGGCGATGCTCGTCGCCGGCTTCGGTATCGTCGGTGGCTCGATGCGCCGTCGTCGGCCGACCGTGGCCGCCTGATCGCCTTTCGCGACCTGATTGCAGGGGATCGCCCGGCGCCAACGCGCCGGGCGATTTTTTTTACATCCGGTGTTCTTGGCGTTGCGGCGACGCCACGCTGCCTGTCGGCAGAGTTTACAGTCACGCTTCGACGCAGCTGCAACGTTTGCCACTGTCTAACCGTTCAGCGAATGCAACGCGATACAATCACATGATTTCATGGCTTTCGCCTGTTGCCGCAACGATGCTGGCATGGACTTTGCTTCAAACACCAGGGTGGGGGCAGTTTGCAGAGGAGTATCGTACATGACGAAAATCTGGATCGCCGCAGCGGCCCTGCTGGCCGCTGGTGCCGCCAACGCCAGCATCATTCCGACGCTCACCGCCGGTCCGACGGCGATCGGTGCGGGCCTCTTCGAATACGGCTATTCGGCGACCCTGGCATCCGACCAGGCGCTGTTCAGCGGCAATTATTTCACCCTTTACGATTTCGACGGGTTCACCGGTGTCGGCACCGTGCCCGCCGGCTGGACGGCGAGCACCGCGCTGGTCGGTCTGACGCCGCCCGACGTCCTGCCGACCGACAATGCCGGCATCATCAACGTCACTTTCACGTATCAAGGCCCGACCCTGAATTTCGATAGTGATCCTGCCAACAATGTCGAATTGACCTTCGCGCCGTTCGTGCTGCGCTCGACGTTCGGCAACATGAGTTTCGACAGCTTCACGGCGCGGGCCATCAAGAACGACGGCCTGGCCCGGGGCACCGAGGTTTCGACCATCGGCATCTATGCGTCGCCGGGCGGTGTGCCCGAGCCGACATCCTGGGCGCTGCTGATCGTCGGTTTCGCGATGGTCGGCGTTTCGATGCGACGTCGCTCGCCCAGCGTCGCTGCCTGAGCGTCAGGCTCGATCGTGACCCGCCGCAACTGACAGTGTCGCGGTAACGGGCGGCAGGGCAAGCCGGTGACGATGGTCGCCGTCTTCGCCCTGCCGCCTTTTGCGTTTCCGGATGGCAGCGCCGGTCCGCGCGCCGAGATCCGCGCCTTTCTCGCCGCGCGGATGCCCGCCGGCGAACCCGCGGCGCGCGCCAATTGCTGGGCCGTCAGCGATCCCGTCTTCTCGCGGGCGCTCGGTGCCGCCGGCTTCATCGGCATGACCTGGCCTCGGTCCCATGGCGGGCATGACCGCCCGGCCATGGAACGCTATATCGTTCTGGAAGAATTGCTTGCCGCCGGGGCGCCGGTCGGCGCGCATTGGATCGCCGATCGCCAGACCGGGCCGTTGCTGGTGCGCTATGGCAGCGAAGCACAGCGTCGGCGCTGGCTGCCCGGGATGGCGAAGGGCGAAATCTTCGCCTGTATCGGCCTCAGCGAGCCTGGCGCCGGATCGGACCTTGCCGGAGTGCGTTCGCGAGCCGAGCCGGTGGCGGGCGGCTGGCGCCTAAATGGCCAGAAGCTGTGGACAAGCGGTGCCCATCACGCGCATGTCATGCTGGCATTGCTGCGCAGCGAGGCCGGCGCCGAACGGCAGGCAGGGCTCAGCCAGTTCCTGATCCCGCTCGACACGCCGGGCATCACCATCCGCCCGGTCATCGATCTTGTCGGCAATCATGATTTCAACGAGGTTTTCTTCGATGACGTGATCGTGCCTGACGATGCGCTGGTCGGCGTCGAGGGCGACGGCTGGCGCCAGGTCACCGCCGAACTCGCCATCGAGCGCTCCGGCCCGGAACGCTATCTCTCCTCCCACGCCCTGCTCGCGGCGCTGATCGACAGCGCGCCCGCCAATCCCGCCGTGGTGCGGGTGATCGGCGAACTGGTGGCGGAACTCTGGACCCTGCGGCAGATGTCGATGGCGACGGCGGCCAAGCTCGCCGGCGGCGAGGATCCAGTCGTTGAAGCGGCGATCGTCAAGGATCTCGGCAACGGTTTCGAACAGCGCGTGCCGCAGGCGATCCAGGCGGTGCTCGCCGCCGATCTCGACGGCTCGACGCCGCTGCTGCGCTGCCTCGCGCAGTTGCTGCAGGTGTCGCCCAGCTTTTCGCTGCGCGGCGGCACCCGCGAAGTGCTGCGCGGCATCATCGCCCGCGGGCTGGGGCTGCGATGAGCATTTTGCGATGACTGCGATGCGCGCCGATCTCGAACGCACCGCGATGGCGCTGTTCGCCGGCCAGCCCGATTGGCCGGTGATTGCCGACTCCGGCTTGCCCTTGCTGCTGGTGCCGGAAAGCGCCGGCGGCTTCGGCGGCGACTGGGGCGATGCCGAGGCCGTGCTGCGCGCCGCCGGCGCCGCGCCGCTGGCGCAACCGCTCGCCGAAGCGATACTGGCGATGCGGCTGCTCGCCGATGCCAACATCGATCCGCCGGCGGGGGCGGTGACCATCGCGCTGGCTCGCGGCGAGATCGAGAACGGGCGTTTCACCGGCGGCGCCGGCGGCGTGCCCTGGGGCGCCGAATCCGCCGCCGTACTGGCCGAAATCGACGGCGGATTATGGCTGCTGCCACCCGGCAGCGCGACCGTCGGCACCAGCCCGGCTGGCGAGCCGCGCGATACGCTCGCCTGGCAGGGCGTGGCGGCACTGGCGGCGGGGCGAACCGCGGCCCCGCTCGGCAGGGGCGGGGCGGCCGATCGGGCGGCAAGCGAGCATGGCCTGCGCGCGCTCGCCGGCTGGCTGCGAGCCGCGCAGGCGGCCGGCGCGCTGGCGGCGGCGCTCGATCTTGCCGTCGATCATGTCAACACGCGGGTGCAGTTCGGCAAGCCGCTGGCCCGGCAGCAGGCGGTGCAGCAGCAGCTCGCCGTGCTGGCCAGCGAAGTCGCTGCCGTCGGCATGGCATCGGCGGCGGCAGCAGCGGCGCTCGATGCCGGCGGCGATGCCCGGCTGGCGCTGACGGCGGCGAAGCTGCGCGCCAATCTCGCCATCGGGCGCGGGGTGGCCATCGCCCACCAGGTGCATGGCGCCATCGGTTTCACGCAGGATTATCCGCTGCATCGCCTCACCCGCCGGTTGATGGGCTGGCGATCCGAATTCGGCGGCGACGGCGACTGCGCCGATCGGATCGGCGCGATGGCGGTGGCGGCGGGCAGCGCCGGGCTTTGGGCAGCGATTACTGGCTGATTCTTCCTCGGGCCGGACGGCGCTATTCTACATATTTTACAGTTTCGGCGGTTTTCCGCCAAAGCTACGGGCCGACGGCTGCCGACGTTCGGGTCAGGTGCGGCGATGTCAAAGAACGAAGGCCATCGGCGTAGCAGAGCCATGGGGTTGTAGGACAGCGGTTGCGGCATGCCCTGGGCGTAGTTTTCGCCCCTCCCGCCGGTGAGCGGCGCCGGTCAGCCGTTGGCCGGCCGCAGCACCAGCCGCAGCACCTCGGCGGCGCGCTCACGGTGGCAGATCAGCAGATCGGGCAGCAACGGATCGGCGCGGTTGTAGACAAGCGGGCTGCCATCGACGCGGCTGACGTGCAGGCCCGCGGCGCGGGCGACCGCGGCCGGGGCGCAATTGTCCCATTCATATTGCCCGCCGGTGTGGAGGTAGATATCGGCATCGCCGACGAGCACCGCCATCGCCTTGGCGCCGGCGCTGCCCATAGGTACCAGCGCGGCGCCGAGCGCTGCCGCCACCGCCACCGCCTCGGGCGCCGGCCGCGTGCGACTGACCAGCATGCGCAGCGGCGACGCTTCCGCTTGCAGCGCCGGCGGCCGCGCCGTGCAGAAACAAGTGCCGCGAGCGGGCAGGGCAACGGCGCCCTCGCTCGCCACCCCGTCGATAGCCAGGCCGACATGCACCGCCCAATCGTCGCGGCCCTCGCCATATTCGCGCGTGCCGTCGAGCGGATCGATCACCCACACGCGGGCCACGGCGCATCGCGCCGTGTCGTTCTTCTCCTCCTCCGAAAGGATCGCATCGGCTGGCCGCTCCCGCCGCAGCGCCGCCATCAGGAACGCATTGGCACGCTTGTCGCCCTCCTCGCCCCGCGCCTTGGGCTCGCGCCCGCCCTCGTCGCGCAGCGCCATCAGGATACGCCCGGCCTCGGCAGCGAGCAGGCGAGCAAGGGCGGCGTCGGTCATGGCGCGCCTGTCGCGGCTGGCGAGCGGTTTGGCAAGGGGTGGTGGCGGAGTGCGTTCAGGCCAAGCGAAGTAGAGGCTCGCCCCGGCAAGTTTTGGCGCGGGTGCCGGCGCTCACGGAGAATTCGTGAGAATAGAGCCTCCGGCGGCTGGGGCCTGAGGCCCCGGACCCCAGTTCATCTCACGCATTTGAAGTGCAAGCGAACCTTCAAATCAAGCCCGGTCAATGGTTTTCGCCTTTCCGCAGCCATTCGGGGCGTGCCGAATCCGGGTCAAAACACCCCCAGTCGCTCAGAGATCCAATAAAAAATTCTTTACGATATATATTATAAACATCCGAAATCATGGACACATACAATTCTAGCTTTGACCAAAAACGACCTATTTTCAAGAAGACCAATCCACTTGGGCTGCCGAAATATGCAGACAGATCTTGCCTGCATGTTGAGAGGGTGTGTAACTGGGCCTCGTGAATTCGTGTCGGCTTGAAAAATCGGGGTTCTAGAGCGGGATGACATTCCGTTGATGCATAACCTGAGTTGACGAGATAGTTGGCGCATTCTTGCGGGCTGAAGGCGTCGAGGAGTGTTCCGATTTTGCGCCATGTTGCCTCGGCGGTTCGTTCGGACGCCTTTCGCAGCA
>JBBQWE010000107.1:0-8807 GCA_038210855.1 Sphingomonadales bacterium | reverse complement strand
AAGCCTTGCCGCCGGGCCGAACCGCGTCGCCAGCCGGGCCCGCACATTGGCGAGGCCGATGCCGGTCGAAGCCGCCGGCAGCGCGGGAGTGGCGCCCGGCCCCGCGGATTCATGCCCGACCGCGAGGTGCAGCATGGCCCCGTCGCGCCACGCCCGGATGGCGATGGCCACCGGCGCCGTGGTGCGGCCGAGACCGTGCTTCACGGCATTTTCGACCAGCGGCTGCAGCAGCAGTGCCGGCAGCCGCGCGCGCCCGAGTTCGTCCGGAACATCGATGTTGACCTGCAGCCGGTCGCCGAACCGGGCCTGCTCGATCGCCAGGTACAACCGCTGGAACTCGATCTCGTCGGCCAGGCTGACATCGGCGGCGGGATCTTCGACCAGCCCGGTGCGGAAGAACGCTGCAAGGTTGCGGATCATCGCGCCGGCGGCATCGGTTTCGGCGCAAGCCACCATCGAAGCCAGCGCGTTCAGCGCATTGAACAGGAAGTGGGGATCGACCTGCAGGCGCAGCATCGCCAGCCGCGCGTCGCGCGTCGCGGCCTAGGCATCGCCGCGGGCACGCTCCGCAATGCGCACTTCGGCAACGACGCCCATCGCCAGCAGGAATGCTGCCCAGGCGGCGAAGAAGAAATACCAGGTGACGAAGCCGTCGGCGATCGACGTGCGCAGCACGGCGCCGTCTTCCCAGCGCGCCAGATCGGCGAGCGCCGAGGGTACCGGAAACCAGCGGTAGAAAACGAAGCTGCTGGTTACGGCGAACAGCAGTGCCGCCGGCACGCAGGCCGCAACCGCCGCCGCCGCCCGCCAGGCGATCCGCACCCGCGCCAGCCGGCCCAGCCCGAGGTGGATCGCCCAGGCGAGCCCGGCGCCGACAGCCACGATTCCCAGCCGGCGGACGAGCATGCCGCCCTGGTCCGGCCAATCCATACCCAGCGACCGCCCGGTGACCAGCACGAGCCACAGCGCCCAGAAGCCGGCGATGCTCGCCAGCGCCAGCCGGGCGGGAACGAGGCTGCTGCTTTCCGGAACGGTCGAACGCATATGCCTTGTCCAGGGTCGATTGCGCCCAAGTGGAGTCGGTACCGACTGACTGCAACAGACAATAGCAAGTTCGTGTGGCTTGCCACCCCGATGCTGGCGACCCTCGTCGCGGCAACGCGACCCCCGTCGCTGGCGCGGTGACAGCAGGCAATGATTGCAGGCAAGGATTGCGAGCAAGGCAGTCGCAACGAACGGGAGACAGTGATGCCGCGGGCAGGAACGACGAGCATGATGACGCTGGCGCTGCTGTTCGGCAGCACAGCGGCGGCAGCGGCGGCAGCGCCGCCATCACCGCCGCCGCTGGCAGGCGCATTCGACCGCGCTGCCGCGGTCGTGCGCAGCGCCGGGCTCGCCGGCGAACTGCTGGTCACCGACGCCGCCGGGCCCGAACGATCGGTCGCCTTCGGCCTTGCCGATCGTGCCGCCAACCGCGCCAATCGCGCCGGCCAGCGCTGGCTATGGGCCTCGGTCACCAAACAGGTGACGGCAATCCTTGTCATGCAGCAGGTCGATGGCGGCCGCCTCGCGCTCGGCGCGCCGGTCGGCACCTACCTTCCCGATTTCGGCGGTGACCGCGCAATCACCATCCGCGACCTGCTCCAGCACCGCTCCGGCCTGCCCAACCCGTCCGACACAGTGGCGAGTGACGGCGTGCCGGCCTTCTACCGTGAAAGCGGTCCGGGCATCACCGATGCGGCGCGCGCCGCCGGTTTCTGCGCCGGCCCGCCCAAGCGGGCGCGCGGCGGCGACTGGGAATATAATAATTGCGACTATCTGGTGCTCGGCGCGGTGCTCGAGGCTGTCACCGGCAAGCGCTACGCCGATCTGGTGCGCGACAGCCTCGCTCGCCCGTTGCGCTTGCGCAGCGTGGCGCTGGCGCCCGATGGTGCCGCCCGCGGCGGGGCGGTGGCGGCGGGTTATGACGGCGCCACCCCGGCGCCGGCGCTCAACGTCGCCACCGGCGGAGCGGCGGCAGCGCTGACCGGCACCGCTGCCGATCTGGCGGCGATCGACCGGGCGTTGCTGAACGGTCGCCTGCTGTCGCCGGCGGCCCGGGATGCGGCATGGGCCGGCGATCCCGGGCTGGGATATATGGCGCTCGGCGTCTGGTCGTTTTCGGCGCCGCTCAAGGGCTGTGCGGTGCCGGTGCGGCTCATCGAGCGCCGCGGGGATTTCGGCGGCACCCAGGTCCGCAACATCATCGCGCCGGCGCTCGGCCGGGCCCTGGTGTTCTTTACCAACGACGTCGCCGCCGATTTCGGCGAGGTCTGGCAGGGCAAGGGCCTGACCTTCGAGCTGTTGTCCGCTGCCTTCTGCCCCGCCTGAACCCCAACGGAGCCGTTGTCATGTCTCACCCGATCTGCGCTACCTTGATCGCCATCACCCTTCTCGCCGGCGTGCCGGCGGCCGCGCAGGATGCGGTATCCCTCGCCGGCGGCTGGACCGTCGATCTGCGGCCGACCCCGCAGGCGCCGGCCTATTACAAGCCGATGGCCCTTGTCGTCGCCGCCGATGGCACGCTGACCGGCAGTTTCTATGAACGCGACATCGATTCAGGCCGCGCCGGTGCCACCGATGGCCGGCCGTGCTTCGCCTTTCGCACCCAGGATGCGTCCGGGCCCTATCAGACCGCGGGTTGCCTCGTGGACGGGCGCATCGCGGGGCAGACCTGGTCGGAAGGCCGCAAGTTCATCCTCGCCTGGACGGCGGTTCGCAATCCGGGGACGAAGTGAACGACACCTAGCGCCTGCCGATTTTCATCGCGGCTCGGCCTCGGCGTGCATCCACAGCGTGTGGCTGTCGATGCGCAGCCGGGTGATCGCTTCGACCGCCGCGGTGCGAGCCCGGACCTCGTCCAGCGCCGCGTCGCGCGCCAGCCGTTCGGCGACCAGCCGGTCGGCAAGATCGACACCGCCAAGCGCATGGCCGCTTCGCTGCCGCGCTGCCGCCGCCGCTGCTGCATCGGCAGCGCCCGCCGCCTGTTCCCATGCCGCCAGATAGCCCATGGCGAGCGCGGCATCCTCGGCAGCCACGGCATCGACCGCGCTGTGTGTCGCTGCCAGTTCGGCGCCGGCTGCGGTTGCCATCGCGGCGGCCTGATCGGCCGTTGCGCGCCGCGCCCGGCCGCCGAGCGGCATCGAAACGATCAGCCCCAGCCCGCGCTCGCGGCCGCCCCGTTCGGAAAAGCCGCGGACGCCGATGCTGGGATCGGCGACCCGGTCGCGTGCGGCGCGGGCCTTCAGCGCCTCGGCATGGGCGGCATCGGCAGCCGACGCGCCGATTTCGTGGCTGCGTTCGATGACGAGCGCCTGCAACCGCGCAATGCCTTCCGCCGGAATCGCCGGCAGCGGCAGCGGCGGCGCCGCAACCGGCAGCGGCTGGGCGGGGAAATTCGCCGCAAGCGCCGCGCGGCCTGCTGCAGCGCGCGCGCTCGCCGTCATCGCCGCTGCGCTGGCGGCGGCTTCGGCCGCCAGCGCCTGGTCGAGTTCCAGCGCGCTGGCATCGCGCAGCGCCAGACGTCGGCGCGTGGCCGCCACCGCCGTGGCAAGGATATCGCCGGCTTCGGCCAGAGTTCGTGCCTCGGCGGCGGCGCCCGTCCACCGCCACCAATGCCCCGCCAGCATCCGCGCCGCCTGGTGGCGGGCATCGTCGGCGCGGTTTTCGGCCGCGTCGACGGCGGTGGCCCCGACCCGGCGCTCGATCGCTGCCTTGCCCGGCAGGCGGATCGGCCGGGTGAACTGCAGGTCGTATTCGGCAACCGATCCGGTGCCGCGCACGTCGCGTTGCTGCACCGTCGCCTGCGCCACGATTTCCTGCGGGCCGATCGCCAGCGCGCGCGCTGCGGCCTGCGCCGCCCCGCTGCGTGCCCGCGCCGCCAGCACGATCGGGTGGCTGTCGAGGGCTTCGGCAACGGCGGTTTCGGGCGGCAGCCCGGGTTCGGCGAGCGCCGGCGCAGCGGCGACGATCAGCAAGGCCAGCAGACGCTTCATGCCGCCCGTCCTCCACCGAAGCGCGCATAGAGCAGCGGCAACACGACCAGCGTCAGCATCGTCGCGCTGACGAGGCCGCCGATGACGACGATCGCCAGCGGCCGCTGGATTTCCGATCCCGGCCCCGTTGCGAACAGCAGCGGGACCAGTCCGAAGGCAGCGATGCTCGCCGTCATCAGCACCGGTCGCAGCCGGCGCCGCGCGCCCACGTCGACCGCCTGCGCCAGATCGAGCCCGGCGGCGCGCAGCTGGCGGATATAGCCGACCATGACGAGGCCGTTGAGCACCGCGATGCCGAGCAGCGCGACGAAGCCGACCGAAGCCGGCACCGACAGATATTCGCCGCTGCCCCATAGCGCGAGGATGCCGCCGACAAGCGCGAACGGGATCATCAGCAGGATCAGCACGGCGGGTCGCAGCGCCCGGAAGGTCAGCACCAGCAGCGCCAGGATCAGCGCCAGCGCCACCGGCAGCACCACGGCGAGCCGATCGGCCGCGCGCTGCTGGTTTTCGAACTGGCCGCCCCAGACGATGCGATAGCCGGGCGGCATCGGCACTTCGGCAGCGATCTGCGCCTGCGCTTCGCCGACATAGCCGACGATGTCGCGGCCCGACACGAACGCCTGAACGAGCGCGAAGCGCGAGCCGTTCTCGTGCTCCAGCTTTACCGGGCCGGCGACGCGCGCCACCGCTGCGACATCGCCGGCGCGCACGCTCGTGCCGCCGGCACCGACCAGCGGCGTATCGGCCAGCGCCGCGGCGCCATCGCCGGCCCTGCTGCCGCCGCTGTTGATCATCACCGGCACGCGGCGCAGACCCTGCGTCACCGTGCCGGCGGGCAGGCCCTCCAGCTGGGCCCGCAACGTGTCCTGCACCTGGGTGATGGTCAGCCCGGCGCGGCCCGCTGCCTCGCGATCGATCGCCAGTTGCAGATAATCGACGCTGTCGTCGGCAACGGTCAGCACTTCGGTCGCCCCGGCGATGCCGCGCAGCCGCGTCCCCACGGCGGCGGCAAGGCGCGCCAGTTCGCCAAGGTCGGGGCCGAAGATCTTGACGGCAAGATCGCCGCGCGCGCCGGTCAGCATTTCCGAAACCCGCATCTCGATCGGCTGGGTAAAGCTGGTGGCGATGCCCCGATGCCGGGCCAGCGCGAGGCGCAGCTTCGGTCAGCGCCGCCTTGTCGGCCACCTGCCATTCGGCGCGCGGTTTCAGCGTCAGGAACATGTCGGTTTCGTTGAGGCTCATCGGATCGAGGCCCAGCTCGTCGGTGCCCAGCCGCGCGATGGCGCTTTTCACTTCGGGCACTGCCGCCAGCACGGTGCGCTGCACCGCGACATCGCCGGCGATGCTGTGATCGAGCCCGACCGAGGGGTGCTTGAAAAGCTGCACCAGCACGGTGCCTTCATCGAGGGTCGGCAGGAAGATCTTGCCGGCGCGCGTATAGGCAAAGCCGGCGACGACCAGCGCAGCCACCGCCACCCCGGCGACGACGGCCTGGTGCCGCCGCGCTGCCATGAGCAGGCGCGCATAGGCCGGCCCCAGCTGCCGCATCAGCCACGGGTCGCCGGCATGGCCGTTGCCGAGCGCCAGTTCCGCCAGCACCGGGATCAGCGTCAGCGCCAGCAGCAGCGACGTCGCCAGCGCCAGCACGATCGTCACCGCCACCGGCGCGAACAGCTTGCCCTCCAGCCCCTGCAGCGCGAGCAGCGGCAGGAAAACGAGGATGATGATGACGATGCCCGACGCCACCGGCAGGATCACGTCGCCGGTGGCGCCGGCGACAAGCTGGCGCCGCGTCGCCTCGCCGGCAACGCCGAGGCGCTCGACGATGTTCTCCACAACCACGACGGCGCCATCGACAAGCAGGCCGATGGCGATGGCGAGGCCGCCGAGGCTCATCAGATTGGCGCTCAACCCGAACGACCGCATCAGGATGAAGGTGATCAGCGCCGCCATCGGCAGCGCCGCCGGCACCACCAGCGCCGCCGTCACCACCAGCGCGGCGCGCCAGTCACCCAGGAACAGCAAGCAGTAGCACGACGATCAGCACCGCCGCCTCCAGCAGCGCCTTTTCGACGGTAAACACGGCAAGGTCGATCAGTTCGGACCGATCGTGGAACACGCCGATCCGCATGCCGGCGGGCAGAGTCGGGCCGAGTTCCGCCAGTTGCGCCTTGACCCCGGCGACGACTTCGGCCGCGTTGCTGCCGCGCAGGCCGATGACGACGGCCTGCACGGTTTCGCCGCGGCCATCGGCGGTGGTGGCGCCATAGCGCGCCAGGCTGCCGATGCGCAGGCGTCCCACGTCGCGGATTCGCAACGGCCCGGCCGGCGTTGCCCGGATCACCGTCGCGCCAAGGTCCTCCAGCGTCTGGACCGCACCGACGGCGCGGACGATCAGCGCCGATGCGCCCGCCGCCGCCCGTCCGGCGCCATCGTTGCGGTTGCCGGCAAGCAGCGTCTCGCGAAGCGTGGCAAGGTCGATGCCGGCCGCGGTCGGCGCCGCCATGTCGGGCACCACTTCAAAGGTTTCGACGCGGCCGCCGAGCACGTTGACATCGGCGACGCCGGCAACCGTTCGCAGCGCCGGGCGGACGACATAATCGAGCACGCGCCGCCGTTCGGCGAGGCTCTGCGGCCCGTCGAGGGTGAACATGCACATGTCGCTGAGCGGCGTCGAAATCGGCGCCAGCCCGCCGCTGACACCGGCCGGCAGGTCACCGATCACCGCAGCAAAGCGTTCTGCGACCTGCGCGCGCGCCCCATGGATGTCGGCGCTGTCGGAAAAGCTGATGGTGATGTCGGCGATGGCGTATTTGGCGACCGACCGCATCACCTGCTGGTCGGGCATGCCGAGCATCTGCTGTTCCATGGGGGTGATCACCCGCGCCTCGACTTCCTCGGGCGTCATCCCCGGCGCTTTCAGGATCAGCTTGACCTGTGTCGGCGCGATTTCGGGAAAGGCATCGATCGGCAGGGTGGCGAAAGCCCAGACACCGGCGATCGCGACCAGCAGCGCCAGCACCACCGTCGCCCAGCACCACCGTCGCCCAGCACCACCGTCGCCCAGCGCCACCGTCGCCCAGCGCCGCGCCAGCGCGGCATCGACCACCCGCTGCAACATCAGCGCAGCGCCGCGGCGCGAAGTTCGGGCAGGTTGCTGGTTGCCACCTGTTCGCCGGCAGCAAGGCCGGCGACGATCACCGCGACCTCGCCGCCGCCCGGCGCGCGGCGCACCTGCCGCGCCACGAAGCCGCGCGCCGATCGGACGAACACCCGGTCGCTGCCGTTTTCGTTGATCACTGCCGTCGCCGGCACCGCCACGGCGCCCGCCGCTGCCGGCGCCAGCAGCAATACCGACAGCAGCCGCCCGCCGGGCAGAAGCGGGCCCCCGGCATCGAGCCTGGCCCGCGCCGCACAGGCCCGCGTTGCCGGGTCGATGGCACCGGCAACCGTTTCCAGCCGGCCGCGCCGGGCGTCGCGCGTCACCACCGCCATCCCCGGCCGCGCCACCGCGGCGAGCCGTTCGGGAAGTTGCAGCGCCAGCCAGCGGCTGCCAGCGGCTGCCATCGGCTGCCATCGGCATCGATGACGAACGGCGCCGTCATGCCGTCGACGGGGGCGCCGGCCTCCACCGTCATCCGCGCCGCCCGCCCGCCGATCGGTGCGAGCAGCCGCACCATGCCGTCATTGTCGGCACCGGCGCGGGCCAGCAGGCGCTGCGCCTCGCGGGCGTTGATCGCGGCTTCGCGATCGGCCGCCACCGCCGTATCGGCGCGGGCGCCGGCGACGACGCCTTCGCGGGCCAGCGTCGTCATCCGCGCCGCCTCGGCGCCGGTCATTGCCTGGCGCGCCCGGGCGCGTGCCAGGTCGCCGGCGAGCACCAGCGCCTCGCGGCTGACCATGGTCGCCAGCAACTGGCCGCGCGTCACTGCCTGGCCGGGCTGCTGGCTGTCGGCCTTTCCGCCAGCGCGCTGTTCCGCACCCATGTCGAACAGGTTCTCCATGCCGAGCTGGAAGAGCATCTCGCCGAGCTCATCGGGCTTGCCGAAATCGATGCCGCCGGGCGGGCGACACTGGCGCGGCCGCTGTCCGATCCGCGATTCGGCGCAGCGGGGTCGGGCTATTACTGGCAGATCGGTGGCGCCGCCGGGCCGATGCTGCGGTCGCCGTCGCTCGGCGGGGCCAGCCTTGCCCAGCCGGCCGCACCTCGCGCTGGCATCGCCCATGTCCTCCTTGCCGGTCCCGCCGGACCGGCGATGTCCTACGGCACGAAGCGTTCGGTGCGCGGCATCGGTCCCACCCATTACCTCGTCGCCACCGACACGCGTCACCTCGACCGGCTGGTCGCCGATTTTCGCCGCGATCTGCTGGTCTGGCTGGCGGCGCTGGCGGCGGCACTGATCGTCGGCGCCGGCCTTGCGCTGCGCATCGCGACCACGCCGCTCGATCGGCTGGGGGCGACGATCGCCGCGGTGCGCAGCGGCAGCGCGCGGCGCATGGGCGGGCCCTGGCCGGCCGAAATCGCGCCGCTGGCGAGCGATCTCGATCGCCTGCTCGACAGTCGCGAAGCGGCGGTGACGGCGGCGCGGATCGAAGCCGGCAACCTCGCCCATAGCCTGCGGACGTCGCTCGCCGTGCTGACCGATGAAGCCGAGGATCTGGCCGACCAGCCGGCGGGGGCGACGCTGCTCGCGGAATGCCGCCGCATCGCCCGGCAGTTCGACTGGCATCTGGCGCGGGCGTCGGCGGCGGCCGGCGAAGGCCCGGTAC
>JBBQWE010000106.1:0-8826 GCA_038210855.1 Sphingomonadales bacterium | reverse complement strand
CAGCATCGCTTCGCGTTGCATCGCCCGTCGCCCGGGTGAAATCCGCATCACCGATGGCGATGGCGCCGAACTGCCGGGCATAATCGCGCCAGACGCCGGCGACGAACACCGGCACCATGCGGCCGCCGAGCGGCAGCGCCAGCGTCGTTCCCGGCCGTGCATCATAGAGCCAGACCATTGCTTCCGACACCCAGACCGGCGTCGATCCCGGCGGCGGCACGGCTGTGTCGCCGATCTGCGGCAATTGTTCGGGGCCATCGGCACCCACCGGCTGCGCCACCAGCTGCACCGCCGGGCGGTCGGCGGCGAGCCGCAACGGCACGCTGCGCTGGAAGCGGATGCGGGCGACACCGGGGGTGGCGGCAAGCCTCGCCTGCGCTGCCGCATCCAGCCCGCCAGCCTCTGAACCTTCCAGATGGACATACACATCGGACGGCAGCACCTGGCCCAGCCAGGCATCGACCGAACCGCGAAAACTCGCCACCATCACTGCCATCGCCACCATCAGGCTGGTCGAAGCGACTATGCCGCACAGCGCCACGGCGGCACCGCGCGGTGCCCCCCACAGCCGCTGCACCGCCAGTTCCGCCGGCACGGCGAGGCGCAGGCCCTGCAGCGGCACCAGCAGCACCCGCGCCAGCGCCGGCATCACCGCGACCCCGCCAGCCAGCAACAGCGCCATCGCGCCATAGCCGGCAAGCGGCAGCCCGAAAATCGGCGGCGCCAGTGCCGCGGCGCCGCCGGCCGCCAGCAGCGCCAACCCCGGCCAGGCGAGCGGACGCGCACCGGCATCGCCATCGGCACCGGTTTTCAGCGCCACCGCCGGACGCGCCCGCGCCGCCTCGCGCGCCGGTGCCCAGCTGGCGATGACGGCGACGGCGATGCCCAGCCCGGCGAACGCTGCGCCGGCGCCGAGCGGGAAGCCCAGCACCGGCCGGGCGCCGCCGAAATAGCCGCCGCCGAGGTCGCCGCCGACCAGATCGATCGCCGCCACGGCAAGGCCATAGCCGAGCCCGAGGCCGAGCGCGGCCCCGATCACGCCGAGCACCAGGCCTTCACCGACCACCAGCCGGGCCAGCGCCGCCTGGCGCAGGCCGAGCACGCGCAGCAGCGCGAACTGCGGCCGCCGCCGCGCAACCGCCAGCGATTGCGCCGAAAACACCAGGAAGCCGCCGGTCAGCAGCGCCACCATCGCCAGCATGCCGAGGTTGACGCGATAGGCCCGCGACAGCGCATCGCTGCGCGCCGCTTCCGCCGCTGGCGTCGCTGCCTCGGCATCGGCGGGCAGAAGCGCCGCGATACGGGTCGCGACTTCGTCCGCATCGGCGCCATCGGCGAGCCGCAGATCGATGCGCTGCACCCGGCCCAATTGCCCCAGCCGCCATTGCGCCGTGGCGATATCGGTGACGGCGACGGCGCGATCGACCCCGGCAAGTCGGCCCGCGACGCGCACCGGCCAGCTACGGCCACCGGCCGCAAGCGTTACCGTGGCGCCGACCCGCGTGCCGGCGGCAGCAAGGGCAGCATCGGAAAACCAGACACTATCGAGCGCCATGCCGTCGCGGCCGGGACGGATGCCGACCAGCGACGGCGTGACGACGGCAGCACGAAACGGATCGACCCCCACCAGCGTCAGCCGGCCGCTGGCGCTGGCGGCGCTGCCCGGGCGGCGGACCTGGCCGACGGTGACCGCAACCTCCACCACCGGGCTGGCGGCAGCGATCCCGGGCAGCCGCGCCAAGCGCGGGTAAAGCGCCTCGCCGAAGCCCGACGGCGTGCGGCCCTGCACCTGAAGGTCGGCACTGCCGCTGACGCTGTTGACGGCGCCAGCGAAGCTGGCCAGCGCGGCCTGGTTGACGAGGTGGACGGCAAAGCCCAGCGCCACCCCGACGGCGATGGCGAACACGGCGGCAGCGACGCGCGCAGGCTGCGCTCGCCATTCGCCCAGCACCAGCCAGCGCGCCGGCCGCACCGGCAGCATGGGTTCAGCCATGCGACGCCTTTGCCAGCGGCAGCAGCCCCCGGGCACCGAGCACCAGCGTGCGGTCGCATTGCGCCGCGGCGCGATCGGAATGGGTGACGATCACCGCACCGGCGCCGTGCTCGCGAGCTTCGCCGATCAGCAGCGCGAGGATGCGATCGGCAGTTTCGGGATCGAGGTTGCCGGTCGGTTCATCGGCGAGCAGCAGCGCCGGGCGATGCACCAGCGCGCGAGCGATGGCGACGCGCTGCAGTTCGCCGCCCGAAAGCTGTGCCGGCTGGGCGGCTTCGCGGCCGGCAAGGCCGACCCGGGCCAGCATCGCTACAGCCTCGGGCTGGCCATCGCCGCCGCCCAGCGCCAGCGGCAGCGCGACGTTGCGGACGAGGTTGAGGTGCGGAAGGATGTGGAAGGCCTGAAAGACGAAGCCGATGGCCCGCCGGCGCAACAGTGTTCGGGCATCGTCGTCGAGGCTGCCGATATCCTGGTCGGCCACCCGGACGTGCCCGGAATCGGGGGTATCGAGACCGGCGACCAAATTGAGGAAGGTTGATTTCCCGACGCCCGATTCACCCATGATGGCAACGACTTCGCCCGGTTTCAGGGATAGGTCGAGCCCGGCGAACAGGCGTCGGCCGGGCACGGACTTGGAAAGACCGGTGACAAGAAGCGGATGACGCATCCCGTCTCCCTAGCGCAAACTACCGGCGGGCGCCGCCCGGGGCCGCGCCGGTGCGGCGCCATGTCATGGCAAAGGCCGGGACTTCCGCCCGGCCGCTGCGATCAGCGGCCGGGACGATCGATCAGCGCAGGAAGATCTCGACGCGGCGGTTCTGTTCGCGGCCTTCCGGCGTACCATTGTCGCGCACCGGCAGTTCGCTGCAGAAACCGGTGATCTCGCGCGCCGACAGGCCGAGAGTCGCCAGTGCTACCGCAACGCGGCGGCCACGCGACGCGCTGAGGGCGCAGTTCCCGGCGGGATCGCCGAGGTTGTCGGAGAAGCCGGCAAGAACGATCTGCTTGTTCGGCGTCGCCTCCATTCGCGCCAGCACGCGGCGAAGGTCGGCGCTGGCCCGGTTGTCGAGCTCGTCAGACCCGGCGCGGAAGCGGAAGGTCGTCGGCAGCGCTTCGGCCGTCTTTCGCAGGTTGCAATAGGCGTTGCGGTCGTCGCGCCAGCCGGGCGAAAGCAGGCACGGCGCCGATGTCTGCACCGGGCCGGCGGAAGCGGCCGCAGCGATATCGAGATCGACGAAGCGATCCTTGCGCACCACGGCCTGGCCGGCCGCCGACATCGCGAAATCGACGAATTCGGTGACGTCGCGGTTGGTGAGGCCGGGAGCGCTGTAGAGGTAGAGGCGCCGGCTGAGCGGATAGCTTTCGGTACGGATGCTGAACGACGTCGGTTCGAGCGGCGCGCTATCGCCATCGTTGACAGCGAGCGAGCGAGCCTTCTTGACATAGGGCAGCGCAACGAAACCGATCCCGGCGCCATCACCGGCGACCGCGGCTTCGAGCTCGGCACTGTCCTCGAACCGCTTGGCATCGGCCATCGGCTTGCCGCGCAGCACGAGTTCCTTGAAGGTATCGAAGGTTCCCGACTTGTCGTCGCGGGCATAGAGCGTGATCGGCTGCGCGCGGCCACCGACTTCGGCCCAGTTCTTGACCTCGCCCATGAAGATGCGGCGCAGCGTGGCGGTCGACAATGCACCGACCGGATTCTCGCTGTTGACGATGACGGCGACGCCGTCGAGGCCGACGACGTGTTCGTTGGCTTCGGCCTTGATGTCGCCGAGCGACTTCAGCTTTTCGACTTCCGTCGATTTCACGGCGCGCGACGACATGCCGATTTCGGCACTACCTTCGGCGAGATCGGCAAATGCCGTCGAGCTGCCATGCGGGCGAATTTCGATCGCGACCGCACGTCCGTCGACGGTGGCGCGGATCACCGTTTCGGGCGCGTCCTTGCCATCGACCTTGCGTTCTTCCGACTGGACATCGGAAGCGCCCTTCGATTCGAGCCACGCCTTGACGAGATCGGGGCCGAGCGCCTTGCCGATGGTGTTCGATCCCGAAAGTCGCATGATGTATTCGCTGCTGGTGCCGCCACCGGCCGATGCCACCTGCGGGCCCGAGCCGAGGAAGCGCCAGCCGACAAAGGCCAGCAGGACGACAAGCAGCAGCCCGCCGCCGGCGATGAGCGCATTGCGCGGAATCTGCGGCAGGCTGGGAGCACTGGCGGCGCGCGGGGCCGCCGCGGGGCCGGCACCCGGGCCGGGGCGGCCCTTCACGCGCTGCGGCCGGCTGCCGCATTCGGGGCAGGTGACGTACGGCGACGTCATGGCAATCATTTCTTTGGAAGCGGCCACCGAGCAGCGGCTCGGCAGGTTCGTGCAGACGCCCTGATCCATCCTGTCAACCTTCTCGTCTGATGATGCGCATCGCTTCGCGAGCCGCAGTTTCCCACGCCACTACATCCGGATGCGTGATGTCGCCACCCCGATCGGCCCGCACCGAGGCGATCGCCGCCTTGATCGTGTCGCGCGCCGCGGCACGGGCTTCGTCGGTCAACAGGCCGCCGGCGGCCAGTGCCTGGCCATTGGCCTCGGCAAGGGTGTAATATTCGCCCTCCCCCAGCGCTTCGGCAGCTTCGAGCAGGCTGCCGCCCAGCACGACGGGTTCAAGGTTGAAGCCATCGGCGTCGCGGCGGACCAGCACCAGCATGTCGCGGCCGGTCGATTGGGTGAACGTCGTCGAAATAATGCCCAGCGTCGCCCCGACGAGCAGCGCCGGGCGCAGGCGCTGGGCAATTTCGTTGCCGCCCGCGGTGAACAGATCGGGCAGGTTGCGGCCATCGCCCTCGATATGCAGTTCCAGTGCCGCGCGGGCCCGCCCTTCGCTGATCCGCTGTTCGTAGGAATCCCGAAAGGCAGCAACAATCTTCACGAAGCGCAGGGGGAACAGGTTGACCACATTGATGAGCGCAATTTCGTCCCCGCGCCCGGCACCCGGCATTTCGTCCGGCCCGTCCGACGAGGTCAGCAGGGTGACCTTGCCCGCCGGCCGTGCCGCCTGAAAGGCTTCGCCCAGCCGTTCGGCAAAGTCCTGCTGGTCCCCCGACGCCGGCAGCACCACGGCAAAGGCTTCGATGGCGCGCGGCACCGATCGGCGGCCCGGGAAGCTGCGCGCGACTTCGCCCGCGTCGAATTCGAGCAGGCCGCAGGTGCCGGCAAGCATCGCCACTTCGGCGTTGATGCGGTCGCCATCCTCGCCCCACTGGTCGCGAAGCTTGTCGACGATCGAAACGCCGATGATGCGATCACGGCGGTCGGGAACGAGGCGTTCATGCGCGCCAACAACGTTGCGAGCGCTGACAGCGGCGATGGCCTGCTGCATGTCGGCCTCCCCGAGCCGGCGGGCCAGCGCGGCAAAGCCCGGTGCCGCGCCCATCGCTTCGACGACTTCGCGGCGCAACGCGGCCGTGTGGGATCGCATTTCATCGGCAGCCAGCAGCAGGCGACGCCGCGTCCTATCGACGACTTGCAGATCGCCGATCGCCGTGACGTGCGTCGGCTGGTTGGTCGTCGGGGTCAGCGCCGTCTGCCGGGCACGCACGCGCTTGCCGATGCGGTCGGCCGTGTCGAGCACCGTCCGTTCGGCCGCCACCAGCGCCGATTTCAGGTCGATGAGCTCGCGCATCAGCTCGTCCATCAGCACGCGCGAGAAGCGCGCGGCCTCGGCCAGTGTGCGCGCCACATAATGTTCGCGCAGCACGAAGCCGGCGTTGCCGATCTCGCGCTCGCGCGCGCCGGGCAGCGGCCGCTTCTTTTCCCAGCCGGCTTCCAGTTCGCCGAACTGGCGTTCGAGCGCTTCGACGGACACGCGACGGCGGGCGACAAAATCGCCGACGGTTCCGGCGCGCTGTTCGATATCGGCAAGCAAGGCTTCGACGAAGCGTCCGGCGTCGGCCAGCGCGACGGCGCCGCTGCTCCATTCCTGGAACAGCGAGCGTTCGACGCGGTCGCGAATGCCCCGGGCAAGGTTGCCGCGATCGCGATCGGCAGCTTCGAACAGCTTGGGGACACCGGTACCGCGGAAATTCTGTTCCCAGGCGGTGGTGAAGAGCGCATTCAATTCCGAAAGCCATTCGGCGCGCTCGGCCTGCTGCGCCATGTCGACGAGATGGGTTTCCCACTCGCTCCATTCGGCGTCGAACGACTGCCAGCGCTTCAGGGCATCGGCATCGGTGATCGGCCGCTGCAGGCGCAGGTGATCGTCGGTTACCCGCCATTCCTCGCGCTTGCGCAAATCGGGAGCGAACGCGGCGTCTTCGAGCGGCCGTTCCTTGTCGACATAGCCGACGCCGTCCTCCCAGTTGTTGTAGGCCAGATGGTTCAGCCCCTGGACTTCGAAATCGCCGGCGAGGGCATCGGCAATGGCAGCTTCCGGAAAAACCAGCCGCCGCACGCCGAATGCCATGAAGCGAACCGAACGATGGCCGGTGCGCGAACCCGCTGCCGCTTCGGGGGCCGCGTCGCCGTTTTCGGCGTTTTCCATCCGCGCCAGATCGTCCCACGCAGGATGGCGGGCGACGACGACTTTCTGGAACACGAAGTCGGCGGCGATGTCGGGCAGATCGCGGCTGACAGCAGCCCGATAGCTTTGGGCATGGGTGTCAGAATAAAGATACGCCGCGTTGAACCAGGTCCGGCCCGACAGGACGACCGGGCCGCCGCCCCTTGCAATATCGAACGGTGACCAGACGCCGGCGCTCATCGCGTTGAGTTCCAGCAACGCCGCATAGGCTTCGGCATCGTGGCTGCCGCCGCCCCAGCCGCCGGTCTCGCCGCCTTCGGGCAGATCGAGATACAGCAGGATGCGGTGGCGCGGGCCGGGGTACATCTGGCGCAACTGGGCAACCACATCCACGATGGCGCCGGAACCGATCGCTTCGGAAAGACCGCAAAAGACGTGGAATGTCAGGTCGGCGATGGCCGGATCACGCTGTTGCAGCCCCTGTACCAGCGCCGTCACGGAATCGCGGAACCGCGTTGCGGAAAGCGCGAACCGCAACCGCGCCAGGCGGCGGTTCGGGCCTTGCGGCGCGTCGCCGTCGACTGCCGACAACAGATCGCCCCATGCTGCCGCGCTGCCCATCCAGGGCTTCAGCAGCGGTTGCGCATCAAGATCGGCGATTGCCGCGCGAACATCCTCACCGCCGATTTCCAGCTGGCTGCGCGGCGGCAGCTGCAGCGATCGGCCATTGGCGCTCCAGGCCGGATCGTCGGCCACAAAGGCCCGCGGATCGCTGTCGACGAGCAGGTAATCGAGCCCGATGCCGGACAGCGCGCCAGCCGGATTTGCGTCAAGGCCGGCATGAAACACGGATTTGCGCAGTGCACGAAGCACACGGCCACCGGTCCCGCCCAAGCCGATCATCAAATGATTCAAGACAAAACCCCGCTACCCCTACGCGCTGTTCTAGCCCGAGCCTCGCGTCCCGCCAAGCGCCACCGTATCGGTCCTCGGCCCGCTGCGGCGCCGACGCAACAGGCAGAAGCCGACGAACCCCACGTATACCGTAACTTACACAAGATTGTGACAAAACAGCTTCATGTCCGCAACGAAACCGCCTGACCGGCGGCCGCGCAACGGGCACAGCCGAGGCTCGCCCCGGACGCGAAACGCAGAATACGGCCCCACGCCTGCGACAAGATGGCCACCGGCAGCCGGCGACGCGAGCCGACACCGGTTTCGAAAATCACGGCGGCACCGGCGCCGACGCCCACGGGCACGCACCCGATCACACCGCTGGTCACGCCGGCGCTTCCACCCGCGCTTGCCCGTCGGCATTGCCGGCGCCATGGACGCCCGGATGCGCATCGCCCTGTTCGAGCCCGAGATTGCCGGAAACGTCGGCGCCATCCTGCGGCTCGGCGCCTGTTTCGGAGCAGCCATCGACCTGATCGAACCGATGGGGTTCGAATGGAACGACCGACGCGTCCGCCGGACCGCGATGGACTATATCGACCACGTCGTCGTTGCCCGTCATGCCGGCTTCGATGCGTTCCGGGAAACGATCGGCTCGCGACGCCTGCTGCTGTTCACCACCAGGGGGCAACAATCGGCCTATGATTTCGCCTTCGATGCCGACGACGTGCTGTTGTTCGGCAAGGAAAGCGCCGGCGTGCCGCCCGCCGTCGCCGCGTGCTGCGATGCCCGGCTGCGGCTGCCGATGCGGGACGAAGTGCGGTCGATGAACCTTGCCACATCGGCGGCACTCGCACTCGGCGAGGGCCTGCGCCAGACCGGGACCTTGCCTCGCTGAGAATATTGGCGGAGTCGGAGGGATTTGAACCGGTATAAAACACCATAAATACAACGGGATGTAGCAGCAAACCGGTCGTGTCCCAGGTGGTGGTGTAGGTCGCGGTTGGCCATCGGCCATCTTCGGTTAGGTTTGGGTTGCGACATCCAACCAACGGAGATCACCGATGACCGACGATATGAAGCGTCCCGGGTTTTCCGGAGGCTCCTGAATGTGAGAAGGAGCCTGCACTATGAGCAAGACAACGAACAGATTTTCGCCTGAGGTCCGCGACCGTGCGGTCCGCATGGTTGGCGAGCACCGGGCCGACTATGCGTCGGAATGGGCGGCGCTGACGTCGATCGCCGGCAAGATCGGTTGCACGACCGAGACGCTGCGCCGCTGGTGCCGCGAGGAGGCGAGCCGACGAAGCGCGCCAGCGGCGCAGACGTCCGATGACAAGGCCCGGCTGAAGTTGCTCGAACGCGAGGTGAAGGAGCTGCGCCGCGCCAACGAGATCTTGCGCAAGGCGTCGGCATATTTT
>JBBQWE010000105.1:0-8842 GCA_038210855.1 Sphingomonadales bacterium | reverse complement strand
CAGGCCAATTATGCGGCGTCCAAGGCCGGCTTGATCGGCATGTCAAAGGCGCTGGCCGATCTGGCCGCCGAATTGCCGGGATCGGTGGTGCTGCCGTGCAACCTCGGCGATCCGCAAGCCGTCGATGCGCTGGTACCGGCGGCCGTGGCGGCGCTGGGTGGCCTCGACATCCTCGTCAACAACGCCGGCGTCACCCGTGACAACCTCGCGATGCGCATGAAGGACGACGAATGGGACATGGTCCTGCGCGTCAATCTGGAGGCGGCATTCCGGCTGGCGCGGGCGGCGTGCAAGCCGATGATGAAGGCGCGCTTCGGCCGTATCATCTCGGTGACATCGGTGGTCGGCGTTACCGGCAACCCCGGCCAGGCCAATTATGCGGCGTCGAAGGCCGGCCTGATCGGCATGTCGAAATCGCTGGCGCAGGAACTGGCGTCGCGGAACATCACCGTCAACTGCATCGCGCCGGGCTTCATCGCCTCGCCGATGACCGCGGCGCTGAACGAGGCGCAGCGTGGCGGCCTGCTGGCGCGGATCCCGGCAGCGCGCCTTGGCGAAGGCAGCGATGTCGCTGCCGCTGCCGTCTACCTCGCGTCGCGCGAGGCTGGTTATGTGACCGGCGCGACATTGCACGTGAACGGCGGCATGGCGATGATCTGAAGCGAGGCGGCGACCCGGGCGGCGAGCGCGCCCGTGGCCCGCCCCGGCCACTTGTCACGTGTCCCGCGGGCGGCTATCGCCGGGCATTGAACAAAACGCGCTCCAAGGGCGCCAGAACGGACAGAGGAACACTCATGAGCGACGTCGCCGACCGCGTGAAGAAGATCGTTGTCGAACACCTTGGCGTCGAAGCCGACAAGGTCAACGACGATGCCAGCTTCATCGATGACCTGGGTGCCGACAGCCTCGACACCGTCGAACTGGTGATGGCGTTCGAGGAAGAATTCGGCGTCGAGATCCCCGACGATGCCGCCGAAAAGATCCTGACCGTCAAGGACGCGATCGGCTTCATCGAGGCCAACCAGAAGGATTGAGGCGCCGGCAAGGTGCGGGTCCGGACCCTGGTGCCCGCTTTGCAGGCACTGCCGTACTCGCCACTTGGGCTCGGGCGTGCGATACGGCTCTCCGCGGCAATGCGGGGGGCCGTTTTGCTTTCATGAAAGGACAGGCTGCCGATGCGGCGTGTGGTTGTGACTGGAATGGGCCTCGTGACGCCGCTGGGCGCCGATGTCGAAAGCGTCTGGGCGAGCATTCTCGCGTCGAAATCCGGCGCCCGCACCATCACCCGGTTCGACCCGACCGATTATGTCTGCCGCATCGCCTGTGAAGTGCTGCGCGGCGATGGCAGCAACGGCACCTTCGATGCCGACAAGCGCGTCGACTACAAGGTGCAGCGCCAGGTCGATCCGTTCATCGTCTATGGCATCGATGCTGCCGGCCAGGCGCTGGAAGATGCCGGCCTGACCGACATGAGCGAGGCGGAACGGCTGCGCACCGGGCTCAGCATCGGATCGGGGATCGGCGGACTGCCCGGCATCGCGTCCGAATCGATCGTGCTGCACGAAAAGGGCCCGCGCCGCGTCTCCCCGCATTTCGTCCATGGCCGGTTGATCAACCTCGTGTCCGGCCAGGTATCGATCAAATACGGCCTGATGGGTCCGAACCACGCCGTCGTCACCGCCTGTTCGACGGGCGCCCATTCGATCGGCGACGCAGCGCGCATGATCGCGCTCGACGATGCCGATGTCATGCTCGCCGGCGGTGCCGAAAGTGCCATCTGCCCGCTCGGCATCGCCGGCTTCTCGCAGGCCAAGGCGCTGTCGTCACACTTCAACGACACGCCGGAACGCGGCAGCCGGCCGTGGGACCGCGATCGCGACGGCTTCGTCATGGGCGAAGGCGCCGGCGTCGTCGTGCTGGAGGAATATGAACACGCCAAGGCGCGCGGCGCCAAGATCTATGGCGAAGTCATCGGCTATGGCATGTCGGGGGATGCCTGGCATGTGACGGCGCCGCATCCGGAAGGGTCGGGCGCCTTCCGGTCGATGCAGATGGCGCTGCGGCGAGCCGGTGTCGATCCGTCGGAAATCGATTACATCAACGCCCATGGCACTTCGACGCCGCTGGGTGACGAACTCGAACATGGCGCCGTCAAGCGATTGTTCGGTGATGCCGTCGCCGGGCTGTCGATGTCTTCGACCAAATCGGCGATCGGCCATCTGCTGGGCGGCGCCGGCGCCGTGGAGGCGATCTTCTGCCTTCTCGCCATCCGCGACCAGGTGGCGCCGCCGACGCTGAACCTCGACAACCCGTCCGAAAACTGCACGGGCATCGATCTGGTGCCGCATGTGCCGCGGCAGCGTGTCATCCGCACCGTCCTCAACAACAGCTTCGGGTTCGGCGGCACGAACGCGACGCTGGTGATGCGCGCGATTTAGGGCCGGCATGCGAACGTCGCGCACCGGCCGGGCGTTCGTTGCCTTCGTGGCGATGCTCGTCGCCATTGCCGTGCCGCTGCTGGTGGCACCGTGGTATGGCTGGATGCAGCGGCCGGGGGCAACGGTATCGTTCGCCGTTGCCAAGGGCGCCAGCCTGGCGACGGTCGCAGGGCAGCTTGAGGACGCCGGGCTGATCGATGCGCCACGGCAGTTTCGCATCCTGGCGCGGCTGCTTGGTCGCGACGCGCCGGTGCAGGCCGGCCGCTATCGCTTGCGCCGCGGCCTTGCCTGGCGCGCCTATCTCGAAACCTTGCAGTCGGGCGAAGTCGAACGGCTGACGCTGACAATTCCCGAAGGTTGGCCGTCGGTGCTCGTCGCCGAACGGCTGCGCAGCGATGCCCGCCTCACCGGCATCGTCGCGGTGCCGGTGGAAGGCTCGCTGCTGCCCGAAACCTATGAATTCGAGCCGGGGGAGCAGCGCGCCCGCGTCCAGGGCCGCATGCAGGCCGCGATGCGGCGCACGCTTGCCGCGCTATGGCCGAAACGCACCAAGGCCAGCGTCGTCAAGACGCCGGCCGAAGCAGTGATCCTCGCTTCGATCGTCGAGAAGGAAACCGGCGTCGCCAGCGAACGCCGCCGCATCGCCGGCGTCTATTCCAACCGGCTGCGGCTGGGCATGAAACTTGATGCCGATCCCACCGTCATCTACCCGATCACCCGCGGCCGGCCGCTGGGGCGGCGCATTCGCCAGTCCGAATTGCGCCGCGATACCGGCTACAACACCTATCTGAAGCCCGGCCTGCCTGCCGGGCCGATCGCCAATCCCGGCCGCGCCGCGATCGCCGCGGTGCTCGATCCGGAAGCGACCGATTCGCTGTATTTCGTCGCGGACGGCAACGGTGGCCATGTCTTTGCCGCGACGCTTGCCGAACATTCGGCCAATGTCGCGAAATGGTATGCGCTGCGGCGCCAGCGCGGCGAGATGTGACGAGTGATGATCGCGTGTTCCGAAGGCCGGCGCGCCACTCCCGGCTCGCGGCGATGAGCCGGCGCCCGGCGCGCCGCCGCGCCGTCCCGGCCGCGTTCCGCCCCGGCCAGCCGGCGCGAACCACTGCCACCGGCGCCCTGCTGCGGCTGCTGGCGCTGGCGCTGCTGCTGTGGGGCGGCGGTTTCCTGTGGTTCAGCCTGGCGTTGCCCGGCCCGGCGCCGATCGACCGCCGTACCGACGCCGTGATCGTGCTTACCGGCGGCGAAGGCCGGCTGAAGCGCGGCCTGGCGGTGATCGAGGCCGGGTCGGGGCAGCGGATGCTGGTTTCCGGCGTCGGCCGCCAGACGACGCGGCGGCAACTGGCTGCCGCCGCCGGGCTGCGTGTCGGCCAACTCGACACGACCGATCTTGGCTACGAAGCCGTCGATACCCGCTCCAACGCCGAGGAAACGGCGCGCTGGATGGCGCAGCACCGGTTTCGTTCGCTGCGACTCGTCACTTCGGCCGGGCATATGCGCCGCGCGAGGCTGGAACTGGCGCGAGCGCTCGGCCCGGGCATCACCGTGCTTCCCGATGCCGTGCCGATCGAACCGCGCGCGCCCAGCATCGCCTGGGAATACAGCAAATATCTGCTGCGCCGGGCTGCGCTGCTGACCGGGGCGACCTGATGGGTCCGCGGCCGCTGGCCATGCCGATCGCACTCGTCCGCACCGTAATGTTCTGGCTGGCTTTCGGTGCCGGGTCGCTGGTGATCGTGCCGTTCGCGCTGGTGTCCGGCGCGCTGCTGCCGCGCCGGCTGCTGTTCACCGGGCCGCGCGCCTGGGCGGGCTGGTTCGATGTTTGCTCGCGCCGGCTGCTGGGCATTCGCCACGTCGTCGATGGCGCCATTCCATCGGGGCAATATCTGTTCGCGCTCAAGCACGAAAGCGCCTGGGAAGCGATTCTGACGCTGTGGCTGTTCGATCGCCCGGCCGTCGTCATGAAGGCCGAACTTTACCGCATCCCGATCTGGGGAGCGGCGGCGGCGCGGCATGGGTCGATCTTCGTCGATCGCGCCGGATCGGCGGCGATGCTGCGTGCGATGATGCGTGCGGCGTCGGCGGCGGCCGCCGCCGGCCGGCCGGTGGTGATCTTCCCCGAAGGCACGCGCGTTGCCCCCGGCACGGCGCCGCCGCTCGCCGCCGGTTTTGCCGGGCTCTACAAGATCCTGAAATTGCCGGTTGTGCCCATTGCGCTCGACAGCGGCCGGGTGTGGTCGCGCGGCTTCGTCAAATATCCCGGCACCATCACCCTTGCGGTCGGCGCCGTCATTCCGCCCGGCCGGCCGCGCGACGATGTCGAAGCGCGCGTGCACGCCGCGATCAACGCCCTCACGCCCGTCGTCCACGCTGGAACCACGCCATGATGCGCCGCCTGCCCCTGCTGCTCACCCTCGTTCCGCTGGCGCTGGCGCTCGGCATCTACTGGCTGTTCTGGACCGGCTGGGCGGCGCAATTCCAGGCGGTGGTCGACGAATGGCTGCCACCCGGCAGCGCCCGCGTCGGCGGCTTTCCCTACCGGCTGGAGGCGGAAGCGGCGGCTCCGCGGCTTGCCGGCGGCGAGGTCGTGCGGCTGGTCGCGACCGCAACGCGAGCCCGCATCAATCGAGGCCCGTGGCGGCCGGAACTGACGGTGGTCACCACCGAAGCGCCGCAGTTTTCGGCAATTGTCGGCCCGGTGATCCGCGCCGCGGTGACGGCACGGACGGCGATCACCAGCATCAACGTCGATCCCCAAAGCGGCCGCCTGCTGCGGCTGTCCACCGCCGCCGACAGGGCGAGCGTCACCACCGGCGTGCTGCCGGTGGCGATCACCGCCGACCGGCTGGAGGTGCATTTGCGCGAGCGCAAGCCCGGGACAGCCGCGGCCGGCGCCTCGACCGGCCCGCCGCGTGGCCAGCTCGTTCTTTCCGGAACCGCGGTGCGGCTGGGGCAGGGGGCGCCGCTGTCGCTCGCTGCCGATCTTGTCGCCACCGGTCCGGCGCGGCTGACCGCCTATGACCGCTGGGCAGCCAGCGGCACCATCGAAATCACCGGGCTGACGCTGGGCGATGCCACCGGCGAGGTCGCTCGCGTCGCTGCAACGCTGGTGCCCATCGGCCGCACCGGGCTGCGCCTCGCCGGCACCATCGCCACCGTCTGCCCGGCTTCCGTCGCTGCCGCCATCGCTGCCGCGCCGCCGGTAAGCGAGCAACGGCTGCGCACGCCGGTACGGCTGGCGTTCGAAGGCAGCGCCGGCGCCATCCGCCTGGCGCCGCTGCCCGCCGACCTTGCTCGCCGTGCCGTTCGCGCGCAGTTGCCGCCGTGCCCGGTGCTGCGGCGGTAGGAAGAAAGAGAACTGGCCTCCGGCGGCTGGGGCCGTAGGCCGCAGACCCCATTTCGTCGGGATTTCGCGCGACTTCGGTTGGCTATCGAGGACGAAAGCAAACAAGATGGGGTCTGGGGCCTACGGCCCCAGCAGCCGGAGGCTCTCTTTCCTTTTCCAACCTGACCTTCAGTGCTTTCGCCCGAAATCCGGCTCTTCGGTATCCTGGCCTTCGTCGATGATCGATCGGCGGATGGCGCGGGTGCGGGTGAACAGGGTTTCCAGCGCGTCGCCGTCGCTCCAGCGGATGGCGCGTTGCAGCGCGACAAGGTCTTCGGTGAAGCGGCCGAGCAGTTCGAGCACGGCTTCGCGGTTGTGCAGGAAGACGTCGCGCCACATCACCGGGTCCGACGCAGCGATGCGGGTGAAATCGCGAAAGCCTCCGGCGGAATATTTGATGACTTCGGATCGCGTAACGGCTTCGAGGTCGGAAGCGGTGCCGACGATCGAATAGGCGATCAGGTGCGGCAGATGGCTGGTGACGGCGAGGACACGGTCATGGTGGCCGGCATCCATCACTTCGACGCGGGCGCCAAGGGCGGCCCAGAAGGCGGAAAGCTGCTCGACCCGCGCCGGATCGGCATCGCCAGGCGGGGTCAGGATGCACCAGCGGCCGGCAAACAGGCTGGCGAAACCGGCATCCGGCCCGGATTTTTCGGTGCCGGCAACCGGATGCCCGGGGATGACGGCGACTCCGGGCAGTGCCGCGACCAGATCGGCAAGCACCCGCGCCTTCACCGATCCGACATCGCTGACGATGGCGCCGGGCGCCAGTTCGGCAGCGATTTCGGCAGCGAGCGCAGCGATGGCGCCCACCGGCACGGCAAGGATGACCAGTTCGGCATCGACAACGGCGGCGCCGGCATGGTCGGCAACGTCATCGGCAAGATCGAGAGCCCGCACACGTTCGCGCACTGCGGCATCGGCGTCGCTGACGGTGAGGCGCACGGTCGGCATCGCGGTGCGCACGGCGCGAGCCAGGCTGGAGCCGATCAGCCCCATGCCGATGATCGCGACCCGGGCGAACGGCAGCATCAGGCGGCGGACGCTGCCGAGGCAGGGGTCTGGATCGCCGCGGGCTGCACCCGCGCAACAAATGCCCGCAGGCTGGCGACGGCAGCGCGGGTTTCGGCTTCGGTGCCGATGGAGATGCGGATGCAGTTCGGCATGGCCTGTACGGCAAGGTGGCGCGCCAGGATGCCATCGGCCATCAGTGCGGCGTTGGCGGCCGCTGCCGTCACCGGGCCATCGGCGGGAAACTCCACCAGCACGAAGTTCGCCGCCGACGGCACGGCGCGCAGCCCGGCATTGCCCATCGCCGCGATTTCGGCGGCCAGCCAGGCGCGCCAGCGCAGCGTGTGGTCGCGGGTCATCGCCGCCCATTGGGTATCGGCGATCGCCGCGATGGCGCCGGCCTGGCCGGTGGTCGGCACGTTGAACGGCGCCCGGATACGGTGCATCGCATCGATCAGCGCCGGCGCGGCATAGCCCCAGCCGATGCGCTGTGCGGCCAGGCCGTGCAGCTTGGAGAACGTCCGCACCGCGATGACATTGGGGTATTCGTTGGCAAGGCCGATCCCGTCCTCGTACAGCCCTTCGGCGAATTCGGCATAGGCGGCATCCAGCGCGAAAACGCAGTTATGCGGCAGCCCGGCATGGAGGCGACGGACTTCGGCAGCGCTGATGATCGTGCCGGTCGGGTTGTTCGGATTGGCAAGGAAGACGACGCGCGTACGGTCGGTGACGGCGGCGAGCACGGCATCGACATCGCAGGTCCAGTCGGAATCGGGCGCCACCACCGGCGTCGCGCCGACACGGCGCGTGGCGATGTCGTAAACAGCGAAACCGTGGCGCACATGAACGATCTCGTCGCCCGGCCCGGCAAAGGCGCCGGCGATCAGATGCAACACCTCGTCCGAACCGGTGCCGCAGATGATGCGCGCCGGATCGATGCCGTGATGCGCACCCAGCGCCTCGCGCAGCGCGGTGGCGGCGGGATCGGGATAGCGATGCCCGTCGGCGAGCACGGCCTGCATCGCGGCGATGGCGCGCGGGCTGGGGCCGAAGGGGTTTTCGTTCGACGCCAGCCGGGCAACGACCGGCCGGTCGCCGAGGCGAGCCTTGCCGGGGACATAGGCGTGGATTCCCTCCACCCAGGGCTTCATGACTGGCTGCGCGTTCATGATGTTGCTGTAGCGGCGCCGGCGGCCGCAGGGAAGGGCGCCGCGGCAATGGCGCCGCGCGCGTCAGTTACGGATTTCGCGCCGCAAGTGATAGCGGCCATCCTCGAACGCGGCGAACATCTGGCCAACCGCCGGGTGGTGCACCGGATCGGCATCGGGATCGAGCACGAGGTTCTGCTGGCTGACATAGGCGACGTAGGACGCCTCGTCGTTTTCGGCGAGCAGGTGATAGAAGGGCTGGTCCTTGCGCGGCCGGATGGCCTCCGGGATGGCGTTCCACCATTCCTCGGTATTGGCGAATTCCGGGTCGACATCGAAAATCACACCACGGAACGGGAAGATGCGGTGGCGGACGATATCACCGATGGTGAAAGTGGCGGCACTCGCCGCGTTCGCCGAAGCCTCGACGCCGAATTCGGATGTGCCGGTACGGGAAAACGGGGTCATCTGCGGGTACCTCTTTCTCTGGCGTTCCAGCCCCTGCACGACAGCATATAAGCAAGCCGTTCCGCTGGGAAAGGCCCCGCGCCGCGCCGCGGTGCCGCAGCGAGGCGAGATGCGGCGCCGCCGGATCGACAACGGCGGAATCACTTGGCAGCGCATGGGTCGCACGCTATAGCCGCTGCCTTCGACCCGCGGTCCTGCCGCGCGCCAGCCTCGGACGGAGAGGTGCCAGAGTGGTCGATCGGGACGGTCTCGAAAACCGTTGTGGGTGCAAGCTCACCGTGGGTTCGAATCCCACCCTCTCCGCCACAATTTATCATGTCGTAAGTGGCAGGTGACCAGAAGGCTGCAGGACGAATTAATAGGTATACTGTCCCCGGATTGCG
>JBBQWE010000104.1:0-9143 GCA_038210855.1 Sphingomonadales bacterium | reverse complement strand
CGGTGGCGCGGCAGGTGCGCGGCTGATCGCGGCATCGAAGCGGAGCGGAGCGCAACAGGCGTGGGCGAACGCGATTTCATCGCAAAGCTGCTGCGGCCGCTGGCCGGCAGCGAGGCAGCGCGCGGGCTGGCCGATGATGCGGCGGTGTGGACGCCGCCGATCGGCCGGCAGCTGGTTCTGACGCACGACACGCTGGTTTGCGGCACGCATTATCTGCCCGGTGATCCGCCCGGTGATGTCGCGTGGAAATTGCTGGCGGTGAATCTGTCGGACCTGGCGGCGATGGGGGCTCGCCCGGCCGGCGTGCTGATGAGCCTGGCGCTGTCCCCGGCCGAGGATGATGCGTGGCGGGAGGCCTTCGCGGCCGGGCTGGCGCGAGCGCTGGCGCATTTCGAACTGGCGCTGTGGGGCGGCGACACGGTCGGCGGAGTCGCGGCGGCGGTGCTGGGGATAAGTGCGATCGGCCATGTCGACCCCGGCAAGGCCTTGCCGCGTTCCGGCGCGCGGCCCGGCGATGCGCGGTGGGTTTCGGGCAGCATCGGCGATGCCGGGCTGGGACTGGCGGTGGCGCGGGGCGCGGCGCCGCCCGATGCCTGGCTGCTGAAGCGCTATCGCCTGCCGATGCCGCGGCTGGCGCTCGGCCGCGCGCTTGTCGGGGTGGCGAGCGCTGCCATGGATGTGTCGGACGGCCTGCTGATCGATGCCGACCGGCTGGCGCGGGCGTCGGGGGTGATGCTGGCCGTCGATCTTGCGGCCATGCCGGTGTCGCCGGCGGCGCGAGCCCGGGCGGGGGACGACGACGCGGCGCGGCTGGCGCTGGCGACGGCGGGGGATGATTACGAACTGCTGTTCACCGCACCGGCGGAATGCGACGTCGCAGCCATCGCCGGGAAACTGCCGGTGACCCGGATCGGCACCGTCGCGGCCGGCGCCGGGCTGGTGCTGCGCGGGGCCCGCGGCCCGATCGACCTGCCGGCGCGGCTGGGGTGGGAACACTGACCTGTCGTTAGTGACAGGCACTGGCCTGTCACATCAGGGCCACACTCCCGATGCGGGCAAGGCGCACCAATGCTCCACCCGGACCTTGGGGGCGGCAAGCGCATGAACATGGTTCTGGTCGCAATCGGCTGCGGCGTTGCCGCGGTGCTCTATGGCCTGATCACCTCGCGGCAGGTGCTCGGCGCGTCGGCCGGCAATGCCCGGATGCAGGAAATCGCTGCCGCCATCCAGGTCGGCGCCGGCGCCTATCTCGCCACGCACTATACGGCGATCGCCGGGGTCGGGGTGGTGGTCGGCCTCGCTGTCGGCGTGTTTCTCGGCTGG
Organism: Sphingomonadales bacterium; assembly: GCA_038210855.1. GTDB lineage: Bacteria > Pseudomonadota > Alphaproteobacteria > Sphingomonadales > Sphingomonadaceae > Sandarakinorhabdus. The sequence goes on along the minus strand of JBBQWE010000104.1, from coordinate 7,820 downwards.
GTCCCGGCGGCGGCGTTCGTGCTCGGCGCGCTGCTGTCGGGGGCGACCGGCTTCATCGGCATGAACATTTCGGTGCGCGCCAACGTCCGCACGGCGGAAGCGGCGCGCCAATCGCTGCAGGCCGGGCTGACGATGGCGTTCCGATCGGGCGCGGTCACCGGCATGCTCGTCGCCGGGCTGGCGCTGCTGGCCATCGCCGGGCTGTTCTACGCGCTGGTGGCAGGCGGCGGCGACCCGACCGGGCGGCCGGTGATCAACGCGCTGGTGGCCCTCAGCTTCGGCGCTTCGCTGATCTCGATCTTCGCGCGGCTGGGCGGCGGCATCTTCACCAAGGCAGCCGACGTCGGTGCCGACATGGTTGGCAAGAACGAGCTGGGCTTCGACGAGGATGACGATCGCAACCCCGGCGTCATTGCCGACAATGTCGGCGACAATGTCGGCGATTGCGCCGGAATGGCCGCCGATCTTTTCGAAACCTATGTCGTCACCATCGGCGCGACGATGGTGCTGGTAGCCCTGCTGGTCGAAGCCGCGGCGGCAGCAGCGTTGATGACCCTGCCGCTGCTCGCTGGCGGTGTCTGCATCCTCACCTCGATCATCGGCACCTATTTCGTCCGGCTGGGCAGCAGCGGATCGATCATGGGGGCGCTGTACAAGGGCTTCATCGTCACCGCGCTGCTGTCGGTGCCGGCGCTGTACTTCGCCACCAACGCGATCTTCCCCGACATGAACGCCGTCATTTCAGTCAAGGCCGCGAGCGCGCAGGCGGCAGCAGCGGTCGCCGCGCCCACCGATTTCACGGCGATGCGGCTGTTCTGGTGCATGATCGTCGGGCTGGTCGTCACCGGCCTGATCGTCTGGATCACCGAATATTACACCGGCACCGGCTATCGCCCGGTGCAGTCGATCGCCAAGGCTTCCGATTCGGGCCATGGCACCAACGTCATCCAGGGCCTTGCCGTTTCGATGGAATCGACGGCGCTGCCGACGCTGGTCATCGTCTGCGGCATCGTCGCGGCGTTCCAGCTCGCCGGGCTGATCGGCATCGCCTTTGCCGCGACCGCGATGCTGGCGCTGGCCGGAATGGTCGTCGCACTCGATGCCTATGGCCCGGTAACCGACAATGCCGGCGGCATCGCCGAAATGTCGGGCATGGACGGCGAAGTGCGCGAACGAACCGATGCTCTCGATGCCGTCGGCAACACGACCAAGGCAGTGACCAAGGGCTATGCCATCGGATCGGCCGGCCTTGCCGCCCTGGTGCTGTTTGCCACCTACACCGAGGATCTGCGCCAGTTCTTTGCCGATGTGCCGGTCGATTTCACCCTGTCCAACCCCTATGTCGTCGTCGGGCTGCTGCTAGGCGCGCTGCTTCCCTATCTGTTCGGCGGCATGGCGATGACGGCGGTGGGGCGTACCGCCGCGGAGGTGGCGCAGGATATCCGCGCCCAGTTCAGCGAAAACGGCCCGGCGATCATCGCGCGCACGGTACGCCCCGATTACGCCCGCACCGTCGGGCTGGTGACTGCCGGCGCCATCCGCGAGATGATCGTGCCGTCGTTGCTGCCGGTGCTGGCGCCGATCGTCGTCTATTTCGCCATCACCGCGGTCTCGACGCAGGGCAACGGCTTTGCTGCACTCGGCGCGCTGCTGATGGGGGTGATCGTCTCCGGCCTGTTCGTGGCGATTTCGATGACCAGCGGCGGCGGCGCGTGGGACAATGCCAAGAAAGTCATCGAACAGGGCGCCTATGGCGGCAAGGGCAGCCCGGCGCACCAGGCCGCCGTCACCGGCGACACGGTCGGCGACCCCTACAAGGACACCGCCGGCCCGGCCGTCAATCCGATGATCAAGATCACCAACATCGTCGCGCTGCTGCTGCTGGCGGCGTTGGCCGGGCATTGAACGACTGGCCGCCCAATCGGTAAGCGGTGCCGTTTCGGCGGCGATACACGATGCACCCGGTCGCGGTACCCCTCGCAGCGGACGGGGGCTTCATGGTCCCGCCCGAATTTCGGGAGGTCCTCGGCCTGTCGCCAGGGGCCGCAGTGCTGTTCGTGCTCTACGGCGACGAGCTGCGCCTCCGTTCCGTCCGCAAATCGATCGAAAAACAGGGTGAGTCGGCCGCCAGGCAGACGACCCGTTAGCGGGTGCGCGCCGCCAGCCACGCCGCAGCCTGTTGCGTCGTTCGCTTGTTGTCGTCGCGGTCGACCTGCCAGTTCGCTTCGCGCATCGCTTCAACCGGGATCTTTCCCTCCAGCCCCGCCAGCTTCGCCTTCAGATCCGGCCGGCGCGGGCCGATCAGCAGCACCGCGTCATAGGCCGGCAGCGCGCCGCGCGGATCGGTCAGCAGCTTGAGGTTGTCCGCCGCGATCCGGCCATCGGAGGAAAACGCCGTCATCACATCGGCTTCGCCGCTGGTCAGCGCGCGCACCATCAGCGTCGGGGTATACGAAGTCAGCCGCCGGAACTTCAGGCCATAGGCCGCCTGCAGCGCTCGCCATTCGAGGCGCGACTGGAATTCGGTATCGCTGGCCAGCGCCAGCCGCGGCGCCGCCGTCGCCAGATCGGCGAGCGTGTCGATGCCCAGCCGGTCGGCGTCCGCCCGCCGCATCGCCAGCGCATAGGCATTTTCGAACCCCAGCGACGCGGCGATCTCGACCTTGAAGCGCCGCGGCAGTTCGGCGCGCAGCGACTGCAGCATCAGCCGGCGCGGTGCCGGCACCTTGTTGCCCAGCGCATTGTCCCACAGCGTGCCGGTGTAATCGACATAGACATCGATATCGCCGGCGGCGAGCGCCCGAAAGGCGATGACCGACCCCAGCCCGGACCGGATGGTGACGGGGATCCCCTGCGCGCGCAGCCGTTCGGCGATCAGTTCGGCAAGGATATATTGTTCGGAAAAGGACTTGGCGCCGATCACCACCGGCCGCTGGCCCGCTGCCTGCGGCGCCTGTTCGGCGGCGTACCAGCCGACGACGCCGGTAACCAGCGCCACCAGCAGGCCGAGCCCCAACAGGCATTTGCCCCAGGCGCGTTCCGCCAGCCCGGTTTCAACTCGCCACAATGCCATGTCGACGATGATGGCAAGGAAGGCCGCGGCAAGGCAGCCGGTGACGACCAGCGCCCAATCCTCGATCTGCAGCCCGGCGAAGATCAGGTCTCCCAGGCTTTTCTGGCCGACGGTGGTGGCCAGCGTCGCCGCGCCGATCGTCCACACGGCGGCAACGCGAAGCCCGCCCATCACGATCGGCGCCGCCAGCGGCAGTTCGACATGGACCAGCCGCTGCCGCCGAGTCATGCCGATGCCATCGGCGGCATCGAGCGTTTCGGCCGGCACCGACGCCAGCCCGTCTGCTCCGCCGCGCACCAGCGGCAACAGCGCATAAAGCGCCAGCGCCAGCAGCGACGGCAGCAGGCCGAGCGCGGGCACGCCGAACCCCGCCACGCGCTGGGTGATGCCGCCGATGGCCAGCAGCAGCGGGTAGAACAGCGCCAGCAGCGCCAGCGCCGGCACCGTCTGGATCACCGCCGCCCCGGCCAGCACCCCGGCCCGCAGCCGCGGCCGCGCGACGAGCAGCATCACCGTTGGCACCGAGACGAGGATCGCGAGGCCGATGGCGGCCGCCGCAACGCCCAGATGCGCCGCCAGCCGATCGGGCAGCATCGCAATGGCACGCAGCCAGCGTTCGCCGATTTCGGGGCCCATGGCGTCAGCCCGCCCGATCCGGCCGGCGCAGCGCCGCCAGCTTTTCCGCCTGTTCGAGCGGCGCCGCAACCAGCGCCCGCACCGCCGGATGGTCGCTTGCCACCAGATCGGCCGGCGTGCCATCGGCAACGATCCGCCCGGCATCGCAAACGATGACCCGTTCCACCCGAGTCAGCGCATCGGCAAGGTCGTGCGTCACCATCAGCGTCGTCAGGCCGTGGTCGGCGTGCAGTCCGGCGACCTTGTCGGCAAGGCTGACCCGGGTTTCGGGATCGAGCGCACCGAAGGGTTCATCGAGCAGCAGCAGGCGCGGCGCCGCCGCCAGCGCCCGGGCAAGGCCGACCCGGCTGGCCTGCCCCCCCGAAAGCTGGCGCGGATAGCGATCGGCGAAACCGCGCGGCAGTTCGACAAGATCGAGCAGTTCCGCGACCCGCGCCGCGCGCCGCTGGGGGGCATGGCGCAGCAGCCAGGGCACGGCGGCGATGTTTTCCGCCACTGTCCAATGCGGAAACAGGCCGACACCCTGGCTGGCATAGCCGATGCCGCGGCGCAGGTCGGCGGCCTCGCCGTCCGCCACATCCGTGCCGAAACCCAGCACGCTGCCCGAATCGGCGCGCACCATGCGGTTGGCGAGGCGCAGCAGCGTGGTCTTGCCGGCCCCCGACGCGCCGGTCAGCGCGACGAAACTGCCGGCCGGGATTACCAGCGAAACGCCGTCGACGATGGCCGTTCCGCCCCGGCGCACGCTGACATCGCGATATTCGAGGGCCGGAACCGCAATCATTCCCGAAAGGCTTTGGCGAGCCGATCGCCGCGCGGCAAGCGGATAAGCCGGTTGGCAGCCGCGGCGGTTTCGCGGTAACGCCGCATCATCGTGAAATCGCTCGCCCTGCCCCTTGCCGCGCCGCTGGCGTTTGTTGCCGGCGCCATCGCCGCGCTCGGGTTCGAACCGACCAATTTGTGGTTGCTGACGATTGCCGGCGTCGCGGTGCTGGTCGCGCTGGTCGATACGGCGGTCAGCCGACGCCGCGCCGCGCTGGTCGGCTGGTGCTGGGGCGTCGGCCATTTCGCCTTCGGCCTTGGCTGGATCGCCAAGGCCTTCACTTTCCAGGCCAAGATGCCGGCAGCGCTCGGCTGGGGGGCGGTCGCGGTGCTCGCGCTGTTCCTCGCGCTCTATGTCGCCGCCGCCGCCGGTGCTGCTGCCTTTGCCCGGCCGGGGGCGCCGCGACTGCTGGTCTTCGGTGCCACTTTCATGGCGGCCGAGGCCTTGCGCGGTGTCTTGCTGAGCGGCTTTCCGTGGAATCCGCTCGGGTCTGCCTGGATGGCGGCGCCGGGCGTCGTCTATCTCGCCGCCTGGGTCGGCGCGCTGGGGCTTTCCGGGCTGATGCTGGTTGCTGGCGGCACGCCGTGGCTGCTGCTGGCGCCGCGACACGATCTGGCGACGCGCAGCGCCGGGCTGGGGCTGGCGCTGCTGATGGTCGTTGCCGGATCGATCGGCGGCGGCCTCAACCGCGAAACCTATCTGCCCGACAACAGCAATGTGTTCATCGTGCAGGCGAACATCGGCGAAGACGAACGCTATGGCCGTGACGCTGCCAACCTTGCGGCCTATCTTGCGCTCACGCGCGGCGCGCTCGCGAGGCGCAACAGCAGCATCACGGCCGGCGCGGTTGCGCAGGATGTCGGCGGCGATTTCGGCAACGCCGATGGTTCGACCGGGCCGATTCCGCCGGCACCGGCAGCGGCGATCCCTCCGACCGGTGACGCCGGCGTTCCGGGAACCGGCGTTCCGGGAACCGGCGTCGCGGCGGCGGGCGGCGTCGCGGCACCCACCGCCACGCGCGCCGCGGTGGTCGTCTGGCCGGAAGGCGCCGTCCAGCAACCGGTGGAGGACAACCCCGAACTCCGTGCCCGGCTCGCATCGGCGCTGGGGCCGGACGACCTGCTGATGTTCGGCGGTACCGGGCTGGTGCGCGATGCCGGCGGCAAGGTGGTGGCGCTGGCCAACAGCCTGTTCGTGCTCGATTCCCGCGGCCGCCTGCAGGGCCGCTACGACAAATCGCATTTGGTACCGATGGGCGAATATGTGCCGGCGCGGGCGTTCATGGAAAGCATCGGCATCGCCCGGCTGGTGCCCGGCGATTATGATTTCCACGCCGGCCCCGGCCCGCGCAGCCTGAAGCTTCCCGGCCTGCCCCCGGTCGGCCCGCTGGTCTGCTACGAAGTCATCTTCGCCGGCGCCATCGTCGATCCGCGCAACCGCCCCGCCTGGCTCGCCAATCTGTCGAACGATGCCTGGTACGGCGCCAGCGGCCCGCCCCAGCACCTGGCGCAGGCGCGGCTGCGCGCCATCGAGGAAGGCCTGCCGATCATTCGATCAACCCCCACCGGGATCAGCGCGGTGGTCGACCCCCATGGCAATATCGTTGCGCAGCAGCCGCTGGCGACCCAGGGCGTCGTGGCCGCGACGCTGCCGACGGCGCTGCCGCCGACGCTTTATGCCCGTCAGGACTATCTGACCCCGCTGTGGCTCGGCCTGCTGCTGCTGGCGCTTGGGCTCGGCCCCGGGTTCGCTGCCGGCCGACGCCGGGCAGCCGCGCAAGACATATAAAGCAATCTTTATGCCGCTTGCGTGGCTGCAATCGGCGTCCTAGACGCCACGGCGAACAGCCAAGGGACTGCAAATGGCGCGCGCCAATTACCTCTTCACTTCCGAATCGGTTTCGGAAGGCCACCCCGACAAGGTCGCTGACCAGATTTCGGACGCCGTCGTCGACCTGTTCCTGTCGAAGGACCCGCAGGCCCGCGTCGCCTGCGAAACGCTGACGACGACCAACCGCGTGGTGCTCGCCGGCGAAGTGCGCGGGCTCGGCATGATCGATACCGACGGCAATTGGGCGCCGGGGGCGCAGGAGGAAATCCAGTCGGCCGTCCGCGCCACCGTTCGCCGCATCGGCTATGAACAGGATGGCTTCCACTGGCAGAACCTGGTTTTCGAAAACCACCTGCACCCGCAATCGTCGGACATCGCGCAGGGCGTCGATGCCAGCGGCAACAAGGACGAAGGCGCCGGCGACCAGGGCATCATGTTCGGCTATGCCACCGATGAAACGCCCGACCTGATGCCGGCGACGCTTTATTATTCGCACCGCATCCTCGAACGCCTTGCCGCCGATCGTCATTCGGGCGCCGCCCCGTTCCTCGAACCCGACGCCAAGAGCCAGGTGACGCTGGCCTATGAAAACGAGATCCCGGTCCGCGCCACTGCACTTGTCGTTTCGACGCAGCACAAGCCCGACTATTGCCTTCCGCACGCCAGCGGCGGCGATGCCGCGCGCTATGCCGAGCTGCACGATTACGTGATGCGCGTCTTTCACGACGTGCTGCCCGCCGGCTTCGTCACGCCGGAAACGGTCGTCCACATCAACCCGACCGGCAAGTTTGAAATCGGCGGCCCCGATGGCGACGCCGGTGTGACCGGCCGCAAGATCATCGTCGATACCTATGGCGGCGCCAGCCCGCACGGCGGCGGCGCCTTCAGCGGCAAGGATCCGACCAAGGTCGATCGTTCGGCAGCGTACATCACCCGCTATCTCGCCAAGAACATCGTCGCCGCCGGCCTCGCCCGCCGCTGCACGATCCAGTTGAGCTACGCCATCGGCGTCGCCGAGCCGCTCAGCGTCTATGTCGACCTGCACGGCACCGGCACGGTCGAGGAAGGCCGGCTGGAAGCCATCCTGCCGACGCTGGTGCGCCTGACGCCGCGCGGCATCCGCGAGCATCTGGGCCTCAACAAGCCGATCTATCAGCGCAGCGCCGCCTATGGCCATTTCGGCCGCCAGCCCGATGCCGACGGCGGCTTTTCCTGGGAAAAGACCGACCTGGTCGATGCGCTGAAGGCAGCGCTGGCAGCTTAATCAGGAGTCTCCGGCGGCGTGGAGTTTGCCTCCGGCGGCGTGGAGTTTGCCTCCGGCGGCGTGGAATTCGCCTCCGGCGGCGTAGAGTTTGCCTCCGGCGGCGTGGAGTTTGCCTCCGGCGGCGTGGAATTCGCCTCCGGCGGGGGGGGGCGGTGGCCCCCGCACCCCAACAAAATACCCGGTGAATAGACGGC
>JBBQWE010000103.1:0-9378 GCA_038210855.1 Sphingomonadales bacterium | reverse complement strand
GGCCCGTGGGCCGCGCCGGCACGCCGGTGGCGGCCGCCTCGCTCGGGGGCGGCGGGGCCTCAACGATAACTCACAAAGCAAACTGTTTGCCCGCCGGCGGCGGGGCCCCACGCCCCACGCCGCCGGAGGCTCTATTCTTCCAAAATTAACCGGTGAGCTCAGAACTTCGCAGCGACGCCGAGCGCGAAGGTCCGGCCGAGCACATAGCTATTGTTGTCGATGCGCGACGTGCCGAGCGTCTGGAACTCCTGATAGCGCGTGCCGGTCAGGTTGCGGGCTTCGGCCTTGATCTCGAAATTCAGCCCGCGCACGCGGACGCCCTGGCGCAGCACGACATCGAGGCGCAGGCCGGGCCGCTCGATCAGGTCGGGCTGGCCATTGGGGCCGCGGAAGCTGACCCGGTCGCTGGCATAGTTCAGCAGGATCGTCTGTTCGGACAGATTGTCCTGGTCCTGCAGGCCGAACTGCAAATTGGCGACATGGTCCGACTGGCCGGTCAATGGCTGGCCATCGCGGAAGATGTCGGTGGCCGGGACGATCTCGCCCGACAGCGGGAAGCGCGTCGTGTCGCCGGGGCGAACCCGGATGCGCGAATCGGTGAAGGTGTAGTTCGCCGAAACGAACAACCGCCGGCTTTCGAAAAAGCCGCCGAGATCGCCCAGAGCGAAATATTTCTGCGCCTCGACCTCGAAGCCGTAGAGCCGGGCATTGGGGATGTTGGCGAAGGTGTTCTGGAAGGTGCCGCCCTGCACGAAGGCGATGGCATCGATCGGCTGATCGATGTTCTTGTAAAAGGCGCCGACGGCGACGCGCTGGTCACGCGCGAAATACCATTCGTAGCGGGCTTCGGCGTTGAACAGTTCCGAATTGGTCAGGAACTGGTTGCCGAAACTGAGCCGGTCGCTGTCCGTATCGAAATAGGGCTGCGGTGCCAGTTCGCGGAACTGCGGCCGGGCGATGGTCTTCGAGGCTGCAAAGCGCAGCTGCATGTTTTCGGCAAAATTCCAGGTCAGCGTGCCGGCCGGCAGCCAGTAATCGGCGCGGATGCGCGTCGGCTGGTTGAAGGCCGATCCCGGATTGGCGTTGAACACGTCGATCGGATTGACGTTCTGGTCACCGCTTTCATAGCGGACGCCGGCGACGAACTGCACGCCGTCGAACGGTTCGATCTCGACCTGGCCATAGCCGGCGTGGACGGTCAGCCCGGCGGTATAGCGCGGTGCCACCGTCGATACGGTGTTGAGCGCGATGCCATAGGTATAGACGTTGAAGTCGGACAGCAGGAAATCCGGCCGCTGCTGCGCCACCGCCAGCGGCAACGCGGCGTTCGACTGATAGCGATAATCGAAACGTTCGGACTGGCGCAGCGCCTGCGAAAAGGCATAGCCGGCGGTCAGGCGGATCGGAAACGGACCGCCTTCGATCTTGTAGCCAAGGTCGCCGCCGGCGCCGTAGACATCCTCGTTCAGCCGGCTGAACGCCACCAGGCTCGACTGGCCCGGGCTGCGCAGATCGTTGGTGAAATCGCCGACTTCGGGGTTGAAGGCATAGTTGTTGAAGCGTTCGTAGGGGGACAATCGCTTGCTGTTGGCATAGGTGCCGCGCAGGTCGAGGCTGAGCTTGTCGAACTTGAATTCGCCGACCAGCTGGGTGTCGATCAGCTGGCGGCGGAATTGCGCCGTGGCGTCGCGCTGCAGCAACCGGTCGCGGCCCACATTGATATCATCGATGCCCGACTGGATGCGGACTTCCTTGATGGTGTCGTTGACGTAGAGGTTGGTCCAGCGAATCTGGTGTTCGGCGAATTCATAGCCGACGGTGAACAGGCTGTTGAGCGTGCTGCGCAATTCGGTCGAGACGAAATCGAAATCCTGGTCGGCGACGAGGATCGGCGTGCCATCGGGGCCGATCGCCTGGCCGCCGGAAAGCTGCTGCTTGCCGGCCTTGGTCCGCCAGTCGTTGCTGAAGCCGACCGAGAAAGTGACGCCGAGGCGCGATTCACCCAGGTCCCAGGCCGTACCGCCGGCGATGCTGGCGCTGAAATTGACCGGAATCTCCTCGTTGCGGAAGATGACGTTGGTTTCGGCGTTGGTCAGCGAGGCGGTGATGTCCTGCAACTGGCGCAGCGTGTAGTTCTGGCCGACCGCCAGCGCCGTGCCGGCATTCTGCGATTGCGCCAGCCCGGCCGGCAGGCGGCGGGTGCCGTCGTCGAAGCCGGTCCAGTCGCGGCGGCCGCCGGCATAGACATAGCCCAATTGCCCGGTGGTGGCAGTGTTGGCGCCGATGCTGCCGCCGATGTCGAGAAACGGTTCGGCCGGGATGGCGCGCGTCGTCAGGTTGATGACGCCGCCGCCGAATTCGCCGGGGAAGTTCACCGAATAGCTTTTCTGCACCACCGACGAAGCCAGCACCGAAGTCGGGAACAGATCGAGCGGCACCACCCGGCGCAGCGGATCGGGCGACGGGATCGGCAGGCCGTTGAGCAGCGCCAGCGAATAGCGTTCGCCAAGACCGCGGATATAGACGAACCGCCCGCCGACGACCGAAAGCCCGGTAACGCGTTGCAGCGCGCCGGCGATATCGCCTTCGCCGGTGCGGGCGATATCGGCCTGGCTGAGCACCGAGACGACTTCGCGGCTGGCGCGGATGCTGTTGGGGATGCGGTTGCCGATAACGACGATTTCATCGCTGGCGCCGCCGGGAGCGGAAATCTCGATTTCCTCTTCCGCCGCTGCGTCCGGATCGACGCCGGTGGACGGCGACCCCGGGCTGGTCGGCGGCGTTGCCGAAACCGATGGCGATGGCGGCGCGGCGGGCGCCGGCGAAGCGCCGGTGGTCTGGGCAATGGCCGGCACGGCGACGATGGCGCCGGTCAGCATCGTGGTGGCGAGCAAGCGGCTCAGGCGATTGTCGGTCATGTCATGGCCCCCGGGGCGCTGTGCAAAGGCCGGCCGGCGCAGCGGCGCCGGCCGGAAGACCCGTTAGCGGATCGGCGACGGCGGCGCCGTGCACGCGGTGGCGCCGGTGCCGACGCCGCAGGTCCAGCCGGTGTACCAGGTGTCGGCCGCGTTGCGGAAAGCACCGACGAAGCTGGTTTCGTCGAAGAACGAACCGGTGCCGGCAAAGGCGGTGCGCGGGTTGGTACCGACAGCGCCGGTTTCGAAACTGCCGGGCAGGAACACGCTGGAGAACGTCGTCATCACCGGCGGCAGCACGTTGTTGTTGCCGGTAATCAGCGGCGTGATCAGCGCCAGCGGCACGTCGGCCTCGTCACGCGCCGCGCCCGAACAGGCGAAGATCACCGAACGGAAGATCGGCGGCCCGGCTTCATCGGTGGCGCCATCGGCAGCGGCAACGGTCTGGGCGCCGTCGATATCGAGGCACAGGCCCGTCGCCGTGGTGTTCTGGATGATGCCGTTCACCAGGCCGAAATCGGTGCCGCCGCGCAGCAGCACGCTGTCCGGGGTGCGGTTGCCGATGAAGGTGAAATTGGCGATGCGCGGGAAGCTGCGCGGCGTGCGCGTCTCGTTGCCGGCGGTTTCGGCTTCGATGACGCGATCGCCGCCATCGCTGCGCTGCACGACAAGGGCGTACTGGATCAGCCCCTTGTAGCCGAGATCGGTATCGATCGAATCATCGTCGGCGCCGGTGACCACGATGAAGCGGTGATTGACCCGGCCGCCGAACCATTCGATGCCATCGTCGGAACTGTTGTGGACCTGGATGTTGTTGGCAAAGGTGCCCGAACCGACGCCGGCGAAGGTGATGCCGTTCAATTCGTTGCCCGGATTGACCTCGAAGCCCGGATAGCGAACCTGGACGAAGGCCAGGCGCCCCGAATTGTCGGTCGGCGAGCCACCGCCGTAAAAGGCGCCGGTCAGGCCCTCGACAGCCGATTGGCAGGCCGCCGTGCCCGGCGCCGCACCGGCACCGATGCAGGTGTGGATCGGCGCGCGACCGAGGATGACGACACCGCCCCATTGGCCGATCGAGCTGGCGTTGACATTGCCTTCCATGTTGGACCGGCTGGTCAGCACGATCGGGCGGCTGGCGGTGCCTTCGGCGAAGATCTGCGAACCGCGGTTGATGACGAGCGCATCGGCACCCGACGACCCGAAAACGACGACTCCCGGATCGATGGTCAGGACACCCTGGACGCCGCCGGCAGCCGGAGCGCCCGGATCGGCGCCGAGATCGATGCCGACGTTGACACGGCCGGAAAGCGAATAAACGACGCCGGCAAGGTTGGCGAGCGTCAGGCCGCCGGTGATGGTGCCGGAAATCTGGCAATTGCGCAGGTTGTTGATGACGCCGGCGTTGGTCGTGCCGGTCGGGCAGCCGGCAGCCGGGGTGCCGGGGGCCGGCGTGCCGGGATCGGGCGTGGTCGTCGGCGGCGTCACCACCGGCGGTGTCACCAGCGTGCCTTCACCCGGACTGGCGATGTTGGAAGCGCCGTCACAGGCAGCCAGCCCCATGGTGGCGAGCAACAGCGCCGACCGCGAATACGACCATTTCGACATTTGCAACTCCATGTACGCAACTGGGGCGGGCGGACCGCCTTTGCCCGGGCCCTAGACTCGCTCAAACATGCCGGGCAATCGATCGGCAGCACTGTAACAAAAAATTCTTGTACAAAATAAGTCGTTGCCTATCCGATATTTACGACATCGGAATGATCCCGATCACCTCATTTCTGGTTTTGGTAGCGTAACGGACATTGACTTTCCGTTTCGCTGAAAATCCACCTTAGCGCCGGGATTCGCGGCGATTTCTGCCGGAATTTCCAGCACCGCTTCTTCATTGACGAGCGCCCGTCCGCCCACCGAAACGACGACGTCACCGGGTTGCAGGCCGGCCGCCGCCAGCGCCGGCAGCTTCGCCGGGTCGGCCAGCCGCCAGCCGACAAGCGCCGTACCGGCCCGCACCGGATCGAACGCCAGCCGCAACCGCGCGCCGCCGGCCGCGCCCGCGCCCGCGCCGCCGGCCGCGGCCGCTTCGGCGACGGCGACTGCCGCCGCCGCCCCGGCGTCCTGCCCCGGTTCGCCGATCCCGATCGTCACTTGCCGGCCGGCGGTTTCCAGTACCACCGACCGGGCAGCAACGCGGACAAGGGTGACGCCCGGCGCGACACTGCCACCCTCGCGCACCAGCCGCTGGCGACCGGCGATTTCGATGATCGCGGCAGCGCCGCCGGTGCGCACCACGCTGCCGCGCACGATCAGGTCGGGCATGGCGGGGGGTGCCGGCGGCGGCGGTGCAACGAGCATCGGCGGTGGCGCCGGTAGCGGCGTTACCTCCACCGGCGGCTCCACCGGCGCGGCGCCGCCGCGCAGCGCGCCGACAAGCACCGCCGCCAGCCCCAGGCCGCCGCCGATGGCGATCGCCCATTCGCGCCGGCTGATCGTCGCCATCAGTTGCAGCCGATCAGCCCGGCGACCGGGGTGACGATATCGGTGCCGTCGGCCAGCGTCAGCGCCAGGCTGCCATCGCGGACGATCCCGCCACCGGCGATGCCTTCGATGGTCAATTGCCAGCGGATGGAAAGGCCGGACCCGGCGAAAGCCGCCACCGGCGCAAAGCCGGCGATCGCCAGCCCCTCGGCAGCCGACGCGGGCAGATCGAGCACCGCGCCATCACGGACGATGCGAAGCGCCGCCGGTTGCTGCAGCGCCATCGCCACCCGGCGACGGCTCGACTTGTCCCACAGCACCAGTGCGCAAGCGCCGCGCGGCAGCTTTTGCGGCGGCAGTTCGGCGAGCGGCAGCGGATCGGCCGCTGCAAGCAGCAAGGCGGCAATGGCAATCATCTCGGTCTCCGATTTCGCAGCGAATGCCTCACAGCGCGCCGGCCAGGGGTTGGGCGATACCGCCGGCGGTCAGGGTGCCCCGCCAATTGCCGTCCCCGGCGAACCGCAGGTCGAGCAGCGTGCTGCCGCCGGCGAGCGACAGCCGGGCCACTGCGCCTTCGCATCGCAATGCCCCCTGCAATGCTTGCGCGACCCCGGCGATTTCGGCGGAAATGCCGCCGGACGCGGTTCGGCAGCGGCCATCCTCGAACATCATGGTGACACCCGACAGGGTGACCGCCGCCAGCGGCCGGCCGGGCAGCAGCGGCAGCCGGCCGCTTGCATCGGCGATGCCCGTGGCGCCGCCGATGACCCCGCTGCCGCGGTGCAGCGTCGCTCGCCAGCCGGCACCCTGCAGCGCCACTTGCCGCCGGCCGATCAGCAGCGGCAGCGGTGCCAGCGCGACCCGGGTGTCGCCACCGAAGAAGTCGCCGAGCACGGCGGCATCCATGCGCCCGTTCCACACGCTGCCGCGCACGGCCGCGGCGCCGCTTCCGGGCATTTGCCGCGCCACCACTGCCAGCGGCAGCTGCACGGCCCCGGCCAGCAGCAGCAGCGCGACGAGAGCCAGCCGAAAGCGCATCACCGCCGCCGTAACCGCAAGTCGGCGGCAACGCTGGCGTCGCTGTTGCGCTGCACCTGCAGGCGATCGATGACGAGGCCGTCGTCGCGTTCCAGCGCCGCGATCCAGGCGAGCAGCACCGGCGCGCGCACCACGGCGATGCGCAGGGCGACAGCGCCGTTTTCCGCCGACGCTACCGGACCGGCAGTCAGCCCCGCATCTGCCACCCGGCGCGCCACGAGTTCGGCAATCGGCACCCCGGCATCGGGCGAAACCCGCGCTTCGGCAGCGCGGATCGACGCCGTCATCGCGGCGATGGCAGCAATGTCCGCCTCTGCCGTGGCCAGCCGGTCCTCCGCTGCGGCACGCACCGCCGCCAGCGGTCGCAGCAGCGCCAGCCACAGCAACACCGGCAGCGCAATGGCCGCAGCAACGCCGATCAGCGCCTGTTCGCGCCGGGTCCGCGCGCGCCACCAGAGCCGAAGTGCCGTCATTGCAGCGGCCGCGGTGCCAGGCGCAGATCGAACACCGCAGCGCCGGCATCGTCGCGCAGCACCCCGGCGCGAGCCAGCAGCCCCGGCCGCATTGCTGCCGCAGCCAGTGCTGTCGCCGTTGCAGCGCCGGACCCCGCCGGCAACGCGATCGTCGCGACCAGGCCGCCGCCTTGTGTATAGCCGAGCGCGGTCACGCTGGCGCCGGGATCACGCTCCACCGCGGCCGACAGGGCAGTCGCGGCCGCCACAAAGCCGCCACCACCGCCGATCGCCGCCAGCCGCGCCGCCACTGCCGCCGGTGGGTCCGACACATCGCTGCCGCGGGGCAACACGGTGCGGGCTGCATCGGCGCGCTGCAGGGCAGCGCGATCGGCCGCCACCGTGGCGCGCCAGGTCGCTGCCGCTTCGGCAGCGACAGTGCAAGCGAGGCTGGCGACGGCCAGCCAGCCAAGCCGCCGCAACCGCGCCGGCGATGGCCGCCAGCGCTGCACCCGTGCGAAATCGCCCTGGCGCAGGTCGATCGGCAGCCGCGGCGCGCCGGCCGCGTCCCATGGCAACGGCGCTGTCACTTCGATCTGCACCCGGCCACCGGCGAGCATCGCTGCCAGCACCGGCTCTGCCGCGGTGGCGATGCCGGCGCCGTGCAACACCCAGCGCCCGGGGGCACGGTGCACGGCGATGGCGTCGCCATCGGGCAGCGGCAGCAGCAGCGCTTCGGGAACCACGGCATCGGGATCGATTCCGGCTGCGGCCAGTTCGCCGAGCCAGCCGCGCAGCAGTGCCGCATCGACCAGCGCCAGCGGCCGGGTGCCATCGGCCAGCCGCGCGCCGATCGCGACATGCGTGCCAGCGATGCCGCCGCCGGCGACATCGGCGGCCAGCAACCGCGCCGCCGCCAGCGCCTGCGCCGGGGCCAGTTCGGGCAAGGTGACGAAATGCACCGCCACCGCTTCGCCGGGCAGCACCGCGATCACCGGCCCGGCGCGATGCGCCTCGGCAATGGCAAGGCCGTCGCCGGCGCTGCCGTCGCTCGATCGCCAGTACGGCGCGGCGCCGAGGAAGACGGCGAGAGTCATGCCGAAGCGGCCTGCAACTGCCGTGATGCAGCGAAACCGGCCATCACTCGTCCTCGCTCCAGCGCCGCACCACCAGCCGCAGCGGCAGTCGCCGGGCGTCGATCAGCGCCGTCGTCGTGTCGTCCTCGCCGGTGGCGATGGTCAGCGCCAGCCATTGCGGCCGGACGATCGGCTGGCGCAGCGCGTCGCTCGCCGGCGCGATGTCACGCAGGGTCGGCGTGTTCCAGAAGGCATCGAGGTCGCGCCAGCCTGCCACCGGCCGTTCGGCAATGACGCGCCGGGCCTGGTCGATCCCGATCGCCTGCGGCGGCAGCAGCATCAGCAGCAGCGGTGCCTGCGCCGCAACCATGGCGTTGACGTTGGGGGCCGAAAGCGCCGCCACCGGCAGCGCGCACAGCAACGGCCGCAGCCGGGCATAAAGATCGCCATCGACCCCGGCGACGGCGCGCCATTCGCTGGCTTCGGCCATCAGCGTGTTGGCGGTGCGATAGGCCGGAGCGCGGCGGGCATAGGCTTCGTCCTCGGCGCCGCCGGCCAGGGCTGCGCTGTCGCTGTCGATCCAGTCGGCAGTGGCGGCAGCGATGCGGCGGGCCTCGCTCTCGCCCAGCCCGGCGCCGCGCAACAGCGTGACGAATTGTTCGACGCCGAGCGGCCGCACCACCAGCGCATCGGGTGCCACGCCGACAACCAGGCTGTTGAGGTTGAAGCAGGTCGAACCATCGGCGATGCCGACCCGCGCCGGCCCGGCGGGCAACGGCAGGGTGATGGTCCGGCCCAGCCATTGCGTCGCCGGCAGGTTCGACCCGACCAGATCGGTCAGCCGCAGCAGCGCCAGCGTTTCGGCGAGCGCCGCCAAATCATGCCCGGCCTCGCGCGCCAGCGCATTGCCGGCGAGCAGTGTCGCCAGCCGCAACCGATCGAAGGTGAGCGCTGCCAGCGCGCTCATGATCGCCACCAGGATCAGCACCGTCAGCAGCGCGGCGCCGGATTCGCGGGGCGGCACCGTCACGGCACATCCCCCGGCGGCAGCACGAAAACCTGGCGCAGCGACGCGCCGCCGGCCTGGGTGATGGTCAGTTCGACGGCGCGTGGCAGCGCCTGCGGCTGCGCCGCCTGCCAGCCTTCGCCCCAGCCGCGGCCATCGTGGACGCGCAGCCGCAGCGCCGTGACACCGTCCATCAGCAGCGCCGGCGTGGCGACCGGGGCGCCATCGACCATCGGCGCCACCGCGCGCAGCAAGCGGCCGGCCTCCAGCCGATATTCGACGCGTTGCAGCGAGGCTCGCGGCGCGGCGCCGTCGTTGCGCCAGCCGCGCCGCACCAGCGTCATCAGCGCGCCACCGCCAATGGCAAAGGCCGGCCGCCGCACGCCACCGGCATCGCGCCACGGCCGCGCCGCCAC
>JBBQWE010000102.1:0-9420 GCA_038210855.1 Sphingomonadales bacterium | reverse complement strand
AAGCGGTTTCACGGCCGGTTCAGTCGCGGGGCGGCATATCCTTGTCGATGCCCCGCAGTGGCATGGAAAGGGAGACGGATCATGAAGTTGAAATTTGCCGGCCTCATCGGCCTCATCGGCCTCACCCTCGCCGGCCCGGCGCTGGCGCAGGATTGGCGCGATGATCGCCGCGACCGCCGCGACGACCGTCGCGAATGGCGGCAGGACCGCCGTGACTGGCGTGACGACCGCCGCTACTATCGGGCGGCGCGGCAGGATTTCCGGCAGGACCGGCGCGATTTCCGGTGGAACGGCCCGCGCTATCGCGGCGGCTATTACGGCTATCCGCGCGGCTATGGCTATCAGCAATGGGGTGTCGGCTATGCCGTCCCGCGCGCCTATTTCGGCCAGCGCTATTGGGTCAACGACTGGGGCCGCTATCGGCTGGCGCGGCCGTGGGGCGGCACCCGCTGGGTGCGCGTCGGGCCGGACGCGTTGCTGATCAACGTCGGCAACGGGCTCGTGGTCCAGGCGGTTCGCGGCCTCTGGTGGTAGCCCGATCGCCGGCGACCGGTGTTTCGGCACCGGTGGCCGGTGGATTCGCAAGTACGCTTCTGCCATCAATTCCGTTCCATTCATCATGGGACGGCATTTCTTGCAGACCTTTCGCACCTTGACCGGCGCTGCCATTCCCCTGGGCGCCGACAACATCGATACCGATGTCATCATCCCGGCCGTCCATCTGAAGACCATCAGCCGGGCCGGGCTGGGGGTGCATGCCTTCGCCACGCTGCGCCGCGATCCGGCGAATGTCATCGATGCCAATGCCGGCGCGCCGATCCTGATCGCCGGCGACAATTTCGGCTGCGGATCGAGCCGCGAACACGCCCCCTGGGCCATCGCCGATCTGGGCATCCGGGTCGTCATCGCGCCGTCATTCGCCGATATCTTTGCCGGCAACGCCTTCAAGAACGGCATCCTGCTCGTCACCCTGCCGCGCGAGGCCATCGACCGGCTGCTGGCGGTGGCCGCCGATCAGCCGATCACCGTCGATCTCGACAACCAGGTGGTGACGACGCCCTATCAGGACCGGTGGGAATTCGCCGTCGATCCGTTTCGCAAACATTGCCTGCTGAACGGCCTTGACGAAATCGGGCTGACGCTGGCTATGACCGGCGCCATCGCCGCGTACGAAACCCGCATCGCCGCCAGCCATCCGTGGATCTGAAACCATGACCCGAACCCTGCTGCTGTTGCCCGGTGATGGCATCGGCCCCGAAGTCACTGCCGTTGCCCGCCGCGTCGCCGGACGGCTGATCGCCGGCGGCCTCGATCTCGCCGTCGAGGAAGCGCCGTTCGGCGGCGCCTCCATCGATGCGCATGGCGAGCCGCTGACCGCCGACACGCTGGCGCGGGCGCGCGCTGCTGCCGCGGTGCTGATGGGAGCCGTCGGTGGCCCGCAATGGGCCGGCCAGCCCTATGACAAGCGGCCCGAGGCGGGGCTGCTGGCCTTGCGCGCCGGCATGAACGTCTATGCCAACCTTCGCCCGGCGCGCTGTTTCGCAGCGCTCGCCGATGCGTCTTCGCTGAAGCGCATCCATGTCGAGGGCCTCGATATCCTGTTCGTGCGGGAACTGGTCGGCGGCGTCTATTTCGGCACGCCGCGCGGCGTCGAAACGCTTGCCGATGGCCAACGTCGCGGCGTCAACACCCATGTCTATACCAGTTCCGAAATCCACCGCGTCGCCCGTGTCGCCTTCACGCTGGCGAGGCGCCGCAGCGGTGCCGTCTGCTCGGCCGAAAAGGGCAATGTCATGGAAGCCGGGCTGCTGTGGCGCGAGGAAGTGCAGGCGCTGCGCGATTCCGAATATCCCGATATCAAGCTGACCCACATGCTCGCCGACAACATGGCGATGCAGCTGGTGAAGAACCCGCGCCAGTTCGACGTGATCCTGACCGACAACCTGTTCGGCGATATCCTGTCGGACGAAGCGGCGATGCTGACCGGATCGCTGGGCATGCTGCCCTCGGCAGCGATCGGCGACGATGGCACGCCGGGGCTGTACGAGCCGATCCATGGTTCGGCCCCCGATATCGCCGGCCGCGGCGTCGCCAACCCTTGCGCCGCCGTGCTCAGCCTCGCGATGGCGCTGCGCCACAGCCTCGGCGCGCCCGACCTGGCGCTGCGCGTCGAAGCCGCGGTCGAGGCCGCGCTCGACAAGGGCGCGCGCACCGCCGATCTTGGCGGCAACCTCACCACCGTCGCCATGGGCGATGCCATCCTTGCGCACCTCTGACGAACTGCTCCGGCGCGTCGCGGGGCCGTTCGTCACCGGTCTCGTGTTCCTGGCGCCGGTGCTGCTGACGGTGGTGCTGCTGCAATGGCTTGCCGGCTATGTCATCGCCGCGATGGGGCCGGGCACGCTGGTCGGCGGGCTGCTCGCCGGTGGCGGCATGTTCGTCACCGCCGATCCGGCGCTGGCCTTCCTGATCGGCCTCGGCGTCGCGGCGCTGCTGGTCTGGGGCCTCGGGCTCGTCGTCCAGACCCGGGCTCGCACCAGCCTCGAAGCCGGGCTCGATCGCCTGCTCGGCGGCTTGCCGGTGATCGGCGGTTTCTACCGCAGCCTCGCCCAGATCGTTCGCCTGTTCGGCAGCAAGTCGGACAACGACATGGCGAGGATGGCGGTGGTTTCGGTGCGCTTCGGCAGCGGGATCGAAGTGCTCGGCCTGCTCGCCTCCCCCGATGCCTTCGATACCGGCGCCGGGCCGCGGCTGCTGGTGCTGTTGCCGACAGCGCCGGTGCCGGTCGGCGGCGGACTGGTGTTCGTCGATCCGGCGCAGGTGCAGCGAGTGCCGGCGCTCGGGGTTGAGGATCTGGCGAAATTCTACGTTTCCATGGGCACCGTCGCGCCGGCCGGCCTTCGTGCCGGTCCCGGGGCCGATGGCCCAGGCAACATCTCGGGGCCGGCATGACCGCATCGCTTCGCATCTTCCTCGCGCTTGTCGCCGGCCTGTTGGGCGGCATCGCGCTGTCGGCATCCGCGCCGCCAGCAGTGTTGGCGCAGGCCGGGGCCATCGCAGCGCCGATCGGCGGCCTGTGGCTCGATGCGCTGCAGATGACGGTCATCCCGCTGGTCATCGGGCTGTTGTTCACCGGGCTGGCGGGGGCAGCGGGGGAAGCCCGCGCCAGCCGCACCGCCGGCCGCGCGCTGCTGCTGTTCGCAAGCCTGGTGCTGGGCGGCGCGGTGCTGACGGTGTTCGTCGTGCCGGCGTTGCTGCAGGCCTGGCCGATCGCCGGTGCCGCCGCCACCGCACTACAATCGGGCGGCGCCGAAGCACCGGCGGCCGCCGCGCTCGGCATCGGCAGCTGGCTGCGCAGCTTCGTGCCGACCAATGTCTTTGCAGCGCTTGCCGGCGGCAACATGCTGCAGCTCGTCGTTTTCACCGGCGCCTTCGCCATGGCGGCGATGCGCCTGCCCGAGGCCCCGCGCGCCGGACTGATCGCTGCCTTCGATGCGATTACCCAGACGATGCTGGTGCTGGTCGGCTGGGTGCTGGCACTGGCGCCGATCGGAGTGTTCGCGCTCGCCGCCAATGTCGGCGTTGCCGCCGGCGCCAGCGCCATCGGCGTGCTGGCGCATTACGTGGCCATCGTCGTCATCGCGCAGTTGCTGATCATCGCCGCGGTCTATGTGGTCGTCGTGCTCGGCACCGGCCGCGGCCTTGCTTTCGCGCGCGCCGTGCTGCCGGCGCAGGTCGTCGCCGTCAGCACGCAAAGCTCGATCGCCACGCTGCCGGCGATGCTGACGGCAACACGAGCGCTGGGCGTTTCGGATGCCACCGCGCGGCTGGTGCTGCCGATGGCGGTTTCGGTATTCCGGGTCACCAGCGCCCCGGCCAACCTTGCCGTCGTCCTCTATATCGCTGCGCTGCACGGCGTGCCGCTCGGCCCGGCCGAGCTGGTCGTCGGCGTTGCCGTCGCCTTTGCCGTCAGCATTGCCGCGGTCGGGCTGCCCGGGCAGGTGTCGTTCATCACCTCGGTGGCGCCGATCTGCCTCGCCATGGGCGTGCCGATCGCAACGCTACCGCTGCTGATCGCCGTCGAACTGATCCCCGACATCTTCCGCACCTTCGGCAATGTCACCGCCGATGTCGGGGCGGCGTTGCTGCTGGGGGGCCGGGAGAAAGAAGTGGAGCCTCCGGCGGCTGGGGCCTTGGGCCCCAGACCCCGTTGAGTTGTTTGCCCCTTTGCGACGCTGTTTCGCGTAAAGCGAAAATCCGCAAAATGGGGTCTGGGGCCCGCGGCCCCAGCCGCCGGAGGCAATTTTTTGCTTCGCGGCGCCAGCCCTGCTAGGCGCTGCGCTTCAGGAGACACTCATGGGTTACAAGGTCGTTGTCGTCGGTGCCACCGGCAATGTCGGGCGCGAGATGCTGAACATCCTCGCCGAGCGGCAGTTTCCGCTTGCCGATATCGCGGCGGTGGCGAGTGCGCGATCGACCGGCAACATGATCGATTTCGGCGATTCGGGCCGCGAGTTGAAGGTCCAGAACATCGATCATTTCGATTTCGCCGGCTGGGACATCGCGTTGTTCGCCGCCGGATCGGGACCGGCGAAGCTGCATGCGCCGCGCGCCGCTGCCGCCGGCTGCACCGTGATCGACAATTCGTCGCTGTTCCGGATGGAGCCGGACGTGCCGCTGATCGTGCCGGAAGTGAACCCCGAAGCCATCGATCGCTATGTGAAGCGCAACATCATCGCCAATCCCAATTGTTCGACAGCGCAAATGGTGGTGGCGCTGAAGCCGCTGCACGATGCGGCGACGATCAAGCGCGTCGTGGTTTCGACCTACCAATCGGTTTCGGGCGCCGGCAAGGACGGCATGGACGAATTGTTCGAACAATCGCGCAACATCTTCGTCGGCGATTCGGCCGAAGCCCGGAAATTCACCAAGCAGATCGCCTTCAATGTCATCCCGCACATCGATTCGTTCGTCGGCGGCGATACCGGCTATGACGGCTACACCCGCGAAGAACTGAAGATGGCGCAGGAGACTCACAAGATCCTGTCGCCCGATATCCAGGTGACCGCAACCTGCGTGCGCGTGCCGGTGTTCGTCGGCCATTCGGAAGCGATCAATATCGAATTCGAAAACCCGATCACCGTGAAGCAGGCACAATCGATCCTGCGCGAGGCGCCGGGGATCATGCTTTTCGACAAGCGCGAGGATGGTGGTTACATCACGCCGGTCGAATGCGTCGGCGAATATGCGACCTATATCAGCCGCGTGCGCAAGGACCCGACGGTGCCGCACGGCCTGGCGCTCTGGTGCGTTTCCGACAATCTGCGCAAGGGCGCGGCGCTGAATGCCGTGCAGATCGCCGAGCTTCTGGGGCGGCGCCACCTGAAAAAGGCGGCCTGAGGCACCGGCGCCACCTTCTGTCATACCGCCGCCGCAAACCCGACATGATTGATTCAGCCATGGTTTAGCCAGCCGGTGTTATAACCCGCTACATCGGTACGGACCGGCCTGCCGCGTTTCGTGGCGGCCGGCCTCTCGATTGCCGATAGTTCCACTGGAGTCTTTCATGAAAACCTTGCTCGTTCTCGCTGCGGCGCTTGCCGCGGCCACCCCGACGCTCGCCCAGGACATGGCCGGCGATCGCAACACCTTCAACGGTCCCTTCGTCGGCGCGCAGCTCGGCTGGCAGCAGGATCGCCAGACGCTCGTTCTGCAGCAGCTCGGCGGCACCAGCCGCAGCGCCCTGAAGAGCGACGGCTTCGCCTATGGCGGCCAGCTCGGCTATGATTTCCGCGTTTCGCCGAATTTCGTCGCCGGCGTCGAACTGGCCGCGACCGGCCGTACCGGCGGTGCCGATCTCGATGCCGTCACCCGGCTGACCACCGGTCGCACGCTGACCGCGACCGGCCGGCTGGGCTATCTGCTCGACCAGGACGGCCTGCTCTATGCGCGCGGCGGCTATGCAAACACCCAGTTCCGGGTGAACAATCTTGGCGGCCGCGTTTCGGAAGACCGTGGTGGCTGGACGGTCGGCGCCGGTTACGAGCGCTACATCATGCGCAACGTGTCGGCGCGTCTGGAGTATAATTATGCCGATTTCGGCAGCGACGACCTGCCGTTCGTCGCCACCGCCCTTGGCGGCAGCCGTGCCGATCTCGACTATCGCCGCCATGCGGTGACGGCGGGCGTCAACTTCCGCTTCTGACCCAGAGCCCGATTGCGGCCATGATAGCATTTCGCTATCATGGCCGCATGGGCCAGATCTTGATCCGGAACGTCGATGACGCGGTGCTGGCAGCGCTGAAGCGGCGTGCCGTCGCTGCTGGACGATCGATGGAGGCCGAAGCCCGCGAGGCACTTGGCCGCGCTGCGCGACTGACGCCCGATGAAAAGATTTCCCTGGTCAAAGAGATACTTGCGGCGACCGACAAGCTGCGAAACCCTGGCGTCCCCTGGACCGATAGCACGCTTCTTCTGAGAGAAGACCGCGACGCCGATGATCGTTGATGCCAGCGTCGCTGTTAAATGGCTTCTCAGGGAAGCGGATACAGATGCAGCTGTGGCACTGGTCGGAACGGGAAGCATTTCGGCGCCCGATCTGATTCACGCGGAAATTGCCAACATCGTCTGGAAGCATACGCTGCGCGGCGAGGTCCATGATATGGAGCGGTATCTGGCGAAACTGAACCAAATCCTCGATCATGTCACTCCGTGTTGGGAACTGGCGGTTGCTGCAACAACCCTTGCCGTTACCCTGCGCCGCCCGGCCTATGACTGCTTTTACCTGGCACTCGCCATCGCGGAGGCTTCCGAACTGGTTACTGCCGATCGTCGCTTTGTCGCGGCTTGTACGGGGACGCCGCACGCGAGGCGGGTGCGGCTGCTCGCCTAATCCTCGAAATGCCCCTCGGTATGGCCGCGCAGGTCATCGAGCGAAATGCCCGGCGCCAGTTCGACCAGCCGGAACGCCTCGCCCTTCGCCGGCCGCGCCAGCACGGCAAAATCGCTGACCACCATGTCGACGACGCCGCGACCGGTCAGCGGCAGGGTGCAGGCGCTCTTGAACTTGGCCTCGCCCGATTTCGACACATGTTCCATCAGCACGATGATGCGCTTGACACCGGCAACCAGGTCCATGGCGCCGCCCATGCCCTTGACCATCTTGCCGGGGATCATCCAGTTCGCCAGGTCACCATTCTCCGCCACTTCCATCGCGCCCAAGATGCTCAGGTCGATATGGCCGCCGCGGATCATCGCGAAGCTTTCCGCGCTGCTGAAATAGCTCGATCGGCGCAATTCGGTGATGGTCTGCTTGCCGGCGTTGATCAGATCGGCGTCGACTTCAGCCTCGGTCGGAAACGGCCCCATGCCGAGCATGCCGTTCTCGCTCTGCAGGGTGATGTCGATGCCGGGCGGGATGTGATTGGCGACGAGCGTCGGCATGCCGATGCCGAGGTTGACGTAGAATCCGTCCTGCAGCTCCCGCGCGGCGCGCGCTGCCTGTTCGTCGCGATTCCAGGGCATTCATCGTCTCCGTTGCGCAGCGCTGCCTACCACAGCCGCAGCACGCCGTAAGTGTCGAAGCGCACTTCGTTGGAAACAAGCCGCAATTGTTCGATCTGCGCCTGGGCGATCAATAGCCGGTCGAACGGGTCCTGGTGCGGGATGGCGAGATTGCCGGCGAGTTCCCCATGCTCGGCAGTCAGGTCGAGCGTGATGAAGCCGCGCGCCTCGATCTGGCGGACGAAGCCCGTCGCCAGCGGCCGGGCTTCTTCCAGCTTGCCGATCCTGACCTTGGTGGCGATCTCCATTGCCGACACGGCGCTGACAAAAACGGTGTTTTCACCATCCACCAACGCCGCTCGCACGGCGGCGGTCAACTTTTCCGGCGCTATTGCAGCCCAAATCAGCGTGTGGGTATCGAGGAGAAGTCTCTCTCCCATTCTTCCGCAACCTCACCATTCCACAACGCCAGCAGATCGTCCGGAAGCGGATCCCAGAAACCGTCCGCAAGCGGATCCTTGCCCGGCGGGATGGTGTGCGCAAGCCACCCTAGTTCACGCTTGGGCTTGACTACCGGCGTGACCGGCACCAGCCGCACCACCGGCTGCGATCCGCGCGCCAGAATGACCTCCTCGCCCGCCTCGGCGGCGGCGATAAGGCGCGACAGGTTGGTCTTGGCCTGATGTACGGTGAAGGTCGCCATCGCCAGATGACTTAGCTAAGGCGCCCGCCCCCGTCAAGTTCAGGCGGCGGCCCGCACCGTGCGCTGTTCGATGCGCTTTTCGTAATCCTGGCCGACGAACAGGCGCTGTACATAGACGCCGGGTGTGTGGATGTGATCGGGATCGAGGCTGCCGGCTTCGACCAGTTCCTCGACTTCGGCGATCGTCACCTTGCCGGCGGTCGCCATCATCGGGTTGAAATTGCGCGCCGTCTTGCGGAAGACGAGGTTGCCGTAAGGGTCGGCCTTCCACGCCTTGACGATGGCGAGATCGGCGGTGAGCCCGGTTTCGAGGATATATTCCTCGCCGCCGAAAACCTTCACTTCCTTGCCCTCGGCAACCAGCGTGCCGACCCCGGTTTTCGTGTAGAACCCCGGAATGCCGGCCCCACCGGCGCGGATGCGTTCGGCGAGCGTGCCCTGCGGGTTGAATTCCAGCTGCAGTTCACCGGCCAGATACTGCCGCTCGAATTCCTTGTTCTCGCCGACATAGCTCGAGATCATCCGGGCGATCTGGCGGGTTTCGAGCAAGAGCCCCAGCCCGAAGCCATCGACGCCGGCGTTGTTGGAAATGCAGGTCAGGCCCTTCACCCCGCTGTCGCGCAGCGCGGCGATCGACTTTTCCGGGATGCCGCACAGGCCGAAGCCGCCGGACATCACCGACATGCCATCGAAGGTAAGGCCGGCCAGCGCGGCGGCGGCATCGGGATAGATTTTGCTCGGCATCGGGCATCCTCGCAGCTTGCCGGTGCCGATTAGCCCAAGCCCGTCGCCGCGGCCAGCGGCAAGGCCGTCAGCGCCGCCGGCTTCGCGCCAGCGCCGCGGCAATCGCACCGGCAACGGCCGAACCGACGGTGCCGGGCACCAGCAGCGATGCCGGCACATCGCCGAACCCAACAGGTATCGCGATGCCGACAACGGCGGCACGCGGATAGGGATCGAGCGCAAGGCCGAGCGCCTGGGCGGCGATCTCGCCAAGGTCCACCGTGTCGCCAAGCAGGGGTTCGCTGTCGAGATCGGCCGCGCCGAGTTCGATCTCGCTGGCGTCGGGCAGAGTTTCGAGCAGCAGCAGCGAAACCGGTTCGTCATGGACGAAGGGCACCGGTTCACCGCTGGCGACACAGGCCTGGCTGCCGCTGGCGGCGATACGGCCGGCGATGCGGATCCCGCCGGCCTCGCGGGTCACATCGAAGGCT
>JBBQWE010000101.1:0-9526 GCA_038210855.1 Sphingomonadales bacterium | reverse complement strand
GATAATCGCTCCCGTCATAGCCATTGCCCCAGCTCACATCGGGCCAGCCGTAATTGGCTCCGGCGTAGATGATGTTGAGCTCGTCGCCCCCCGACGGACCGTGCTCGACGCTCCAGATCGCGCCATTGTTGGGGTTCATCGCAAGGCCCTGGGGGTTGCGATGGCCCAGTGTGTAGATTTCCGGCAGATAGCCGCCGCGCGTCAGGAACGGATTGCCCGGCGCCGGGCTGCCGTCGGTGGTAATGCGAACGATCTTTGCGATTGCCGTCGCCGGATCCTGCGCCGGAGTGAACAGGAAGCGATCGCCGAGCGACACCAGCAACTGCCCGGCCTTGTTGAACAGCAACCGCGAGCCCTAGTGATTGGCGCCTTCGACGCCTTGCGGCCCGCTGCCCGTCTTCGGCGTGACGCGCCAGATGACCTGCTTTTCGACAAGCGTGTTGCCCGACAGCCGCGCGCGCAGCACGGCCACCCCGGCACCACCCGCGCCGGCTTCGGCAAACGCCATGTAGATGCGGCCGTTGGTGACGAATTGCGGATCGATGGCGATATCGAGATAGCCACCCTGCCCGTCCTGCACCGTCGCAGGCCCGCCGGTGACGGCAGCGACGCCGTTGCCCGCGGCGTTGACAAGGCGGATGCTGCCGGCTTTTTCGGTCACGAGCACACGGCCATCGGGCAGTACGGCAAGCCCCCAGGGTGCATTCAGGCCGCTGACCAACGTGTCGATGCGAATGGGTCCGGTCGCGGTACCGATGGTTTCGGCACCACTTGAAATCGGTACCAGCAACGCCGCGCCGGCCATGAACACACGATAATATCGAGCAACCATCAACCGGGTCCTTGTCCAAAGGCCCCGGGGATGCGGACTAGTCGTCGATAATGGAGTTTCTGTTACTGCTTCGCCGAAACCCGCAACAATTTGCCATTCTGCGCATCGGTGAGCAAGTACAGCGCGCCGTCGGGGCCCTCGATCACGTCGCGGATGCGCTCGCCGCGGTCGGTCAGCAGGCGTTCCTCGCCGACAACCTTGCCGTCCTTCAGCACCAGACGGATCAACGCCATCGATCCCAGCCCGCCGGTCAGCATGTTGCCGCGCCATTCCGGGAACATTCGGCCCGAATGAATG
The DNA here is from genome assembly GCA_038210855.1 of Sphingomonadales bacterium. Taxonomy (GTDB): domain Bacteria; phylum Pseudomonadota; class Alphaproteobacteria; order Sphingomonadales; family Sphingomonadaceae; genus Sandarakinorhabdus. The sequence goes on along the minus strand of JBBQWE010000101.1, from coordinate 8,397 downwards.
ACCAGCCCGGCCGGTGCTATCACCGGGTCCCAATAATGCACCGGCTGTTCCATCCCCGGCGCCTGGGTCAGCGCCTTGCCGATCGGCGCGCCGGAATATTCCTCGCCATAGCTGATGGTCGGCCAGCCATAATCCTTGCCGGGTTGCACCAGGTTTAGCTCGTCGCCGCCCTTGGGGCCGTGTTCGAGTTCCCACAGCCGGCCGCTTTCATCGAGCGCCGCCGACAGGATGTTGCGATGGCCATACGACCAGATTTCCGGCCGGGCACCGGCCTTGCCGGCATTTGGGCCGACGAACGGATTGTCCTTCGGCACGCTGCCGTCGCGGAAGATGCGAACGACCTTGCCGAAATGGCTGGCAAGGTCCTGCGCCTGCACCCGGCCGGGCAGGTCCGATCGCTCGCCGAGCATGACGAACAGCAGATTGCCCGGCGCGAACACCAGCGGCCCGCCGAAATGCTTGTCGGATGCCAGCGTCGGCATGGCGCGGAAGATCACCGCAACCTCGGTCACCACCGGCGCCGCTGCCGTGCCGCCCAGCTTGCCGCGCGCCACGGCGAGGCCGTTGCCGCCGGGCATTTCGCTGCTGCGCGGTTCGGCATAGCTCCAATAGACCCAGCCATCGCCCGGCACCGCGACATCCATCATGCCGCCCTGGCCGCGCGCATCGGTCGGCGGTGTTCCCGCAACCGGTGCAGACTTGGCGCCACCGGTGGTGACGATGCGCAGCGTGCCGGCGGCCTTTTCGCTGACCAGCAGGCGGCCATCGGGCAGGAATGCCAGTGCCCAGGGCTTGTTGAGCCCGGAGGCAACTTCGCGGACTTCGAATGCCGTCTTGCTGGTGACGGCTTCGGCGCGGGTCTGGCCGGCAAACGCCGGCTTGAATTCGGGTACGTTCGGCGCGCCCTGCGACACCGGCGCTGCCCCGCAGGCAGTGGCGGCGGCAAGCAGGGCGATGGCGATGACATTGCGCATGGGACAAACTCCGGTTGACGCCGGATCAATGCCCAAGGCGCCGGCCGGCTGCAATCGGGGCGGCGTTACACCGCCATCCGCATCGCGCCGAGGAAGTCGCGCTTGCCCAGCTTGACACCTTCCTTGCGCAGGATGCCGTACAACGTCGAGGCATGGAAATAGAAGTTCGGCTGGCTGAAACTCAGCAGGAACTGGTCGGCGGTGAACGGGATTTCCATCTGCCCGAGCGCGAAGACCATCGGCTTGCCGATGAAACCGTCGAGCTCGGCCGGGTCGAGCGCCGCAAGACCGGCATCGGCTTCGGCCAGCAGCGCATCGAGGCCGGTGAAGTCATCGGGCATGACAGCATAATCCGGCGAATAGCGGCCGGCACGAACGCCCAGCACTGCCCCCATCGTATGGCCGGTGACCGATTTCACCTGAAACGGGATCGGCGCCATGTCGGCGGCAAGGCACGCACCGATCAGCGCCGCATCACCGCAGCCGGTCGCGGCGGCATGCGCCGAGGCCTTGGCGATCAGCCCGCGGCAGGCACCGACGATCTGGCGCGCGGACGGGACAAAGGCGTCGTGAAGCGAAATCGGCACGGCAGTTTTCCCTCAGTATGTGGTTGCCAGACAACTTGGCCGGCGGATCGCGCCGGCGTCAGTGCAAGGCGATCAATGCTGGCTTTCGGGCATCCGGACGATGATGCCGTCGAGCGCCGGCCCGGCGAAGATCTGGCACGCCAGCCGGCTGTTGTCGGCAAGGCCATCGGCAAGATCGAGCATCGCCAATTCGGCTTCGGTGCGATCGCCGGTCATGGCAAGCCAGTCGGCATCGACATAGACATGGCAGGTGGCACAGGCGGCGTTGCCGCCGCAATCGCCATCGATGCCGGCAACGCCATTCTGCAGCGCGCCTTCCATAAGCGACACGCCTTCGGCGACATCGATCACGGTTTCGGTTCCTCCGAACGCGATATAGGTAACTTTGGCCATGTTCCGGTCCTTGTCGTGTCTGCAGATCAGGCCGGAATACGGACCATCATCGACTTGTAGCCCCTGACGAATGCCGACGGCACGCGTTCGGGCTCGTCCAGCAGTTCGATGTTGTCGAACCGCTTCAGGATTTCTTCCCACAGGATCTTCAGCTGCAGTTCGGCAAGGCGATTGCCGACGCAGCGATGGATGCCGAAGCCGAACGCCATGTGCTGGCGAGCCCGCGGCCGATCGATGATGTAGCTTTCCGGGGCCTCGATGGCGCGCTCGTCGCGGTTGCCGCTGTGATACCACATGACGACCTTGTCGCCCTTGCGGATGCGCTGGCCGCCGAGGATCGTGTCTTCCAGCGCCGTGCGCCGCATGTGCGCCAGCGGCGTCTGGTAACGGATGGTCTCGCTGACCATCGATTCGACAAGCCCCGGGTTGGCGCGCAGCTTGGCGTATTCCTGCGGGTTCTTGTTGAGGAAATAGACGCCGCCCGAAATCGAATTGCGCGTCGTGTCATTGCCGCCGACGATCAGCAGCACGAGATTGCCGAGGAACTCCATCGGCGGCATGTTGCGCGTCGCCGGATTGTGGGCGAGCATCGAAATGAGATCGTTGCCCGGTTCGGCGTTCACCTTGGCATTCCACAATTGGGTGAATTCCTGCAGCATCCCGAGCAATATGCCCTGGCGCTCTTCCTTCTGCGGGTTGCCCGGAACTTCGGGATCGGACGTCGACACATCGGACCAATAGGTCAGCTTGCGGCGGTGTTCCTGCGGCCAGTCGAACAGCGTCGCCAGCATCCGGCTGGTCAGTTCGATGGAGACGCGATCGACCCAATCGAAGGCTTCGCCGCGCGGCAGGCTGTCGAGGACTTCCTCGGTACGGCTGCGAATCAGGCTTTCGAAACTGGCAAGGTTCATCCCCGAAACGATCGGGTTGACCGCCTTGCGCTGCACATCGTGCTTCGGCGGGTCCATGGCGATGAACATCGGCATGATGAAATCGGCATCCATGTCGAACAGCGTGATGCCGCCCAGATGCGCGTCCGACGAATAGACCTGGTGGTTGGTATCGACCGCCATGATGTCGGCCCAGCGCGTCACCGACCAATAGCCGCGGTGGCGTTCGGAATTGAGCGAAGTGAAATGCACCGGCGCTTCATCGCGAAGGCGGCGGAAGAACGGCCCGTGCGCGTCGGCTTCCCAATAGATCGGATCGGAAATATCGACCTCGTCGAGCGGCGCGGTCTCGAGATAGGCCATCAGCGTGTCGCGGCTGTGGTCGGCAAGCGCCGGGCGCTGGCGCGGCGGCAGCGGCCATTGCGGCGGGGCTTCCTCGCGGCTCAGGGTGTGTCGAGTGGCCATGGTGATGTTCCTCCTCCGCCGTTGCCGCGCGCTCTCCCACGCCCGGCACCGATGTTTTGCGTTGCTATACTACGCAGCTTGTGAGCGCCACTCATTTTTACGGCAGGGTGCCCGGCCGCGTTGACGGAACGGCGCCGCAATGCTTGGGCAGTCCGGTGGCCGCCACGGCCCTTTCCGCCCGTCGATCACAGGCCCGTCCCGCACCCATGCCCGATCTTGCCGCCGTCATCGCCGAAATCACCGGCGCCATGCGCAATGTCGGCGACCGCGGCGGCGTCGCGTCCTATATTCCGGAACTCGCGAAGGTCGATCGCACGCATTTCGGCATCGCCGTCGTCGATGCCACCGGCGTCGAACATGGCGCCGGCGATGCCGACACTCGCTTTTCGATCCAGTCGATCAGCAAGGTTTTCGCTCTCGTCGAAGCCCTCGCCCGGCACGGCGAGCGCGTCTGGCAGCGCGTCGGGCGCGAGCCTTCCGGCAGCGCCTTCAACTCCATCGTCCAGCTGGAGGCGGAAGCCGGGCGACCGCGCAATCCGTTCATCAACGCCGGCGCCATCGCCGTCACCGACCTTGTCGCCGCCGGAAACAGCAATGGCATCGAAGCGATCCTGCGCCGGGTCCGCGATCTGTCGGGCGATGCCACGATCGACATCGACACTGCGGTGGCAGCGTCGGAAGCCGCCAGCGGTTTCCGCAACGCGGCGCTCGCCAGCTACATGAAAAGCTTCGGAGTCATCGATGGCCCGGTCGATGTCGCGCTGTCGGTATATTTCCGCCAATGCGCCATTGCCATGTCGTGCCGCCAGCTGGCGCGCGCCGGGCGCTTCCTGATGCACGGCGGCCGTTGCCCGACCAGCGGCGCGCCGCTGGTGAGCCCCGAACGCTCGCGCCGGATCAACGCGCTGATGCTGACATGCGGGCATTATGATGCCTCGGGCGATTTTGCCTTCCGCGTCGGCCTTCCGGCAAAATCCGGCGTCGGCGGCGGCATCCTCGCCATCGCCCCCGGCCGGGCCAGCATCGCCGTCTGGTCGCCGGGGCTGAGCGCGCAGGGCAATTCGCTGCTCGGCACCGCAGCGCTCGAACGCCTGGCCCAGACAATGGGATGGAGCGTATTCAACCCGGATTTCTGATGCGGCCAGCCCCGCCGCGCATCGTGACACATTGCCCGGGCGCCGGGCTCGTCTAGGCAGGCAGCGTGATCGTCTCGATCGCCAAGGCCGCCACCATGCCCGACACTCCCGCCGACAACGGCGCCAGCGCCGTCCCCAGCGGCCGGCTGGCGCGTTTTGCCCGCTTCGGCAGCATGGCGACGGGGGTGGCCGGCGGCATGATCGCCGACGGCGCCCGCCAACTGGCCGCCGGCAAGCGGCCCAGCGTCGCGCAACTGCTGCTTACCCCCGCCAATGCGCGGCGGATCACCAGCGAACTTGCCAATCTGCGCGGTGCCGCGATGAAAATGGGGCAGCTTCTATCGATGGACAGCGGCGAATTGCTGCCGCCGGAGCTTGGGCAGATCCTGTCGCGGCTGCGTGCCGATGCGCAAGCCATGCCGGTCCGCCAGCTCGAAACGCTGCTCAACACCGAATGGGGCCGCGGCTGGCGGACCCGGTTCGAACGTTTCGATGTTCGCCCGATTGCTGCGGCGTCCATCGGCCAGGTCCATCGCGCTCGTACCCGCGACGGCCGCGACCTCGCCATCAAGCTGCAATATCCCGGCGTTCGCGCCAGTATCGACAGCGATGTCGGCAATGTCGGTGCATTGCTGAAGCTGTCGGGGCTGGTCCCGGCCAGCATCGACACGGCGCCGCTGCTCGCCGAAGCGCGCCGCCAGTTGCACGAAGAGGCCGATTACGAGCGCGAAGCCGGCAATCTGGCGCGATTCGGCAGCCTGTTGGAACTTGCCACCGACTATCAGGTGCCGGCGCTGCACGCCGATCTGACGACGCGGAACGTGCTGGCGATGGATTTCGTCAGCGGAGTCGCCATCGAATCGCTCGCCGAAGCGCCGCAAGAGACGCGCGATCGCGTCATGCGCCTTGCCATATCGCTGCTGCTGCGCGAGCTTTTCGAATTCGGGCTGATGCAGACCGATCCGAACTTCGCCAATTTCCGCTACAATATGGTGAGCGACCGCCTCGTGCTGCTCGATTTCGGCGCGACGCGAGCCTTTGGTGCGGAGATTTCGGCCCCCTATCGCCGCCTGCTCGTCGCCGGCTTCGACGGCAACCGCGCCGCAGCCGAAGCGGCGATGCTCGACATCGGCTTTTTCAGCGCCGAAGTGCCCGCGAACCACCGCGCCACCATCGTTTCCATGTTCGAAACCGCGATGGCACCGCTGCGCCGCGATGGCTGGTTCGATTTTGCCGATCGCAGCACCGTCGAACAGATCCGCGACGAGGGCATGACGCTCGCCGCCGATCGCAGCGTCTGGCACATCCCGCCGATCGATACGCTGTTCCTGCAAAGGAAATTCGGCGGCATCTACCTGCTCGGCAGTCGCCTCAAGGCACGCGTCGACATGGCCGCCCTGCTGGCGCCGTATCGCTGAGCCGCCAGCCCTACCCCAGGCGCACCAGCCGCGGCACCGGCGCAGCTTCGGCGCTGACGCATTCGGCCCCGAGGCACCGCGCCAGCCGGGCCTGAACTTCGGCGTCGAGCAGCCAGTGGCGGCCGAGCGTCACTCGCGCCAGGCCGCCGGCCGCCGGCAGCCGGACGAGCAATTCGCCGCGGCCCTTGCCGGCAGCACCCGCAACGCAGTCCGCCAGCAGCGCCACGTCGGCGGCACCACCGAGCGTCACCACCAGCCGGCCGCGTTCGCGCGCCGCCAGTTCGGCAAGCGGCGTCACGCCGTTGATGCGCACCCGCGGCGTATCCTCGCCCTGCCGCCAGTTGAGTTCGGCCTGCAGCAGCACCGACGGCGCTTCGGCGACAAAACGTTCCAGTCGTTCCTGGGTCGCCTCGTCGAAACAACTCGCTTCATATTGCCCGCTGCGATCCGAAAGCTTCACCACCAGGAAGCGGCTGCGGCCGTTCTGCGGCTGCCGCCAGCGCGCTTCCTCGATCAACCCGGCCATCACCACGCCGGTGCGAGCGCTGCCGTTGCGATCGAAACTGGTCGGCGGCGGCGAAGCCATGGCTTCGGCAAAGGTCTTCGCGCCTTCCGCATCGAGCACCGAGCGCCAGGCATCCGCCGGGTGCCCGGAGAAATAAAAGCCATAGGCGTCTTTCTCGCGCGCCATCGTCTCGGCCATCGTCCATACCATGCCCGGCGGCACCAGCATGGCGAGGCCGCGGTCTTCCACCCCCGTCGCATCGCCGAACAATGCCGCCTGCGCCGATTCGCGCGCCGCCGCTGCCGCCTGCGCCGTGCCGAGCAGCGCTTCGGCAAGCAGGAACACCCCGGCGCGGGACGGTTCGATGCCGTCGAAGCAGCCCGCCGCGATCAGGCTTTCCAGCTGCCGCTTGTTGAGCAGCTTGGGATCGACGCGCCGCGCAAACTCGGCCAGGCTGGCAAAGCCGGCGCCGCGCGATGCGACCACATCGGCCATGGCACGTTCGCCGACGCCCTTCAGTGCCGCCAGCGCATAGCGCACAGCAAGGCCATCGCCGCTCCCGTCGTCATGCGCAATGACGGTGAAATCCGCTTTTGAACCGTTGATGCACGGTGGCAGCAGCATCACCCCGCTGCGCCGCGCATCCTCGGCAAAGGCTGCCAGCCGGTCGGTATTGTCGATATCGTACGCCATCGAGGCAGCGAAGAATTCATGCGGATGATGCGTCTTCAGCCACGCCGTCTGGTAGCTGACCAGCGCATAGGCGGCGGCATGGCTCTTGTTGAAGCCATAGTTGGCGAACTTCAGGATAAGCTCGAAAATCGCATCGGAAGTCACCGTATCGATGCCGTTACCGGCGGCGCCCTGCGTGAAACGCTCCTTCTGCGCCACCATTTCGGCGTGGATCTTCTTGCCCATCGCGCGGCACAGCAGATCGGCCTCGCCGAGCGCATAGCCGGCAAGCTCGCGCGCCAGGCTCATCACCTGTTCCTGATAGACGATGATGCCATGCGTCTCGCGCAGGATCGGTTCCATCGCCGGATGCAGCAGCTCGACCCTCTCGCGCCCGGCCTTGCGGTTGGCAAAGCTCGGGATATTGTCCATCGGCCCCGGCCGGTAGAGCGCGCCCAGCGCGACGATATCGGCGAAGCAATCGGGCCGCACCTGGCTGAGCGCGCGGCGCATGCCATCCGATTCGAACTGGAACACCCCCACCGTGTCGCCGCGCGCCAGCAGCTGATAAACTTGCAGATCATCGAGCGGCAGCGCCAGCCAGTCGACGACGATCCCGCGCGCCGCCAGCAGCCGCGCCGCCCGATCGAGCACCGACAACGTCTTGAGCCCGAGGAAGTCGAACTTGACCAGCCCGGCCTTTTCCGCCGCCTTCATCTCGAACTGCGTCACCGCCATGTCCGATTTCGGATCGCGGTACATCGGCACCAGCTGCGACAGCGGCCGGTCGCCGATAACCACACCGGCGGCATGGGTCGAAATGTTGCGCACCGCGCCTTCGAGTTGCAGCGCCATGTCGAGCAGCTCGCGAACCTTGGGGTCCTTGTCGCGCTCGGCGATGAACTCGGGCAGGCCGGGGTAGCGGACGCCGTCCTTGCTCTTGCCGATCCCCAAGGTGCGCGCCAGCGTCCACGGATCGGTCGGATGGCTGGGCACCATCTTGGCCAGCCGGTCGGTCTGGCCATAGGGCATCTGCAGCACCCGGCCGACGTCCTTGATGGCGGCGCGCGCCTTCAGCTTGCCGAAGGTGATGATCTGCGCCACCTGCGCCGCGCCATAGCGATCCTGGACATAGCGGATGACTTCGCCGCGCCGGGTTTCGCAGAAATCGATATTGAAATCCGGCATCGAAACGCGATCGGGATTGAGAAAACGTTCGAACAGCAGGCCGTGTTCGAGTGGATCGAGATCGGTGATGGTCAGCGCCCAGGCAACCACCGATCCGGCACCGGAACCGCGCCCCGGCCCCACCGGAATCCCCTGCGCCTTGGCCCAGCCGATGAAATCCGCCACGATC
>JBBQWE010000100.1:0-9739 GCA_038210855.1 Sphingomonadales bacterium | reverse complement strand
TCGCGCCGAATGCCGCGCCTATGCGCAGGGCTGGGTCGATGTGCAGGCCGGGCAGTTGCAGCGCCTCGGCATCCTGGGGAATTGGGTACAGCCCTATCTGTCCATGGATTTCGCCGCCGAAGCGACGATAGTCGCCGAACTGCTGAATTTTGCTGACAGCGACCTGCTCTATCGCGGCTCGCGCCCGGTGATGTGGTCGCCGGTGGAAAAGACCGCGCTTGCCGAAGCCGAGGCGGAATATGAAGATATCGTCTCGACGCAGATCGACGTGGCGTTCGAGATCATGGATGCGCCGAACGCGCCGGAACTGGTCGGTGCTCATGCGGTGATCTGGACGACGACGCCGTGGACGATCCCGGTGAACCAGGCTTTGGCTTATGGGCCGGAGGTTGAGTATGTCTGCTTTCGATCAACGCCTGTCGGTGGAGGTTACATCAGCCAGGATAGCGAACTGCCGGACGCGGGCAAACAATCAGCAGATTGGGGCAATCGACAACTACTCGTCGCGGAACATTTGATCGAAGAATTCAGGTCGCGGTTGGTCGATTTTGGCGTACGCTTGGCGCTCGTTCAGGTTTGGTCAGGCCCCGGCTCCGCTCTCGCTGGCGCCACCGCTCGCCACCCGATGCATCACCTCGGCGGCTTCTACGCTGCGCCGCGCCCGTTCCTGCCCGGCGATTTCGTCACCACCGAACAGGGCACCGGCCTTGTCCATATGGCGCCCGACCATGGCGAGGATGATTTCGCGCTGTGCCAGGCGCACGGGATCACTCCGGTCTTCGCCGTCGAGGGCGATGGCCGCTATTGCGACGACTGGGGCTGGCTCGGCGGCGATGACGCGCGCCGCGGCAGCGTCATCAACCCCAAGTTCAACGCCCCCGATGGCCCGATCTGCAGCGATCTGCGCGCCGCCGGTGCCCTGCTCGCCGCCAGCACCGATTATCGCCACAGCTACCCCCACTCGTGGCGATCGAAAGCCAAGCTGATCTTCCGCGCCACGCCGCAATGGTTCGTCGGCATGGACAAAGCCCTGGCGGCGGACGACACCCTCCGCTCCCGCGCCACCGCCGCCATCGCCGCCACGCGCTTCGTTCCCGAAAAGGGCCGCAACCGCATCGGATCGATGGTCGAAGGCCGGCCCGATTGGGTGATCAGCCGGCAACGCGCCTGGGGCGTGCCGATCACGCTGTTCGTCGATCGCAAGACCGGCACCTATCTGAAGGACGCCGCGGTAAACGCCCGCATCGTCGCCGCCATCGCCGCCCAGGGCGTCGATGGCTGGTCCGCCGAGGCAGCCCCGGCGCTGCTTGGCCCCGACTACGACGCGGCCGATTACGAGCAGGTCACCGACATCCTCGATGTCTGGTTCGATTCAGGGTGCACCCACGCCTTCGTCCTCGAATCAGGACGCTGGCCGGAACTCAGCTGGCCGGCGGATCTCTATCTCGAAGGCTCGGACCAGCATCGCGGCTGGTTCCAGTCGTCGCTGCTGCAATCCTGCGCCACGCGTGGCCGGGCGCCCTACAACGCCGTGCTCACCCATGGTTTCACCATGGACCAGTCGGGCCGCAAGATGTCGAAAAGCATCGGCAACACCATAGATCCGCTGGTGGTGATGAAGGAATATGGCGCCGACATCATCCGGCTCTGGGCGCTCAGCGTCGATTTCACCGAAGACCATCGCATCGGCAAGGAAATCCTGACCGGCGTCGCCGACCTCTATCGCAAGTTGCGCAACAGCTTCCGCTACCTGCTCGGCGCGCTCGATGGCTTTGGCGAGGCCGAACGCGTCGCGCCGGCCGAAATGCCCGAACTCGAACGCTGGGTGCTGCACCGCCTAGCCGAAATCGATGCCGATCTGCGCCGCGCCGCCGCCGATTATGATTTCAACGCCTGGGTGGGCACGCTGGCGGCGTTTTGCAACAACGATCTGTCGGCCTTCGTCTTCGATGTCCGCAAGGATGTGCTCTATTGCGAAGCGCCCTCGTCACCCCGCCGCCGCGCCTGGCGCTCGCTGCTCGACACGCTGTTCGATGCGCTGGTGCGCTGGCTGGCGCCGGTGCTGGTGTTCACTGCCGAAGAGGCCTGGGGCCATCGCCACCCGAACACCGGCTCCGTCCACCTCGCCGATTGGCCGGCGATCGATGCCGGCTGGCGCGACCACGCGCTGGCGGCGCGGATGGCAATGCTGCGCGGGGTGCGTGACGAGGTCTATCTGAAGCTCGAAGTGCTGCGCCGCGACAAGACCGTCGGCAGCTTCCTCGAAGCCGCGGTGACGATCGAAACGACCGACGCGGATCGCTTCGACGCGCTTTCCGGCGTCGATCTCGCCGAACTGCTGATCGTCGGGCGAGTAGATGTGGTGACGGGCGCCAGCGAGGCAGTGACGGTGGCGGCGGTGGCCGACGAGAAATGCGCTCGCTGCTGGCGCCATTTGCCCGATGTCGCTGCCGAAAGCGGGCTGTGCGGGCGTTGCGCTTCCGTGGTGAATGGCTAGGCGTCTGCAAATGTCGGTTGCGTGGATGATGATATGTTCGGGGCGGGCGCGATGACGCCGCGGATCGGCTATGCCATCGCCGCGCTCGTGCTGCTGATCGACCAGCTGTCGAAATATGTCATCGTGCATGTCGTTCGCTTGCCCGAACTCGGCTTCATCGCCGTGGCGCCGGTGTTCCGCCTGACATATGTCGAAAATGTCGGCGTCTCGATGGGGCTGCTGCGCGCCGGCAGCGATACCGAACGCTGGGTGCTGGTGGCGCTCACCGGCGCCATTGCGGCGGCGGTCGCGGTGTGGATCGCTCGCGAACAGAACCGCGGCGATGTGCTGGCGCTCGGGCTGGTGCTCGGCGGCGCTCTCGGCAACATCGCCGATCGCGCCCGGCTCGGCTATGTCGTCGATTTCCTGCATTTCTTCGCTGGCGAGCGGAGTTTCTGGGTGTTCAACGTCGCCGATGCCGCGATCACCATCGGTGTGCTATGGATGCTGCTGCGTGCGCTCAAGGCGCCTGAAAGGATCGAAGGATGAAGGCCACCAACCCGCTGCTGCTCGCCGCTGCTGCTGCTCTGGCGCTCGCCGGCTGCGGCAAGAAGAGCCTCGTCGGCAACAAGGGCCCCGACGAACTGGCGATCAGCCGGTCGGCGCCGCTGGTGGTGCCGCAGGATTTCAACCTGGTGCCGCCCCGCCCCGGTGCGCCGCGCCCGGCCGGGCAGGACGCCCAGTCCGCCGCGATGGAAGCGCTGTTCGGCCCCGGTGTAAAGCCGCCGCCGCGCTCCGCCGCCGAACAGCAGATCCTCGATCGCGCCGGCGCCAACAGCAACGATCCGGCCATCCGGTCGACGGCGGGGGACAATGATACCCCCACCGTCAACAAGGGTGCTTTCCTGCGCGAACTGCTCGATTCGCCGGTCGGCACGATCAAGGCCGAAACCGCGCAGGTCACGCTGCCGCAGTAAGATCGGGAGCCGATTTCGCCCCCGGCGGATGCGGCCATCGGCACCAGTCGCCGGAGGCCCCTCGTTGCTGGGCCACAAGCTCCAGCCGTCCTGCCCGGCGCCGGCGCTGCGTCGCGCCGATCAGGCCGAAGCCGGTGATCAGCATCGCCCAGCTGGTCGGTTCCGGCACAGCGCCGAGCCCCGATCGCGCCAGCGCCGCCCGCGCGATTTCGAACTGCACCGTTTTCGTCACATGCACATCGTCGAAGAACAACAGCCCGGTGCAATCGCGGCTGCCGGCGACGAGCGGCCGCGTCAGGATGCATTGCGAAGTGAAATCGGGTGTCGCGGTCAGCCCGTATGAAACCGGGCTGGCCTGCAAGCGCCCGAAAAAATCGAAATAATCGAAGCGGGTGATCGGCGTGGTCAACCCTGGTGCCACCGCATCGAGGCCGGCATCGAGCGCTGCCTGCAGGGCGACGCCTTCCGGCTGGCCGGGGTTGGGGACGCCAAAGACGAAAATGTGGCGGGCACCGCCGGCGCTGAGATCGACAACGGCGTCGACGAAATTCGATACATAAAGCGCGCCATATTGCTCCGGCGTCCGGCCGCCGGTATCGCCGCTCAGCAGCGCCGAAACATCGTTGTTGCCGAACGACAGGATGTAGATGCCATTGGGGTCGACGGCGCCGCCGCTGACGCTGTCGTAGAGCAGGCGCTGGTTGGGCAGGCTGGGAATGGCCCCCGGAAACGGCGGAATGACGCGATCGGTGGCGGCCCGTGCGCCGCCGACGGCGAAATTGCTGCCGCCGGCCAGGAAAGGCGTGGTGACGCTCCCGGTCAGGCGGCGCGATATAATGTCGGCATAGTTGAAGCCATCGCCGAAGCGTCCCTCGAAATAGCCCTGCGCCGGGTCGGCCGCCGGCCCTGGCAGCGGCGGCACGAACGGCAGGGTGCCGAGATAGGCATTGCCCGAATCGACGAAACTGTCACCGAAGACATAGACGTTCGGCGCGGCGGCCGCGGCAGCCGTCGAAACGGCCAGGCCCAGTGCCGCCGCAGCGGCCAGAATTCGCAGCATCATTGGCTCCATCCCAGGTTGCGGGAGCCCAGTGAAACCGATTGCGCTTAAGAAAGCGTATCGGCCACGCCTGTGCGCGGTCTGGCGACGCAAAAAACGCCGGTGATGGGCCACCCCACCACCGGCGCTGATTTTGCCCCTGTTCGAAATCAGGCGGCGACGACGGCCTTGCGACGGCGCAGCGCCGAACCGACCATGCCGAAGCCAACGAGCAGCATCGCCCAGCTGGCCGGTTCGGGAACGAAGGTCGGGTTCGGCGGGATGATGACATCGGCAGCATCCCTGGTGGCGATGGCGAAAACGCGATCGATCACGATGTCCTTGGCCGGACTGCCGTTCGAGTTGAACACGAACGCCGTGTTGTAAAAGCCGGCGACGGTGATCTGGCCGACGCCCGAGGCATATTGCCAGGCCTGGGGCGGCGACGAACCGCTGATCGACGTCGAAGCAACCGAGATACCAATGATGGTGGCGGCGAAGCTGCTGTTGTTGATGTTAGAGAGGCCGTTCGCAGTCAGATAATAGCTGAAGCCGACGCGATAGTTGCCCGGCGTCAGATAAGTCAGCTGGTTGATCGCTTCGTTGTTCGAGAAATCGCCGACGAAATACGCCGCGAAGTTGCCGACCGCATCCGGGCTGCCGCTGGCGGCATTGTTATCGGGCGTAACGGCTTCATTGAAGGCGCTGGTCGGATAGGCGGCGGTGCTGTTGTAGACGATGACACTGGCCGGCGCATTGCTCGGCACGTTGGTCTTGCTCCAAGCAGTGAAGGCACCGGTGCCGGTCGTACCGGCAGCTTCGAAGCTGCCGTTGACGATCAGATTGGTGACAGCGAAGGCCGGCGAGGCGGCGGCAAGCGCAACGGCGCCGGCGATGATGGAAAGCTTCACGTTGCAATGCTCCCTGTGCGACCCGAGACAAAAGGCTGGAGACTGTTTCCGGCCTTTTCCGACCCTGCTAACTTTGCTGCAACTAATGTGCCAGATGTGTCAACTTCATGATTCCAGTGTGTTAGATTGCAAGACATTCCGCCGGTGTAAGTTTTTCCGACACTTCCGGCCAGTCCGGCGTCTGGTTGCGGCCCCAGGTCTGCTGGCGCTTCTGGTAGCGCCTGGTGGCGAGTGCGATGGCGGCACGGCCTTCGTCCAGCGTCATCTCGCCCGCCAGCACGCGGGCGAATTCGGGCACACCGAGCGCGCGCAGCACCGGCCGATCCGCCGGCAGCCGCCGCGCCACCAGCGCTGCGACTTCATCCAGCGCCCCCGCTGCCACCATTGCCGCAAGCCGCCGGTCGGCGCGGGCATGAAGTTCGGGCCGCGGCAGCCCGACCCGCATGGCGCGCACCTCATGGCTGCCGGCGATGCCGCCGGCGGGTTCGGCCTGCCACGCCAGCAGCGACCGCCCGGTGGCGCGAACGACCTCCAGCGCGCGCGCGATGCGCTGCCGGTCGCCGGGCTTCAGCCGCGCTGCCATCGCCGGGTCCTCGCGTCGCAAAAGCTCGGCCGCTGCGCCGGGCGGCAGCGCGCGCACGGCTTCGCGAACATCGTCGGGAATGTCCGGCACCGGGGCGATGCCATCGATCAGCGTGCGCAGATACAGGCCAGTCCCACCCACCAGCACCGGCAGCCGTCCCGCAGCCAGTGTTGCGGCGATGGCGGCGCGTGCCATCCCGGCCCAGCCGGCGGCGCTGGCGATTTCGGCGCCGTCGAGAACGCCGTACAGCCGGTGCGGCACCGCGGCTTCTTCTTCGGGCGTCGGCCGCGCCGTCAGGATGCGCAGATCGGCATAAAGCTGGCTGGCATCGGCGTTGATGATGGTGCCGCCGCGCGCGCGGGCCAGGGCAAGCGCCAGCGCCGACTTGCCGCTTGCCGTCGGCCCTGCAATGACGGCCACCATGGGTCTGTTCATCGTCACGCTCGTCGCCGAAGGTCGCTTGTCGCAGGGTGACGCCGCCGCGGCAAGCGATGCGATCCGCACGCTCGGCGCCGAACCCGGGCCGGCGCAATGGATCGATGCGGGGGATGCGCTCGATATCGCGGTGACGGGCAGCGACGCACCGGCGCTCCGAGCCGCCCTCGAAGCTGCGCTGCCGGCGGTCGATGTCGTGGTGCAGCCTGACGCCGGCCCGCGCCGCAAGGCGCTGCTGATCGCCGATATGGATTCGACGATGATCCAATGCGAATGCATCGACGAACTCGCCGATTATGCCGGGCTGAAGGCCGAAGTCGCAGCGGTCACCGAAGCGGCGATGCGCGGGGAACTGGATTTTGCCGAGGCACTCGATGCCCGCGTCGCGTTGCTGAAGGGCATGGACGCCGCCGTCATCGATCGCTGCCGCGAGGAACGGGTGCGGCTGATGCCCGGCGCCGTGGCGCTGGTCCGCACCATGGCGGCGGCCGGCGCGCGCACCATCCTGATTTCCGGCGGCTTCACGGCGTTCGCCCGGCCGGTCGCCGCCGCCATCGGCTTTGCCGGGGTTCACGCCAATGTCCTCGAAATCAACGCTGGCCGTCTCGCCGGCACCGTCGCGCGGCCGATCGTCGATGCCGCTGCGAAACGCGCCGCGCTGGTCGCTGCCGGCGTGCCGATGGCGGCGTGCCTGGCAGTGGGCGATGGCGCCAACGATATCCCGATGCTGGAAGCCGCCGGGCTCGGCATCGCCTATCACGCCAAGCCGAAGGCCGCCGCCGCCGCCGATGCCGCTGTCCGCCACGGCGACCTGACCGTGCTGCTGCGCGCGCAGGGCTGGCGGCGCGCGCAATGGGCAGAAGCCTGACTCCCCCGCTTTTTTTCGGGGCGGGCGCGCCTCTTTCCTCCCCCGTCGCCGCCGGCTACCGTGGCGGCATGATCGCTCGTCTCACCCTCGCCCTGCTGCTCGCCTCCGCAACGCCGATTGCCGCCCAGGAAGCGCCGCCGGCGAAAGCCGAAAAACCCGATGACATCCCGCCACCGCAGCGCAGCGTGACGAAGCACACCGGCCGCTTCGGCGGCACGCCCGTCGCCTATACCGCCACCGCCGGCGAAACCTATCTGAAGGACAAGGACGGCAAGCCGACCGCGGCGATCTTCTCCACCGCCTATGTCAAGGACGGTGCCGACCCCAACCGACCGATCACCTTCCTCTACAATGGCGGCCCGGGGTCAGGCTCGCTGTGGCTGCACATGGGCGCCTTCGGGCCGAAGCGCGTTCGCCTGCCCGATGCCAAGGACGATGGCGCGCCGCCCTATCCGATCGTCGACAACCCGGATTCGCTGCTCGACGTCACCGATATCGTTTTCATCGATCCGGTCGGCACCGGCTTTTCGCGGGCGCTCGGCAAGACGGAGGCCAAGGCCTTCTGGGGCGTGACGCAGGACGCCAAGTCGATCAGCGAATTCATCCGGCTGTGGCTGAGCGAGAACAACCGCTGGAACGCACCGAAATACATCGGCGGCGAAAGCTATGGCACTACCCGGTCGGCCGCGCTGATCAACGAGCTGGAAGGCAGCTACAATGATGTCGCCGTCAACGGCGTCATCCTCATTTCGACGATCCTCGATTTCGGTGCCGAAGCCGAAACCGAAGGCAATGAGATGCAATATGTCGTCACCCTGCCATCGATGGCGGCGGTGGCCTGGTATCACAAGGCCCTGAATCCGGCGCTGACGCCCCAGCCCGCCGACCAGGTGGCGTTCTTGGCAGCGGCACGCGATTTCGCGCGCGGGCCGTACATCACCGCGCTGCTGAAGGGAAATTCGCTCGGCGCCGACGAACGCGCCGCCGTGCGCCGGCAACTGGCCGGCTTCACCGGGCTTTCCGAAGACTATCTGGAACGCGCCAATTTGCGCGTCTCGTCGCAGCGCTTCTACAAGGAACTGCTGCGGACCCGCGGCCAGACGGTCGGCCGTCTCGATGCGCGCTACCTCGGGATCGATTACGACAACGCCGGCGAAGGGCCGGACAATGATCCCAGCTTCTACGGCATCGACGCCAGCTATACCGCCGCGATGAACGCCTATGTGCGCAGCGATCTCGGCTACAAATCCGAACGCCAGTATGTGACCATCGGCGGCGTCCGCGATTGGGACTGGAAACTGGGCGGCGGCCGCGACGGCACCACCTATGTCAACGTCGCCCCCTATCTGTCGCGCGCGATGCGCGAGAACAGCGGCATGCGGATCTTCGTCGGCCAGGGCTATTATGATTTCGCCACGCCGTTCTTCGGCGCCGAACAATCGCTGACCCGCCCGGGCTTTCCGGCCGACCGGGTGGAGTTCCACTATTACCAGTCGGGCCACATGATGTACGTGCGCGGCGACGACCTGGCGAAACTGTCGTCCGATATCCGCGGCTTCCTTCGCAAGCGCTGACACGGGAGACAGGCGGCGGGGGCCACGCCCCCCGCCGCCGGCCATCACGTCAGCGCTGCCGATAACCGCGCAGCAGCCCGGCAAGGCGATCGAGGCGGGTCTGCATATAGGCCTCGTTGCGAACCGAGAGATTGCCGCGACGGTCGCGCAGCTGGCGGTCGTAGCGGCGGATCGAGGCCAGATCGGTCTGCACGAACTGCGCTTCGGTGCGGTTCAGGCTGCCATCGGCAATGCCCCGCTCGATGCGCTGGCCCAGGCGATCGATCCGGGCGCGCACGTCACGGCGCTCGTTATCCTGCCCGTCATCATCGAAGCCATTGCCGTTGCCGTTCGCCGCGGCGATCCAGCGGCCCCGCTCGTCATAGCTGCCGACGACCTGGCCACGCTGCCAGCGACCGTTGTTCCAATAACCCGGCTGCGGATCGGCGACCCAATTGCCGCGAGCATCCCGGCGACCGGCGGGTTCGCCGTCGATCCAGCGGCCCTCGGCATCGTAACGGCCCAGCGATGGTTCGGCGATCCAGCGGCCGGAGCGGTCATAATGGCCCGGCGCCATGCCGTCGCGATCATAGCGGTCCCGGTCGTCACGACCGTCGTCACGACCGTCGTCACGGCCGTCGTCACGGCGGTCGTCGCGGCGGTCGTCGCGGTCCTGGAATCCGCCGTTCCCGAAACTGCCCTGGCTGATCCAGCGGCCCTGCGCATCATAATAGCCCATCGACTGGCCACGCACCCCGCGGCCATTGTTCCACTATCCCGGCTGCGGATCGGCGATCCAGCGGCCGTCCGGCCCCTGGCGGCCGGCCGGCGCGCCGGCGATCCAGCGGCCGCGGTCATCGTAGCGACCGGTGGTCGGCCCGGCGATCCAGCGCCCAT
>JBBQWE010000099.1:0-9894 GCA_038210855.1 Sphingomonadales bacterium | reverse complement strand
GCGGGGCGGCGCGCTGCGGCGGGGCGGCGCGCTGCGGCGGGGCGGCGCGCTGCGGCGGGGCGGCCGCCGCAGCGACGGAGCCCAGCAAAGCAGCAGCGGCGACAGCCACCAGGGAAGGAACGTTTCGCATCATGAGTGATGAAATGCGTTTTATGTCACTTCGAGTCAGGCATGCCACGGGCTTGCACCGTGCGGGCCGAGGGGGCACATGCTGGCCATGGCGCACGGTGACCCCGCGATCGAACTGCCCGGCATGCGCGGTGCCCCCGGGCACGACGTGCGCCGGCGAATCCTCGAAGCCACCGAAGCGCGCTTCCGCCACTATGGCTATACCAAGACGACGGTGGCCGACATCGCCGCCGATCTCGGCATCTCGACAGCGTATATCTACAAGTTCTTCGCTTCCAAGGTGGCGATTTGCGAAGCCATGGTCGGCGAGATGGTCGAGCGGATCGGGACGGAACTGGACAGGATCGCCCAGGCCGACAAGCCGGCATCCGAGCGCTTGCGCTTGTTGTACAATGTTCTGCTCGAACGGTCGGTGGCGCTGTATCTTGAAGAACGCAAGATGCACGACCTGGTGCGGGCCGGCCTCGACGCACGCTATCAATCGGTCGAGCGGCTGAAGGACACGATGCGCCAGTCGGCGCGCAACATTGTCGTGGCCGGCCGAGCGTCGGGCGAATTCGAAACACGGACTCCGCTGGCCGACGTCGTCGATGCGCTCTGGATCTCGATGGTGCCATTCGCGCACCCGCAGGTGCTCGAACATCTCAGCGACAACATCGACTTGCCGCGCCATGCGCGGAACATGGCCGACCTTGCGCTGCGCGGAATGGCGAAAGGCTGACCGCAAGCTCGCCAACCCCGATCTTGTTGGCAAGTGATGGATTGACGCAATCGTCACGCGTAACTAATCCCGCCCGACTCGACGGGGTGAGGCATGGCGTGAAACGATACAGACCGATCCGTACATTGTTCGCCGCTGCGCTGCTCGCGGCGTGCAGCGAGGCCGTTCCCGAGCGGCCGGCACCATTGGTAGCGACCATCGTCGTGCAAGGCGGCGCCGAACACTCCCGGCGACTGACCGGTGAAGTGCGGGCGCGTGTCGATTCGGCACTCGCCTTCCGCGTCGGCGGCCAGATCGTCGCGCGGCCGGTCCGCCGCGGCGAAGCCGTCGTTCGCGGGCAAGCGCTTGCCCGCCTCGATGTCGACGATCTTGCCTTCGGCGCGGCCGAAGCGCAGGCGCAGGCGGTCGCGGCGGATCGCGCCGTGGCCGTGGCCCGCGCGCTGGCGACGCGCGCCACCGACGACGAACGCCGCCTCGCGCCGCTGGTCGCCGCCGGTGGCATCTCGCAACAATCGTTCGATGCCGCGAAGGCTGCAGCGGCGGCCGCAATCGCCGAGCTTGCCGCCGCGGAGGCGCGCGCGGCCGCGGCGCGTGCTGCTGCCGGCCGTGCTGCCAACCAGCAGCGCCACGCCACGCTCGTCGCCGACGCGGATGGCATCGTTTCGGAACTGCTGGCGGAACCGGGGCAGGTCGTGCAGCCCGGGCAAGCCGTGGTGCGGCTGTCACGCGCCGGCGGGCGCGATGCCGTCGTGGCGGTACCCGAAGCGATGCGTGCGGCGCTGCCGGCGCGGGCAATCGCGACGATTCTGGGCGACGGCCGCGACCATGCCGCGACCCTGCGCGAGGTCGCGGGCGCCGCCGATGCCGCGACCCGCAGTTTCGAGGCGCGTTACGCACTGGCCGGCGCCGCAGCGGTTCCGCCCGGCAGCACCGTGACGCTGACCTTTGCGGCAAACCCCGCGGACGCGCGCGCACCCCGACTTCTTGCAGTCCCGATCGGCGCACTGATCGATCGCGGCGGCGGGCCGGGCGTCTGGGTCGTCGGCCGCGACAACACCGTGTCGCTCCCGCCGGGTGGCGTTGGTTCGGTGCAGGGTGATCGCGCGATGCTGATCGCCGGCCTGCGGGGCGGCGAACGGATCGTGGCACTGGGCAGCCATTTGCTCAACCAGGGCCAGCGCGTTCGGATCGGGAGCTTGCCGCAGTGAACGGACCGAATTTTTCGGCGGCCGGCGTTCGCTATCCGTCATTGACCCTCTTTCTCATTCTCGCGGTGGCGATCGCCGGCACCGTCGCCTTCCTGAAGCTCGGCCGCGCCGAAGATCCGGCCTTTACCGTCAAGACGATGGTGGTGACCGCGGCCTGGCCCGGCGCCACCGCGCTCGAAATGCAGACCCAGGTCGCCGACCGCCTCGAAAAGCGGCTGCAGGAATTGCGCTGGTTCGATCGCGTCGAAACCACAGTGCGCCCCGGCATCGCGGTTATGCAGGTGACGCTGACCGACAACAGCCCGCCATCGGCGGTTGCCGATGAATGGTACCAGGTGCGCAAGAAGCTGTCGGATGAAGCGGCCAACCTGCCGCGCGGCGTCGTCGGGCCGTTCTTCAACGATGAATTTTCGGATACCTGTTTCTCGCTCTATGCCCTGCAAGGCGAAGGGCTGCCGCATCGGCAACTCGGCCAGGTCGCCGAAACGCTGCGGTCGGGTTTGCTGGCGGTGCCGGGCGTTGCCAAGGTCAACATCCTCGGCGAGCAGCCGCAGCGTATCTTCGTCGAGATCGACCAGGCCCGCGTGCAGTCGCTGGGAATCGGTATCGCCGATGTCACCACCGCAGTTGCCCGCGCCAATGCCGTGGCAGCGGCCGGAGTGATCGAAACGCACGGGCCATCGTTGCGCGTGCGCCTCGACGGGGCGCTTTCCAGCCTCGACGCCATCCGCGGCCTTCCCGTCGTGGCGGGTGGCCGCTCGCTCACCATCGGCGACATCGCCAGCGTCAGCCGCGGCTATGAGGATCCGCCGAACCACCTCGTTCGCCACGGCGGCAAGCTGGCGATCATGCTCGGCGTGGTGATGAAGCCGCGCTGGAACGGCCTTGCCCTTGGTGACGCGCTTGCCGCCCGGGCCGATGCGCTGCGTGCCGAACTGCCGCTCGGGCTGACGCTGATACGCGTGGCGAACCAGGCGGCGGTGATCGATGCCGCCTACACCGAATTCATGTTGAAGTTCGCAGCGGCGCTGGCAGTCGTGCTGGTGGTCAGCCTGTGGGCGCTGGGTTTCCGCGTCGGCCTGGTGGTTGCAGCCTCGGTGCCGCTGACGCTGGCGGCCGTGTTCGTCATCATGCTGGTTACCGGCCGCGATTTCGATCGCATCACGCTGGGTGCCTTGATCCTGTCGCTCGGACTGCTGGTCGACGATGCCATCATCGCCATCGAAATGATGGTGGTGAAGATGGAGGAGGGCCTCGATCGGACAGCGGCGGCGACGTTCGCCTGGGGCGCAACGGCCGGACCGATGTTGTCGGGGACGTTCGTGACCATCGCCGCCTTCATCCCGATCGGCTTTGCCGCGTCCTCTTCGGGCGAATATGCCGGCAACATTTTCTGGATTGTCGGCTTTTCGCTGCTGGTGAGCTGGTTCGTGGCGGTGTATTTCACCCCCTATCTCGGCGTGAAGATGCTCCCCGAGATCCGGCCGGTGCCCGGCGGCCACGGCGCCATTTACGCCGGCCCCCGGTATGCGCGGCTGCGCCACTGGGTCCGCCGGGCGGTGCTGCGCCGCAAAACGGTCGTTGTCGCGACCGTCGCGGCGTTCGTCCTCGCCGGGCTCGGCATGGGAATCGTCGAAAAGCAGTTCTTCCCGACCTCCGACCGCGGCGAGTTGCTGATCGATATCCAGATGCCGCACGGCGCGTCGATCCGTTCGACGGAAGCTGTGGTGACGCGTGTCGAGGCCTTTCTGCAGAGACAGCCGGAGCCGACGTCGATCACAAGCTATATCGGCGCCGGCGCGCCGCGTTTCGTCGTGTCGCTCAACCCCGAAACGCCGGATCCCGGTTTTGCCAAGATCGTCATCCGGACCCCGGATCGGGCCAGCCGCGATGCCCTGGAATCCCGGGTGCGCCGCGCCACCGACGCCGGGGTGTTCCCGGGGGCGCGGGTTCGCACCACGACGCTGTTTCTCGGTCCGCCGGTGCAATATCCCGTGGTCTTCCGCGTACACGGGCCCGACATGGCCGTGCTGCGCCGCACGGCCGAACAAGTGCGCGCAGCAATGGCCGGCAGCGCGACCATCCGCGATCCGCATCTGGAATATGGCGACCGCGTGCCCGAGCTTCGTGTCCGCTTCGATGCCGCGCGGCTGGCGTTGATCGGCCTGACGCCCGAAACGGCGGCACGGCAGTTGGGAACAGCGCTGTCGGGCGAAACCGCTGCCCAGCTTCGCGACGGCAATCGCACCGTCGATATCGTGGTTCGCGCGAGCCGCGCCGACCGGGCCGATGCAGCCCGGCTGGAATCGGCGACCCTGGTGACGGCCACCGGCGCGCGCATTGCGCTCGCCAATGTCGGCAGCATCGTCGTCGAGCCGGGCGAACCGCTGCTGCGGCGCTGGAACCGCGAGCCGTTCATCGCGGTGCGTGCCGATACGGCACCGGGGGTGCAGCCGCCCGACGCCACTGCCGGCATTCTGCCGCTGCTGGAGGGCATCAAGGCCAGGCTTCCGGCCGGATATTCGGTGCAGACCGGCGGCACGGTGGAGGAATCGGCCAAGGCCAATGTCGCCATCGCTGCAACCGCACCGGTAACGATCGGCTTCATGCTGCTGTTCATCATGCTGCAGGTGCGATCGTTCAAGCTGATGGCGCTGACCTTTGCGACGGCGCCGCTCGGGCTGATCGGTGCGACGCTGGCCTTGCTGCTGTTCCGGCAACCGTTCGGCTTCGTGGCGATCCTCGGCCTCATCGGCCTTGCCGGCATCCTGATGCGCAACACGCTGATCCTCGTCGACCAGATCCAGGCCGACACGGCGGCGGGGCTGTCGGATTATGACGCCATCGTCGAAAGCACGGTTCGCCGCGCCCGCCCGGTGGTGCTGACTGCGCTTGCCGCCGTCCTGGCGTTCATTCCGCTGACGCTTTCGACCTTCTGGGGGCCCCTGGCGTTCGTGCTGATCGGCGGAGTGTCCGTCGGCACGGTATTGACGTTGTTCTTCGTTCCCGCGCTTTATGCATTGTGGCTGCAAGTGGCAGTACCCGCTGGCAATGATTCTGGAGACAGCCAGCTTCGCGCGGCGACCGCCTGATGCTCGCCACCGATCGCTTCCAGCAGGTAGAGGTAGAAAGCACCGGGCAGTTGCATGACTGGCTGGCCCTCAACCACGTGCGAACCGAGGGCGTCTGGCTCGTGACGTTCCTCAAGTCGGTTCCCGAAAGATACGTCGGCCGCTGGGATGTTCTGGACGAATTGCTCTGCTTCGGCTGGATCGACGGCATCCGCCGGAAACTCGGCGACCGGCGCACGATGCAATTGATCTCGCCGCGCCGGAAGCAGGTCTGGGCCGAAAGCTACAAGGTTCGCGTCGAACGCCTCGAAGCCGAGGGCCGGATGTGCGAGCCCGGCCGGGCCGCGGTGGAGCGATCGAAGCAGCAGGGCTTGTGGAACGCCCAGGCCGCGATCGACGCGCTGACCGTGCCCGAAGATTTGCGCGCCGCCCTGCGTGATCACCCCGAAGCAGAGGCGCTGTTTGCAGCCTTCGCGCCATCCTACCGACGCAACGTGCTTCGCTGGCTGGCTTCCGCAAAGAGGCCCGACACGCGAGCGCGCCGGATCGCCGATCTGGCAAGCCTGACGTCGAGGAACCAAAAGATGCCGCAAATGTGAACAGCATCCGAGCGCAGACGACCTGCCTGAGCGATCTCGCTGTTGAACGGGAGGACCGGTCAATGATCCGGATCGGGCGCTGACGAAAACTGCCCGAGGTTGTTGCCTTTGGTCTGGCAAAGTGCAGCGCAGTTTTCAAAACTGTCCGCCGCATTCTTTGCGGTTCGATCATATTGCCGCGGGTGACGAACGATCTGTTTCAAGGCCCACAGCACCGGCAAAACGCTCCCGGCCCCCAACCCAAATCGGTGCGGCCAGCAAAGCCGCGGAATTCGCACGGGAAATACGGCCGCGTCCGACGCCTGCATCACTGCGTGGTGCACCCGACTGGATTCGAACCAGTGGCCTCTGCCTTCGGAGGGCAGCGCTCTATCCAGCTGAGCTACGGGTGCCTTTGAGCCGTCTAGCAATGCCGGCGCGGAAACGCCAGTGCCGTTGCCGGCCGGTCAGCGACGCGGCGGCGGGTCGTAGGGCGTGAACTTGCCGAGCCCGCAGCGCGCGCCGAGCATGTTGCCGCCGCCCTGGTTGATTACCGTGATGATGTCGACATTGCACAATTGCGTAATCGACGTTGCATAGGTGAAAGCGCGTTCGACACCCAGATTGGGACAACGATTCGGCAGCGTGTTGCGCAGCACCTTGCCATCACGAAGGTAGAAATCGATCGTCTGGTCGTTGATGACGCGCGTCTCGCGGATGTTCTGCAGCAGCACGCACGTCCGCGCCGGGGCATCGGCGGCGGCCGGAGGGCTGGCAGCGGCACTTTCGCTCGCAGCGCTGCCGGCCGGCGGCACGGCGACAGGCGCCGGCGCGGTCGTGCTGCACGCCGCCGCGACCAGCGGCAGCAGGAAAACAACGCCAAGGCGCGGCAAGGGCATGACTTTCTCCGGCGGACGAGCGAAAACATCTGGCACAAACACGGGCCAAGACACTGGCTGGCAAAGGCGGGCGGGGCCGGTACGCCGCCCCGCCGGGAACCATGGTAAGCTACGCAACTGCTACGCCGGGTGGGCTATGCCGCCCGGGCAGTGAACGCCGGCTGAACTCGCCGGCTCCCGTCGCTTGTTGCTCGCTGCTCACGGTTCAGGCCTGGCTGTCAGGCGCTGCCGCGGCGGTCTTGTCGTCGAAACCGCACAAGTCGTGCACCACGCAGGCGGGGCAGCGTGGCCGCCGTGCCGTGCAGGCATAGCGGCCGTGCAGGATCAGCCAATTGTGCGCATCGCGGCGAAACGGCGGTGGTACGCACGCCTCCAGCCCGGCTTCCACCGCCTGCACCGTCTTGCCCGGCGCCATGCCGGTGCGGTTGGAAACCCGGAAGACATGGGTGTCGACGGCGAACGTCTCCTCGCCGAATGCCACGTTCACGACGACATTGGCGGTCTTGCGGCCGACGCCGGGCAGGGTCTGCAACACGTCGCGGTCCTGCGGCACTTCGCCGCCGAAATCGCGCACCAGGATTTCGGACAGCGCGATGACGTTGCGCGCCTTGGCGTTGAACAGCCCGATGGTGCGGATGTGCGCCTTCAACCCCTCCTCGCCCAGTGCCAGCATCGCCGCCGGCGTGGTCACCACCTCGAACAGCGCCCGCGTCGCCCTGTTGACGCCGACATCGGTCGCCTGCGCCGACAGCACCACCGCGACCAGCAACGTATAGACATTGACATGCTCAAGCTCCGTCATCGGCGCCGGGGCGCTGGCGGCGAGGCGGGTGAAAAACTGTTCGATCTGGTCCGGCGTCATGCCCCGCGCTTTGACGTCGCGGGCCATGGGAAGGCAAGCGGCGTTGCGATATCGTGACCGAATGTCGTTGGTGCTCGATCTCACCCTCACCCCCAATCGCTCGCTCGCACCGCAGCATATGCGCTGGGTCGTCGGCGGGGTCGGGCTGGTGTTCTTCCTCGGCGCGCTGCGCTTCCTGGCACTCGGTGCCTGGCCGATCCTGCCGTTCCTGTTCCTCGATGTCGCCGCGCTGTGGTGGGCATTGCGCGCCAACAACGCCACCGGCAAGGCGAAGGAACATGTGCTGCTCACCGGCGACGACCTGACCATCCATGCCGTCAGCCACACCGGCATCAGCCGGCGCTGGCGACTGGAGGCCTATTGGACACGCGTCGCAGTGGAGGAAACCCCGCTCGGCGACGCCCATGTCTTCCTGTGCGCGCGCGGCCGGCGCGTCCGCGTCGGCGGCTTCCTGTCGGCAGACGAACGCCGCGAAGTCGGGCGGGTGATCGCCGAAGCGCTGTCGACCTATCGGATGCAGGCAGCCTGATACCGAAGAAGAAGGAACAAGGGCCTCGCGCCCCAGCCGCCGGGGGCATCTACCTTCGCACCCGCGCGGCCCGCGATCAAAGCCCCAGTACGTCATCCATCGTATACCGTCCCGCTGGCCGCCCGGCGAGCCACAGCGCTGCCCGCAGTGCGCCGCGCGCGAAGATCATGCGATTTTCGGCACGATGGCCAAGCTCGATGCGCTCGCCATCGCCGGCGAACAGCACGAGATGGTCGCCCGCCGCGGTGCCGCCGCGCAGCGCTGCGAAGCCGATTTCGCCGGCCACCCGAGCACCCTGCCCATCGCGACCGCGCGCCGCGACCTCGGCGAGCGACCGGCCGCGCGCCGCCGCCGCTGCTTCGCCGAGCGCCAGCGCAGTGCCCGACGGTGAATCGACCTTGGCACGGTGGTGCAGTTCGGCAATCTCGATATCCCAGTCGAGCGCTGCCGCCGCCTGCGCCACCAGCCGGGTCAGCACGGCAACCCCCAGGCTGGTATTGGCGGCCTGCAGGACGGCCAAGGATTTCGCCGCCTGGTCGATCATGGCGTGGTGGCGCGCTTCCAGCCCGGTGGTGCCGATGACGATCGCCGAGCCGGCATCGCAGGCCGATTCCAGCGTCGCCTCGAGCGCCGCCGGCGAGGTGAAATCGATCAGCACGTCGCTGGCATGGGCGAGCGGCCCCGGATTGGCACAGATCGTCATCGATGCCGGGAACGGCGCGCCGAGCGCCCGGCCGACGGCGCCATGGCCGGCGCGTTCGATAGCGCCGGACAGCACGGCGCGCGGCTCGCCGGCGACGGCGGCGATCACCGCCTC
Organism: Sphingomonadales bacterium; assembly: GCA_038210855.1. Classification (GTDB taxonomy): domain Bacteria; phylum Pseudomonadota; class Alphaproteobacteria; order Sphingomonadales; family Sphingomonadaceae; genus Sandarakinorhabdus. Next base: position 1,080 of record JBBQWE010000099.1, on the reverse strand, counting down.
CCCCATCCGCCCGCCGGCGCCGAGCACGCCGATCCTGATGCGCGTTGCTGCCATCCCCTGTCCTTGGACCGGTGCGCCAGGCGGTGCAACCATGGCCGGCAACATGCTATCGTTGGGCATCATGGCCATTCATAAAATCGTCATCCTCACCGGCGCCGGCATTTCGGCCGAAAGCGGCGTGCCGACCTTCCGCGGCCCCGATGGCTTGTGGGAGGGCCACCGGGTCGAGGACGTGGCGACCCCGCAGGCCTTCCGCCGCGACCCGGTGCTGGTGCAGCGCTTCTACAACGCTCGCCGCGCGGCGCTGCGCAGCGTGGTGCCGAACGCCGCCCACCTCGCGCTGGCACGGCTCGATGCCGAATGGCACGGCGGACTGCTGCTGGTGACGCAGAATGTCGACGATCTCCACGACCGCGCCGGATCGAAGCGCCTGCTGCATATGCACGGCGAGCTGAACAGCGCGCTTTGTGCAGCTTGCGGTGCCGCGACGCCGTGGACGGGCGACCTCGGCGACAATTCGCCCTGCCCGCGCTGCGCTGCGCCGCGGCTGCGGCCCGACATCGTCTGGTTCGGCGAGATGCCCTATCACATGGACCGCATCGGCGAGGCGATCGCTGGCTGCGACCTGTTCGTTTCGGTCGGCACGTCGGGCGCCGTCTATCCGGCGGCGGGCTTTGTCGAATGGGCCCGCGACGCCGGGGCAGCGACACTGGAGCTCAACCTCGATCCCAGCGCCGGCACCCCGGTGTTCGACGAAGCCCGCCACGGCCCGGCAAGCCTGCTTGTGCCGGCGTGGGTGGACGAGGTGCTGCGGCACGCCGGCTGAGGCGGGGAACTGGGGGCGGGGAACTGGGGGCGGGGAACGGGGGCAGAAGCCACCCGGCGTCCCGGCCTGTCCTACAGCCATCCTCTTCTGATAGGAACGGAATGCCTTTCGCTCTTTGACATCGCCGGGTCGGAACAGACGCGCCGCGCGCGAAGCCCGGGCGCGCTTTGCGCCGGAGATGCCGCGCTTTGCGCCGGAGATGCCGCGCTTTGCGCCGGAGATGCCGCGCTTTGCGCCGGAGATGCCGCGCTTTG
>JBBQWE010000098.1:0-10116 GCA_038210855.1 Sphingomonadales bacterium | reverse complement strand
ATTTGGGGGTTCCCTATTTTGGTTAGTTTTTCGCGGGGTGTTCGGCACGTTGGTAAGATCGGGGCCCCCGGGGGGGGGGGCCCTTCGCCCCCCGCCGCCGGAGGCACACTTCCCTTCACTCTAATGCTGCAACCACGCCGCAATCGCAGCCCCGAAATCCGCCTTGGTCACGGCGCTCATGTGGTTGCCGGGTATCGCGACATGGGCGGCATTCGGGAGTTCCAGCGCGAGGTCGGCGGCCGAGCCATTGTCGGCATCGTCGATGCCGCACACCACCAGCGTCGGCGTCGCCAGCGTGCGCAGTGTCTCGACCGGCGTTTGCAACTGCGCCCGCAGCACCTGTGCCACGGCGACGGTGTCGATGCGGTTCTGCTTCATGAAGGCCGCGGTGAAATGTTCGGCGCTGCCCGGTGCCCAGCCATCGGGCTGTGTCATCACTTTCAGGAAGAATTCGGCGCGCTGGGTTGATCCGATGATGCCCGAAAGGCCCATGCCGCCCAGAACGCAGCGCCGCGGCACCATCCCGCGCGCCAGCAGCCGTACGGCGGTGCGCGCGCCGAGCGAATAGCCGCCCAGATCGAAATCATCGAGCTGCAGGTGGGCCACCAGCGCCTCGACATCCATCGCCAGCACATCGGGCGGATAGGCGGCGGCGTCGTGCGGCGCATCGCTGTCGCCATGGCCGCGGTGATCGGGGGCGATGACGCGCCGGCCGGCGGCGGCGATTTCGGCGGCGGCGCCATAGCGATGCCAGTTCATCGCCGCCGAACTGAACAGGCCGTGGAGGAGCACGATCGGCCGGCCGCTGCCGATCTCGGTCCAGGCGATGCGGGTGCCGTCGAACGAAGTGAAATGCTGCACATTCACGGCCGTTCTCCCAATCGCGCATAGACGACCGCCGGCACCGTCGCCACCAGCCCCCAGCCGAGAAATTCGACCATAGCGCGCACCAGCAACCCGGCCTCCCCCGGCGCTGCCTGCGCCGCGAAGGCAGCGGGGCCGATCACTGCCGCCATCAGCAGCGCAAGCAACAGCAGCCGGTTGCGATGGCCTTCGGTCAGCACCGCGGCGCGCCGCATCGCCGCCAGCGGGGACAATCGCTCGATCACCGCCACCGGCACCAGCGGCATGGCCACCGTCGCTGCCCATAGCCCGGCGCTGAGCAGCAGGCCGTCGAGCAGCCAGCCGGCCAGCGTGCCGTGGCGGGCGAAAAGCTGGATGGTCAGCGCCACCACCACCGCCACCCCGGCGACCAGCGCCGATTGCAGCCCCGGCCGTGCGGCGAGCAGGCCCTGGACGAGGAATTCGTGCGGCAGCAGCCGCCGCCCGGCCAGCCGCGCCACCGCGCCGTAACCGACCAGCGCGACGAACAGCATTGCCAGCACGGCGCGCAGGATCGTCGCCAGCGTCAGCCAATCCTCGCCGCCGGCGATGCTGCGCGTGACGATGCCCGGGATGATGATCAGGCCGAACCCGGCGGAGGTGACGGCGGCGAAGTCGCGCGCCAGCACGCGGCCGCTGCGCCGCAGGATGTCGGGGATATCGAGGGGGCGGTCGATCATGCGCGGGTTTGCGGGCGGCGGCGACGTCAGCCGGCGGCAGCCGCCGAACGCGGTTCGGCCGATGCTTTTGCGGAGCGCGCTTCGGCGACGGCCGATTTCAGCGCGTCGACTCCGACCGCGCCCGACAGGATGCGATTGCCGATCACATAGCTCGGCGTGCCGGTCAGGCCGAGGGCGCGGCCGAGATCGAGATTCTTTCGTATTTCGGCCTTCAGCGCCGGCGAGGCGAGATCCTTCGCCGTCTTCATCTCGTCGAGCGCGGCGGTCCGCACCATGGCGACAGTGCGTTCATGGGCCACCCGGCCCGGCGTCCCGAACATGGCGTTGTGGAAGGCGGCGTAGCGGCCTTGCGTGGCTGCCGACAGGCTGGCCATCGCTGCCTCGTCGCTGGCCGGCGACAGCACCGGGAAATCGCGATAGATGACGCGAACCTGCGGGTCCTGCTTGACCAGCGCCAGCACGTCGCCATGGCCCTGGCGGCAATAGGGGCAGGCGTAATCGAAGAACACCACCACCGAGACATCGCCGCGCGGATTGCCGGCGACGGCACCGGCGAACGGCGTTTCGATCTCCTTGCGGTTGTTCTCCAGCAGCTTGGTGACTTCGCGATTCTGCAGCCGGCTCATCGCTTCCGGGATGATTTCGGGATGGGCGAGGATATAGTCGCGCACGATGGCTTCGATCGTGGCGCGATAGGCGGCGGGTGGCCCGCCGGCGGTCTGTGCCAGCACGGCACCGCCGATCCCGGCGACCAGAACCGCCGCCACCGCCCAGATTGCCCGCACCTGCATCGCCAGTCCCCTGCCGAGCCATGACGTGGCCGACCCGCCGCTCATCGCCGCCGGCGGCCCTTGCGGTCAAGCGCGTCACCGGCGAGCAGCACGATATCGTCGGCGCGCAGCCAATCGGGCGTGCCGCGCGGCAGCCCGTTCAGCGCCAGCCTGGCATTGGCCATGGCGCCCTGCGGATTGTTTTCGAGGGTGAAGCGCTCTGCTGCTGCCAGCGCCGCACGCGGGCCATCGCCGCGGCGATCGTAGATGACGCCCAATTGGTACCAGGCGAAGGGGTTGTCCTTGTCGCGCGCGATCGCGGTTTTCAGCAGCGGCTCGGCTTCGCCGAAATTGGCGCTGTCTTCGCGGGCGATCAGCGCATGGCCGAGCAGCGTCATCACCAGCGGCTGGTCGGGTGCGAAGCGCACCGCCTCGCGCAGCACCGGGATCGCTTCCTCCACCCTTCCCGATTCGAGCAGGATCTGGCCCTTCAGTTCGAGGAAATAGGCGTCCTGCGGCGCTGAGGCCAGCAGCCGGTCGGCCTCGGCAATCGCCTGGTCCGGATAGGCGGACCGGTGCCAGGCATAGGCCCGGGCATAGCGCGCCGGCACCGTGCCATTGCTTTCGGGATAGGTCTGGAACACCTGCGCCGGTTCGCTGACATAGCCGACGAGCTTGCCGCGAACGCGCTGGAAACGGGCCTCCAGCGCCGGGTCGGTCGGCCGGTCCCACGCCGGATCGGCCGTGTAGATCGATTCCAGATTGGCAATGCGCGTCGACGACAGCGGGTGGGTGCGGACATATTCGATCTGCGGGACCCCCAGCCGGAATTCATTGCCCTGCAGTTTTTCGAAAAAGCCGATCGAGCCTTTCCCCGACAGGCCGGCCAGCCCGAGATATCTCGCCCCGGCCTGGTCGGTGCGGCTTTCCTGTTCGCGGGTGAAGCTGAGGAAGCGACCCTGCGCCACCGTCTGGCCGAGGCCAAGGATCGCCATCCCCGCCTCCCCCGCGCCCGCCGCGACGGCGCCGGCCGCCGCCAGCAGCGACAGCAGCGATATCTTCGTCGCTGGCCCGGCGCCCTCGCCGAAGCGGACATTGTGGCCGCCGGCGATATGGCCGAGTTCGTGCGCGATGACGCCCTGCAGCATGTTGGCGTTGTCGGCATTGATGATCAGGCCGGAATGAATGAATACATTCTGGCCGCCGCCGGCAAAGGCATTGATGCTGGCATCACCGACAAGGATGATCTGCACCGATCGCTCGTCGAGCCCGGCTGCCTTGATCAGCGGCCGCGACATGTCCTTCAGCAACGCCTCGGTTTCGGCATCGCGCAGGATCGACTGGGCAGCCGCGGGCGCCGGGACCGCGGCCATGCCCGCCGTCATTGCCGCCACAAGCAGCGCCCACCGGACACGGAGCCGGACACGGGGCCGGACATGGGGCCGGATAAGATCTGACATCGCATGGCGCTGGACCGTGGCGGCTGAACCGGGGCTGAAGCCGGGCCAGCGCTTGCTGTTGCCGCTATTCGCCATCGGACGCCGCCGCCGGCGGCCCGACACGATAGCGCGGCGACCGCCAGCGCATCGCCATCGGCAGCTTGTGGCCGAGGCGCGATGACAGCGCGGCGGGGCCGGGGTCGGGGTGCACGGGTGCACGGGTGCAGGGCGTTGCGCCGGCGGCGGCTGCCGGGTGCGCTCGCGCGCTGCAGCGGCATTGGCGGCGGCATTGGCGGCGGCGATGATGGAAGCGGGATCGTCAGGCCCGGGCCGCCGGCGGGGCCGTGCCGGTGCCGCCGCGGCCATCACGAGGAACAGCACCAGCAGCAGCGTCATGACCAGCGGCAGCTTCGCGAAGCCGATCCACAGCAGGAGCAGCAGGATCGGCGTCACCGCGCCCAGCAGCAGCGCCGCGATCATGCCGCCGCCAGCACGCGGGCCCGCCGCCGTGCGACGCTGGAGCCGAGCCCCAGCGCCTCGCGGTATTTGGCGACGGTTCGGCGCGCCAGGTCGAAACCCTCGGCGCGCAGGATTTCGACCAGCTTGTCGTCGGACAATGTTTCATCGCCTTCGGCAGCAATCAGCCGAGCGATGCGATCCTTGACCGCCAGCGCCGAAGCCGCCTCGCCGCCGGTGCCGGTGGCGACGCCGCTGGTGAAGAAATAGCGCAGTTCGAACAGGCCGCGCTCGCATTGCACATATTTGTTCGAAGTGACGCGGCTGACGGTCGATTCGTGCATTTCGATCGCATCGGCGATGGTTTTGAGTGTCAGCGGCTTCAGCGCCGAAACGCCATGTTCGAAAAAGCCGTTCTGGTGTTTCACCAGTTCGGTTGCCACCTTGATGATGGTGCGGGCACGCTGGTCGAGCGCCTTCAACAGCCAGTTGGCGCTCTGCACGCAATCGCCCAGAAAGCTGTTGGTCGCCTTGTCGGCGCCGCGTTCCAGAACCGCCTGATAGTCGCGATCGATGATCAGCCGCGGCAGCGTCGCCTGGTTCAGCTCGATTCGCCATCCGCCATCGGCACCGCGCAGGATGAAGACATCGGCGACCACCGACGACGGGCGTTCGCCGCCGTGGCGCAGGCCCGGCTTGGGATCATAGCGGCGCAGCTCGCGGATCATGTCGGCGATGTCCTCGCGGTCGACCCCGCAGACGCGCATCAGCCCGGCAAGGTCGCCGCGCGCGACCAGATCGAGATTGGCGATCAACGCCGCCATCGCCGGATCGTGGCGATCGGCCTCGCGCGCCTGGATCGCGATACATTCGGCAAGGCTGCGGGCGCCGACGCCGCACGGTTCGAACGCCTGCAGGCGCAGCAGCACGCATTCGACGGCGGCAGCGTCGATTCCGAGCCGATCGGCGATTTCCTCAATTGCTTCGCCGAGATAGCCGGCCTCGTCGAGCAGATCGATGAGGTGGCGTGCGATGACCAGATCGACCCCGGTGAAGGCCGCGCCGGCCTGTTCCTCCAGCACATCGGCCAGCGAGCGTTCGGCGCCGGCAAAGCTGTCGAAATCGATCGCTTCGCCGGCCTCGCCGCCGCGCTCGCTCCAGTCGGCGCGGTCGGCGCCGGGAGCCGGGGCATCGGCGCTGGCGTCGATGTCGAGTGGCGCGCCCGTCTCGGGCCCGGCGATCAGCTCGTCGAGCCGGCTGGAGGCGCCGTCGAGCGGCGCCGAACCGATCGTGTCGGGCGCTTCGGTGCCGGGAGCGCCGTCGCCGGCGGTGCCGCCTTCGATCTCGCCATCGGTGCGCAGCAGCGGGTTCTTGTCGAGTTCCTCGCCGATATAGGTTTCCAGCTCGACATTGGTCAGCGTCAACAGCTTGATCGCCAGCTGCAGCTGCGGCGTCATCACCAGCTGCTGCGACTGGCGCAGTTCGAGGCGGGGCCCCAGGCTCATGGCAGCGACGCGAGCCCGCGGCTCACAGGCTGAAATCCTCGCCCAGATAGACGCGGCGCACCGTCTCGTCGGCAACCAGTGCCTGCGGCGTGCCTTCGAACAGCACGCGGCCGTCATAGATGATGCAGGCGCGATCGACGATTTCCAGCGTCTCGCGGACGTTGTGATCGGTGATCAGCACCCCGATGTCGCGGTCGCGCAGTTGCACCACCAGCGCCCGGATATCGGCGATGGAGATCGGGTCGATGCCGGCAAAAGGCTCGTCGAGCAGCATGATCGACGGGCTGGCGGCCAGCGCGCGGGCAATCTCGCAGCGCCGCCGTTCCCCGCCGGAAAGCGCCATCGCCGGCGCGCTGCGCAGCCGGGTGATGTGGAAATCGCCGAGCAGTTCCTCCAGCCGTGCCTTGCGGCGGGCGCGGTCGGGTTCGGAAACCTCGAGCACGGCGAGGATATTCTGTTCGACCGTCATGCCGCGGAAGATCGAGGTTTCCTGCGGCAGATAGCCGAGGCCGAGCACCGCGCGGCGGTACATCGGCAGCGCGGTGATGTCGTGGCCATCGAGCAGGATGCGCCCCGAATCGGGCATGGCGAGGCCCATGATCGAATAGAAGCAGGTGGTCTTGCCGGCGCCATTGGGGCCGAGCAGCCCGACGACTTCGCCGCGGCGGACGGTGAGCGAGACATCGCGCAGCACGACGCGCTTGTCGTATCGCTTGCCGATGCCGTCGACCGACAGGCCGCGCCGCGGCGCGCCGGCTGCAGCGGCGTCGCCGTTCTCGCCGGCGTCCGTGATCGCTGCTTCGGCCAGTTCCGGTTCGCCTGCCATCGCCATTCCGCCTCGCAACGCGCCTGATCATCTGGCGCGAACTTTGCATGCCGCGCCGATACTGCCACCGATAAGACGGCCCGGCGCGGCTTGCAAAGCCAAACCGCAACCAAAGCCGTTGCTTCGCCGGGCGGCTGCGGCGAAAGGCCCTCGATGACGATGATGCTCCTGCTCCTGGCTGCCGGTTTCTGGGCCGGCGCGCAGAACGCACTTGCCGGTGGTGGCTCGTTCATCACGCTGCCGGCGCTGATCGCCGCCGGGCTCGATCCGAAACTTGCCAACATCACCTCGACGATCGCGCTGTTCCCGGGGCAGGTCACCACCGGCTGGGCGGGGCGTTCGCTGGTCGCCGGCGCGGAGCGGTTGTCGTTCCGCAGCCTGGCGTTGATCAGTTTCTTCGGCGGCATCGGCGGGGCGTTCCTGCTGATCGCGACGCCGACGAAAGTGTTTGCCGCGATGGTGCCCTGGCTGGTGCTGGCCGCCACCGCGATCTTCGCGTGGGGAGCGTTCGGCCCGAAACGCGCCGCTGGCACCGCACCGCCGCCGGCTTGGGTGACGGTGCTGACGCAGAGCATCATCGGGCTGTACGGCGGTTTTTTCGGCGGTGGCGCCGGCATCATGACGCTGGCTTCGCTGACGATTGCGCAGATGCCGGTCCGCAACGCCGCCGGCACCAAGAACGTGCTGGTATCGCTGGCCAATCTTTCGGCAGCGGTGGTGTTCGCACTGTCCGGCGCCGTAGCATGGGCGCACGCGCTGGCCATCGGCGCCGGCGCCATGGCCGGCGGCTGGCTCGGCGCGCGAGCGCTCAAGGTCGTGCCGGAACGCGTTCTGAAAATCGGCGTGATCGTCATCGGCGCGGGGCTGACGATCGGGCTGTTCGTGCGGGGGTGAAGTGCCCTGAGGGCGGAGGTGGCCGCGACCCCGACCGACTGCACGCCGCTTTAAGCAAGCCGGCAACTGGCGCGATGCAATTTCACGCGGTCGCGGTTCCCGACAGTAAGTCCGTCGATACGACTGCGACCAAATGCTTTCAGGGTTTACAGTCCAAGATCGGTAAGGCCGTGGCATCGCAAGGCAAGACCGGAGTCGTCGAACGTTACCAACCGTCGATCAAATGCTGCATCCCATAGTACCGACAGCAGTATTCCGTTGTCCGGTTCGAGCCGATCTGCCTCTAGCTCGCATTTGTCCCAAGATACGATATGCGAGGCCCGCAAAAGCTCCGGCTCACCGATAGATGTTAACGGACAACGCGCGCCCCATTGGGTGAGAAGCCGTTTTCGAAACGTGCTTTGGCCGCGCCTTGCCCAGTTCAGCGCCCGTATCTCGGTTACAATTGCGTGTTCCAAGGGCAGCGCGGCCACAAGGGTCGAGAGGCGGTACTTGCCTCCACCATCAAAAACTATCACTCCGTCGTCGCGAAGTTCTTGCAAAACACGGCTCAGCGTTTGGTGAGCTGTTTTGCCCGTCGATCTGATACGAGCGACGATGGACGGTAGAGCGTCCTGAACAATCTGTTGGCGCGTAATCGCGCTGTCGTGCGAAGCCGCCGCCAATCGCTGAAGCGCCTCCCAAACCGACTGCTTCCAAGTCGTGGCGGGTTCTGCCGGTTCTGCCATGACTACGGAAATTCTGGCGGTGACCAAGTCACCTGCGTGCCCCCGTCTCGTCAATCAGCACCTCGCGGCGTCCGACATGATCGGGTTTCGAGACGAAGCCATCGGCTTCCATCCGCTCGATCAGCCGGGCGGCGTTGTTGTAGCCGACGCGGAGTTGCCGCTGCAGATAGCTGGTCGAGGCCTTTTGCGCCGCCGCGACGATTTCGATGGCGCGGGCATAGCTGTCGGCTTCCTCGTCGGAACCGGCGCCCGTTCCGGACCCCGACCCCGACCCCGGCCCCGACCCCGGCCCCGACCCCGGCCCCGGCCGCCGCCGCGGGCCGGCACCGCCGGGGGCATCGAGGCCCCATTGGCCGTCGATATCGGTCGGGTCCTCGGTAACGGCATCGACATAGCTCGGCTGGCCCTGGCGGCGCCAATGTTCGGCAACCGCCTCGACCTCGTCATCGGTGACGAAGGGGCCATGGACGCGCACCAGCTGCTTGCCGCCCGACATCCACAGCATGTCGCCCTTGCCGAGCAGTTGTTCGGCACCCTGTTCGCCCAGAATCGTCCGCGAATCGATCTTGGACGTCACCTGGAAGCTGATTCGCGTCGGCAGATTGGCCTTGATGACCCCGGTGATGACATCGACCGACGGCCGCTGCGTCGCCATGATCAGGTGGATGCCGGCGGCGCGCGCCTTCTGCGCCAGCCGCTGGATGAGGAATTCGACTTCCTTGCCCGCCGTCATCATCAGGTCGGCAAGCTCGTCGACGACCACCACGATCAGCGGCAGCGTCTGGAAATCCAGCACTTCCTCCTCGATGATCGGCGCTTCGGTCTCCGGGTCCCAGCCGGTCTGCACGCGGCGCACGAACGGCCGGCCGCTGGCGCGCGCCTCGGCGACCTTCTGGTTGAAACTGGCAAGGCTGCGAACGTTGATCGCCGACATCTGGCGATAACGGTCCTCCATCTGCTCGACCGCCCATTTCAGTGCCCGGATCGCCTTGGCCGGTTCGGTGACGACCGGCGACAGCAGGTGCGGGATGCCGTCATAGGTTTTCAATTCCAGCATCTTGGGATCGATCATGATCATCCGGCACTGCGCCGGCGTCATCCGGTAGAGCAGCGACAGGATCATGCAGTTGAGGCCGACCGACTTGCCCGATCCGGTGGTGCCGGCGATCAGCAGATGCGGCATCGGCGCCAGATCGGCGATCACCGGTTCACCGGCGATGTTCTTGCCGAGCACCAGCGGCAGCACCGCGCCGCGATCCTCGAACGCCGCCGCGGCGAGCAGTTCCGAAAGGCTGACCATCTCGCGGGCATGGTTGGGCAGTTCGATGCCGATGACATTCTTGCCCGGAACGACGGCGACGCGCGCCGAAAGCGCCGACATCGATCGCGCGATATCGTCGGCAAGGCCGATAACCCGGCTGGCCTTGATTCCCGGCGCCGGTTCCAGTTCGTACATGGTGACGACGGGGCCGGGGCGGACTTCGCCGATGCGGCCACGAACGCCGAAATCCTCCAGAACGCCTTCGAGCAGCCGGGCATTCTGTTCGAGGCTGGCGGCATCGATGCGGCGCACCGGCCCCGACGGCGGTGGCTTCAGCAGCGACAGGTCGGGCAGCACGGCGCCGTCGCCAAGGTCGAGCGCCGCCTGACGTTCGCGGGCCAGACGCTTGCCGGCCGGCGCCCGCACCGGTTCGACGACCAGCGTTCGCGGCGCGGCGGGATCGGGGTTCGAAACGATTTCGGCATCGGCTTCCGGGTCGCCGCGCGGGGCAAAGCGCGGTCGGCGCAGCGTCTCGGCGTCGCGGTGCAGGACCAGCGCCTCCTCCTCCGGCTCCTCTTCGGCAGGGTCGCGGCGCCGCGCCAGTGCCGCCAGCCCGGTGACATCGCCGGCTTCGAGGCCGGAACCCCAGAATGCCAGGCCAATGCCTGCCGGCAC
>JBBQWE010000097.1:0-10190 GCA_038210855.1 Sphingomonadales bacterium | reverse complement strand
CGATGCTGCGGTCGACCTGCTGCCCGGTGCCGATCCGGCGCGGGTGGGGGCAGCGCTGACGGCGCGGCTGCCGCCGGCGCAGGCCGGCCAGGCGATGGTGGCGCGGCCGGCGGAAATGCGCGCCGTGGCGCTGCGCATGTTCGATCGCAGCTTCGCCATCACCTATGCGCTGGAGGTCGTGTCGATCCTGATCGGCCTTGTCGGCGTCGCAGCGACATTCTCCGGGCAGACGCTGGCGCGGGCACGCGAGTTCGGCATGCTGCGCCATATCGGCGTGACGCGCGGCGAGGTGCTGGCGATGCTGGCCAGCGAGGGCGCGCTGCTCGGGCTGGTCGGCGGCATCGCCGGGATTTCGCTGGGATTGGTGATGGCGCAGGTGCTGATCCATGTCGTCAATCCGCAGTCGTTCCACTGGACGATGGACGTGGCGCTGCCATGGGGATTGCTCGCCGGGCTGTTCGCGGCGCTGGTGGTGGCCGCGGCGGGAACCGCGGTGCTCGCCGGCCGCCGGGCGCTGTCGGCCGATGCGGTCCGCGCCGTGCGGGAAGATTGGTGATGCGCAGGGTTTTCATACTGCTGGCATTTGTGCTGGCGGCAGCCGCAGCGCCGGCGCCCGCACCCGTGCTCTATCCCGCAGTCCGCCCCGGCGTGCCGCTGGCGTTTCCGCGCGATCATGGTGCCCACCCCGATTATCGCACCGAATGGTGGTACGCGACCGGCTGGTTGAAGACCGCCACCGGCGAGGACGTCGGCTTCCAGATCACCTTCTTCCGGGTTCGCCCGCGGCTGGGGGAGGACAATCCCAGCGCCTTTGCGCCGCGCCAGATCCTGTTCGCCCATGCCGCGATCAGCGATCCGGCGCGCGGCCGGCTGCGCCACGGCCAGCGCATCGCCCGCGCCGGCTTCGGCCTTGCCACGGCCGCCAGCGGCGATGCCTCGCTGATCATCGATGATTGGCAGATGCAGCGCGGTGCCGATGGCCGCTGGACGGCGCGCGCCACGACACGCGATTTCGGCCTCGATCTGGTGCTGGCGCCGACCCAGCCGCTGCTGCTGCAAGGCGATGCCGGCTACAGCCGCAAGGGCGCCGATCCCGGCAGCGCCAGTTATTATTACAGCATGCCGCAATTGCAGGTGCGCGGCAGCATCACCCGCGACGGCCGCACCCAGGCTGTGACCGGCACCGCCTGGCTCGATCGCGAATGGTCGTCGGCGCTGCTCGATGCCCGCGCCGCCGGCTGGGACTGGCTGGGCCTCAACATGGACGACGGCGGCGCGCTCACCATCTTCCAGGTCCGCGATGCCGGGGGCCGCGCCGTCTGGGCCGGCGGATCGTACCGCAGCGCTGCCGGCGTGCGCAGCGTGCTGGCACCCGGCGATATCCGCTTCCTCCCCGGCCGGCGCTGGCGATCGTCGCGCAGCCGGGCGGCGTGGCCGGTGGCGCCGGTGGTGATGGTGCGCCTGCCCGGCGGCTGGCGGCGCCTGCCGGTAACACCGTTGTTCGACGATCAGGAACTCGACAGTCGCCCGGCCGGGCCGCTGTACTGGGAAGGCGCCGTCCGCGTTCCCGGCGGCCGGGGGTATCTTGAACTGACCGGCTATGCCGATCGGTTGAAGCTGTAGGGGCGCTTAGGTCCGCCGGGGCCGACTTGCTGCCACGCTGCAAATTTGGGTAGGCGCCGCCGTGCCGCGCCTGCGCCTAGGGTCGGGCATCCCCTCCAGAGGCTGCCCCCATGAATTTCGACCTGCCCCCGCATCTGCCGGCGTTCCTCGCCGAGCTCGATGCCTTCATCGCTGCCGAGATCGCGCCGTTGCAGCAGAGCCACGACAATGAACGCTTCTTCGATCATCGCCGCGAACATGCGCGGACGGATTGGGACAATCACGGCCTGCCGCGCGCCGAATGGGAGGAATTGCTGCACGAGGCGACACGGCGGGCCGATGCCGCCGGTTTCTACCGCTACGCCTGGCCGTCGCGGTTCGGCGGGCGCGACGGCAGCCATCTCGACATGGCGATCATCCGCGAACATCTCGCCGCCCGGGGGCTCGGCCTGTTCAACGATCTGCAGAACGAACATTCGGTCGTCGGCAACAACCCGTTCATCCAGCTTTTCGAAGCCTTTGCGACACCCGAACAATTCGCGCGCGATGCCGAAGCGATCACCGCCGGGCGGCTGCGCACGGCATTCGGGCTGACGGAGCCGCTGCACGGTTCCGACGCGACGCACATGGAAACCACCGCCGTGCCGCACGAACGCGATGGCCGGCCCGGCTGGCTGATCAACGGCGAAAAGATGTGGACGACGGGAATGCACGTCGTCAGCCATTGCCTGACCTTCGCGCGCACCAGCGGTGTTGCCGGAAAACCGGTCGGGATCACCGCGTTCCTGGTGCCGCGCGATGCGCCGGGGCTGAAGATCGAGGAATATCTGTGGACATTCAACATGCCCACCGATCATCCGCGCATAAGTTTTACCGATGTCTGGGTGCCGCACGATGCCTATTGGGGCGAAATCGATCGCGGATTGGGCATCGCGCAAAGCTTCGTTCACCAAAACCGCATCCGCCAGGCGGCATCATCGCTGGGTGCTGCGGTCTATTGCGTGAGTGAAAGCGTCGAATATGCGAAAAATCGCATCACCTTCGGCAAGCCGCTGGCCGCCAACCAGGCGATCCAGTGGCCGCTCGTCGAACTGGCGACGCAGTGCGAGATGCTGCGCCTGCTGATCCGCAAGACGGCGTGGGAGATGGACCGGATGGACCACAAGGCGATCGAGCGCCAGCTGTCCGACAAGGTCTCGATGTGCAATTACTGGGCGAACCGGCTGGTTTGCGAGGCAGCCGACCGTGCCATGCAGGTGCACGGCGGCATCGGCTATTCGCGCCACAAGCCGTTCGAGCATATCTATCGCCACCACCGCCGCTATCGCATCACCGAGGGATCGGAAGAAATCCAGATCCGCAAGGTCGCCGGCCATCTGTTCGGCTTCATGGGACGCGGGTAACGCTTTTCCCCTCCGCCAAGCGGGAGGGGTGAAAATCACCCCGGAAACGGAGTCCAGATCACCTCGTCGATCCGCCTTGCCCCGGCCGCCAGCATCACCAGCCGGTCGAAGCCCAGCGCCACGCCGCTCGCCGGCGGCATCTGCGCCAGGGCGCGCAGCAGATCGTCGTCGATCGGATAGCGGCGGCCATGAATGCGCTGCTTTTCGGCCATGTCGGCTTCGAAGCGGCGGCGCTGTTCGACCGGATCGGTCAGTTCGCCGAAGCCGTTGGCCAGTTCCACCCCGCAGGCATAGGCTTCGAAGCGTTCGGCAAAGCGGCCGTCGCGCGCCAGGGGCCGTGCCAGCGCTGCCTCGCACAGCGGATATTCGGTCAGCAGCGTCAGCCGCCCGCGGCCGAGTTGCGGTTCCACTCGGGTCGCGATGACCTTGCTGAACAGGTCGGACCAATTGTCGTCGGCGGAAACCGTGATGCCGGTCGCCGCCACGGCTGCCGCCAGCCCGTCGCGATCATCGAGAACCGCGACAAGGTCGATGCCGGCATGGCGCGCAAATGCTGCCGCGCAGGTGAGGATTTCGGCGTCGGCGAACGGATCGCAGGACCCATCGCGCCAGGTCAGCGCCGGCCGGCCGGCGGCAGCAAGCGCCGTGCGGCACAGTTCGACGGTATCGGTCATCACCTCGGTCCACGCAGCACCGGTGCGATACCATTCGATCATGGTGAATTCCGGCGCGTGCAGCGGGCCGATTTCGCCGTTGCGCCACACCCGGGCGAAATCGACGATGCGGGTTTCGCCCGCCGCGAGCAGCTTTTTTGCAGCAAATTCCGGTGATGTGTGGAGGTAGCGAGTCTCCGCAGCGCCGCCTTCGGGCCGCCATTCGACGGCAAAGCCGTGCAGATGCGTCTCGTTGCCCGGCGAAACCTGTACCGCGCCGCATTCGACCTCGGTGAAATCGCGCGCTTCGAACCAGCCGCGCAGCGCCGTCTTGATGCGGCCGCGTGCCAGCAGCAGCGGTCGCCGGTCGCGGTGGCGGTCAGCCTGCCAGAAAGGTTCGTCCATCGTCATCCTGCCGGCCGGCACCTTTGCGGCGGCCGGGCATTGGCCTAGACGCACAACCCCGCTACCAGCGCAATGAAGTCTGTCACCAAAGGGCATTTTCGTGGTCAAGGTCATCGCCAGCAACATCCGCAAGGGCAACGTCGTCGAACATGACGACGGGCAGCTTTACGTCGTGCTGAAGGCCGACAGTTTCCGCCCCGGCAAGGGCACCCCGACGACGACGATCGACATGCGCCGCATCGCCGATGGCGTGAAAACCGTCATCACCGTCAAGACCACCGAAGGCCTGGAACGCGCCTTTGTCGAGGAAGTGAAGCACAATTTCCTCTACAAGGATGGTGAGGACTATATCTTCATCAACAACGAGAATTACGAACAGATCGTCATTTCGGAAAAGCTGATCGGCGACCAGGCCGTCTGGCTGCAGGAAAGCGCCGAATGCGCGGTGCTGATGTTCGATGGCAAGCCGGTGACGATTGACCTGCCGCCGCGCGTCACCATGGAAATCATGAGCACGGAACCCGTGGTCAAGGGCCAGACCGCGTCGTCATCATACAAGCCGGCGATCGTCGAAGGCGGCGCCCGCGTCATGGTACCGCCCCATATCGATGTCGGCACCCGCATCGTCATCAACACCGAGGATGCGAGCTACGTCGAACGCGCCAAGGACTGACGCCACGAACTGACGCCACGGACTGGCCGGCTGGCGGATTTCGGCATTTTCGCGGCGGCCTTCGCCGGCTAGGGTGCTCTCATGTTCATTGCCCTGACCCCCGAAATTTCCGTCGCACCGCAGATCGGTCCCGACGATTGCGCCGCGGTGCGGGCGGCCGGCTTCACCGCCATCATCAACAACCGCCCCGATGGGGAAGCTCCAGGTCAGCCGAGCGGTGCCACCATCGCCGCCGCCTGTGCCCAGGCCGGCCTTGCCTATGCGGCGATCCCCATCGGCCCGGCCGGCATGGGGCCGGACGACATCGCCGCAATGGCCGACGCGCTGGCGGCAGCGCCGGGCCCGGTGCTGGCCTATTGCCGGTCGGGCACGCGCTCCACCCACCTCTGGGCACTTGCCGAGGCCAGCCGCGGCGGTGATCCGTTCGCACTCGTCGAAGCGGCGGCCGCCGGCGGCTACGACATCGCCGGGCTGCTTCCCATGCTGCACCGCCTCGCGGCGAAATGATCTTCACGCCGATCCTCGGCATCGTGCTGCTGGTGCTGGTCGCGCGCGCGTTCGGCTTTGCCGCCAGCCCGCGCCTCGCCGATGCAGCGGACGCAGCGCGCATCGCCGGCGATGCGCTTCCCGGCTTTCGCGCCGCCGATGTCGTGATCGCTGCCGATGGCCGCGGCGCGCTGGTTGCAGGCCGCGACGGCGGCATCGCGCTGGTTGCGCCGATGGGCAATCGCTGGCTGGTGCGCCGCGCCGATGCCGCCCGGGTTCGCCGCGACGGCGATACGATCGTTCTCGATCTGCGCGAGTGGCTGTTCCCGGTGGTGCGCCTCGATCTCGGCAACGCAGCGGCGGGCTGGGCCGGGCGCTTCGCCGGCGGCACCCTGCCGGCAGCGGCAATCGCCTGATGGCAGTCGATTTTCCCGATCCCGTCCAGCTGGCGGTGCCGATCTTCATCGTCGCCATCCTTGCCGAAATGCTGGCCGTGCGCTTCGGCGCGCGCGGTGATTATGATTGGCGCGATACCGCCACCTCGCTGTCGATGGGCTTCGGCAACACCATGGCGGCAGTCGTCTTCGGCGGCAGCATCGTCGCGCTGGCGACGCTGCTCTGGCAATATCGGCTGTTCGATGTGCCGGTAACATGGTGGGCTGTCGTGCTGTGCTTCGTGCTCGACGATTTCTTCTATTACTGGTTCCACCGTACCGCGCATGAAATCCGCTGGTTCTGGGCGAGCCATGTCGTTCACCATTCGTCGCAGCACTATAACCTTTCGACGGCGCTGCGGCAGACCTGGACGGGGCCGATCTCGATCAGCTTCGCTTTCCGCCTGCCGCTGTTCCTGATCGGCTTTCCCGTTGAAATGGTGCTGTTCGTCGGTGGCCTCAACCTCGTCTACCAATTCTTCATCCATACCGAGGCGGTGCGCCGCCTGCCGTTCGGCCTCGAAGCCGTGCTCAACACGCCGTCGCACCACCGTGTCCACCATGGCACCAACCCGCGTTACCTCGATCGCAACTATGGCGGCGTGCTGATCGTCTGGGACCGGGTGTTCGGAAGTTTCGAGCCCGAAGACGCCGCCGATCCGCCGCGGTACGGCATCGTCCGCAACCTGCCGACCTTCAACCCGCTGTGGGTGGCGACGCACGAATGGATCGGCATCGCCCGCGATGTCGCCGCCGCGCAAAGCTGGCGCGACCGCTGGATGGCAATCGCCGGCCCGCCGGGCTGGAAACAGGGGCTGACCGCAAAGCATCTGCGCGCGCATGGCTCGACCAGCGGTGGTGAACCGGCGCCAGCGGCGTGAGAAAGAAGTTCAGGAAGTGGGCCTCAGTCCCCAGCCGCCGGAGGCGTTCTTCTCTTTGACTACCCGCCGCCAGTTCATCGCCGGATCGGCGGGCCTCGCCGCTGCCGGCGTCACGGTGCGGGCTGTCGACCAGGGGCTGTTCTGGCCGTTCGATCGTCCCGCGCTGGCGGCGTGGAGCGACTGGCAGCGCTATCAGGGTGCGCTCGGGCCCGTTGCAGGCGCGCTGCTTGCGCCCAGCCCGCACAACAGCCAGCCATGGCGGTTCGCGCTGGGGCAGGGCGGCATCGACCTGTTCGAGGTGCCGGCGCGCGGCCTGGGCGTTCTCGATCCGTTCGGGCGGGAGCGGCTGGCAGCACTGGGTGCAGCGCTGCAGACGATGGTGCTCGCTGCCACCGGGGTGGGTGCGATCCGGGTGCGGCTGATGCCCGATCCGGGCGATGCGGCCCATATCGCCCGGGTCGTGCTGGTCGATGGCCCGCCGCCGCCGCCGCACCCGCTGCGCCGGGCCATCGCTCGTCGGCACACCCATCGCGGGGCCTGGACCGGCGCGCCGCTGCGCGATGCGGATCGCGCGCTGCTGGCCACCGCCAGCCCCTGGCCCGATGTGCGGGTGCTGCTGTTCGCCGCCGGCAGCGGCGCCGGCAAGCGCTTTGCGACGCTGACAGCCGAAGCCACCGACGCCATCGCCGGCGATGCCGAAATGGCTACCGCCAGCCACCGCTGGTTCCGCCACGGCCGCCGCGACGAGGATGCGCACAAGGACGGGCTGACCCTCGCCACCGCCGGCTTGCCGGAACCGATGCGGATTGCCGCGACGCTGCTGCCGCCGGTCGATGCTGCCACCGCCGCGGCGCATTGGTCGGCGGCCACGCGCGACACCATGCTGCCGACGGCGTCGCTGTTCGGGCTGATCCTTGTTGCCGATCCCTGGGATCGCGGCACGGCATTGCGCGCCGGCGCCGTCTGGCAACGCCTGCACCTTGGCGCCGCCGCCATCGGCATCGCCGCGCAACCGCTCAACCAGCTTCCCGAAATGATCGACCGGGAACGCGCGCTCGGTTCGCCGCCTCGCTTCGCCCGCGCCGCCACGGCGCTGCTCCCCGATCCGGCGCTGCGCCCGACTTTCGGTTTCCGCCTCGGTCACGCCGAAACCCCGGCGGGGCGGTCGTTGCGCCGCCCGGTCGGCGACGTGATCGGCGCCCCGGCCCGCCTCGAATTCGACGTCGAGGAAGAACGCCGTCGCGGCCTGCGCCTGCCGCTGCAACCCTCGCTGCCGAGCACGGGGTTCGCGGTGGAGGGGCTGGGGAAGTGAAAATGAAAGGGCGTCCGACGGTCGGATCTGTCGGCTCTGGACCCGTTTTGACAGGACGCTTCTTCCCAGCCGACGGGACGGCTGCGGATTGTTCCCGGGTTCCGCCATGCCGCCGCCGCATTGCTACAACAAGCGCGCCGGGGCCCCAATGCCCCGCCGCCGGAGGCACCAGATGATCACCCGCCGAACCCTCTCCATCGCCGGCCTCGGCGCCCTCACCGGCTGCGCCCGGCTCGATCTCTTGAACGGCGCCAATGCGCTGGTGCCGGGCGATGGCGCCGTGAAGCGCGTCGTCAGCGGCGCTGCCTTCGGGGCCGATCCGCGCCAGGCGCTTGATGTTCATGCGCCCGAAGGCGCGCGCGGAGCGCCGGTGCTGGTGTTCTTCTATGGCGGGTCCTGGGCATCGGGCCGGCGGCAGGACTATGGCTTTGCGGCGCGAGCGCTGGCGGCGCGCGGCTTCGTTGTCGTCGTTCCCGATTATCGCCTGGTGCCGCAGGTGCGCTGGCCGGCGTTTGTCGAGGATGGCGCTGCCGCCGTCGCCTGGACGCGCGCCAACATCGCCGGCCATGGCGGCGACCCGGCGCGCATCGGAGTCATCGGCCACAGCGCGGGGGCGCATATCGCCATGCTGCTGGCGCTCGATCGGCGCTGGGGCGCCGCCGATGCCATCCGCGCCGGGGTCGGGCTGGCCGGCCCCTATGATTTCCTGCCGTTCGCGCCGGGCAGTAGCGGCGAAGCCGCGCTCGGCAATGCCGCCGATCGGGGGCAGACGCAGCCGATTCGTTTTGTCCGCGGCGATGCCCCGCCGCTGCTGCTGCTGACCGGCGATGATGACGATACCGTGCGCCCCGGCAACAGCGATCGTCTCGCGGCGGCACTGACGGCGGCGGGCGCGAGCGCTGCCGTGCGCCGCTACCCGGGCCTCGGCCATATCGGCATCCTGCTGGCGCTGTCGAAACCGTTCCGCGGCAAGGCGCCGGTGCTGGCCGATGCGGCGGCGTTTCTGCGCGGGCGGCTTATGGGCTGACGTGCCCGGCTGTCATCCCGGGCCAGCCCCGGGATGACGCTTGAACGCAGGTGCCGCGGGCTCGCTACTTGATCAACGGCCCGATGCTGTTCGTCTCCAGCACCAGATTGCGGCCGGTGGCGTTGATCACCGTGCGCCAGCGCGCGCCGGGCTGGGTGGTCAGCACATTGCCGGTAATCCGGCTGTCGTCGCACAGATAGCAGGCGATCCCCTGCGGATAGCTGGTATCGACACGATTGTCGGCGATGGTGATGCGTTGCCCACCCAGATCGAACAGCGTGATCCCCTGGGTGGCGCCGCTGACGCTGGTCTGGGTGATGGTGATATCGGAAAGCTGCGGCTTGCCTGCGGTGGACCACATCTGGATGCAATCGGGATGCGCACCCGGCGAGATCGCGGTGCCGGAACAGCTGTTGCCGATCAGGTCGACCTTCGAACTGGATCCGGTAACGTTGATGCCATCGCTGCTCATCGCGATGAAGCTGTTGTCGGCAATGCGGCCGCCGGCCACGTCGATATAGCCGAGGCCGAGGCGAAGCGCGCGGAAGCGGCCATTGCTGATCGTCACGTCGCTGCTGGCCTGGGCGATGATGCCATAGCCGGTGCCGCCGCCGGTGATGGCCGGATATTCGATCAGGATGCGGCGGCTGGTACCGATGGCTATGGCGCGCGTCGTCGCGGTGGTCGGCGGCACGGTGAAGGTGACCCCGCGCAGGGCGAGGCCGGTGACGTTGCGCAGCGTGAAGGTGCCGGTGAAGCGAGCATCCCAGCCGTTGATGACGAGGCCGGCGGCGCCGAAATCGCGGTTGGCGATGGTGAAATTGGTGAAATTGCCGGTGATGGTGACGACGTCACCCGGCTTCGCATTGGCGATGGTGGCGACAATTGTGGTCGGGCCGGCAGTGAAAGTCGCCGCAGTCGCCGCCGAACAGATAAAGAACGAAGTTGAAATGATTGTGCATAAGATTTTCATGACAAGTCCCCCGAAATCATATTCTGAAAACGAACGTCAATAGAACAGTAACGGTAAACTATCCATACGGTCATTGTTCAACATTACGATCGCGTCTATCGACGATTCCGGAGTCACGATATCTATATTCTATGGCAAGAGGTCTTTTCGAATTTTGCGATGAACGGATCCGAGGCAGGAAGCCCGTGTTTCCCGCGGCCGGACGCCGCAGCGGGCATGGGCTCGGCCCGCTTCGCTGCGTGACAGCCCTTGCCTTTTTGCGCCGAAGCCGGCTGGAACCCCGGCATGACCGTGCTTAGCCTGTTCGCCACGCCCTTCCATGAAGGCGATCTTGCCGATCC
>JBBQWE010000096.1:0-10231 GCA_038210855.1 Sphingomonadales bacterium | reverse complement strand
AATGTCGATATTCTCTTTCGCGCCGATGACGGCAACACCTTCCGCCAGTTCAACACCTTCACCCAGGAAGTGCGGCTGCAGGCCTCGCTGTTCGACGACAAGCTCGATTTCCTGATCGGCGGCTTCTTCGCTTCGGAAAAGCTGCGGGTTGCCGACAATCTGAAGTTCGGCGCGCAATATGGCGCTTTCGCCTCGTGCCGCCTGCTTACCCTGCTGTCGGGTTCGCCGGCGCTCCGCGATCCGTCGCAGCCGGGCTGCCTGACGCCGACCGGCACCGCCACCGTCAACGGCGCCTTCGGTGCTGCGGCCGGCGGCGTTCTGCTCGATGGCCTGCGCCGCCTGTCGACGGTGAACAACGTCGGCGACAACAACACCCGCTACAACCAGCTTTCGACCAACTACGCTTTCTTCACGCACAACGTCTTCCACATCACCGATCGCCTCTCGGTGACCGGCGGCTTGCGCTGGACGCGTGAAGTCAAGGAGTTCGACGCCAGGTTCAACAACAACAACACCGTCTGCCCGGCGCAGCAGGCCGCCTTCGCCAACTTCCTGCCGGGCGGCAGCACGGCTTTCCCGGCCGGCCTGCAGGGCTTCACCCAGGCCGTGGTCAACCTGACCTGCCAGGGCAACAGCAGCTCGGCCCTGAACGCGCTCAACCTCACCGATCGCCGCACCGAAAGCGAACTGACCGGCACCGCCGTGCTGTCGTGGAAGCCGACCGACCGCCTGCTCGTCTACGCAAGCTATTCGAAGGGCTACAAGGCCGGCGGTTTCAACCTCGATCGTTCGGCGCTCGGCCTGCCGATCTACCTGCCGACCGACCCGCGCAACACCGTCGTCAACGGCTCGGCATTCGGCACCGGCAACCTGCAGTTCGATCCCGAGCTGGTCGATGCCTATGAACTCGGCGTCAAGTTCAACAGCCGCCAGTTCAACATGAACGTTGCCATCTTCCGCCAGGATTTCCAGAACTTCCAGCTGAACACCTTCAACGGGTCGGTGTTCCTGGTGCAGACGGTCAATGGCTGCAAGGACGACCTCGGCAATGCGCAGCGCGACACATCGCCGGTGACCGGTTCGTGCGCGCCGAACCGCACCAAGTCGGGCGTCCGTTCGGAAGGCATCGAAATCGAATCGACCTTCTTCCCGACCAAGGACATCATGGTCAGCGCCGGCATCACCTATGCCAGCACCAAGTTCGCCCGGAACCTGGTCGGCAACCGCAGCGGTGCGGCGCTCGATCCGGCGCTGTTCCTGCTGCCGGGCAAGCAGCTTTCGAACGCGCCGGAACTGGTCGCAACGGCAGCCTTTGCCTGGACGCCGCAGCTGACCGACACGCTGTCGGGCCTGCTCTACATCGATGCTCGCCTGTCCGACCCCTACAACACCGGGTCCGACCTGTTCCCGGAAAAGCGCCAGGAAAGCTTCGCCCTGGTCAACGGTCGCATCGGTATCCGCGGGCCCGACCAGAAGTGGGCGCTGGAATTTTGGGTCCAGAACATGTTCAACCAGAATTATCAGCAGGTTGCGTTCAACGCTCCCTTCCAGGGCGGTGGCAGCCAGGCGGCAACGACGCTTTACGGCTCCACGGCCAACCAGGTTTTCGCCTCGTTCCTCGCCGAACCGCGCATGTTCGGTGCCACCATCCGCACCTTCTTCTGATCGCATCCGGCCGGGCCACAGCGCCCGGCCGGCATTCGATCGGACCAGACAGCAAAACGCCGCGGGGATTACCCCAAGGCGTTTTGGTTGGTACCGGGGCTGGATCTAGGAAACCGGACCCACCGCCGGCCGCGCGCCCTTCAGCGCCGAAGTGACTTCCGGCGGCATGTAGTTCTCGTCGTGCTTGGCAAGGATCGTGTCGGCGCGGAACACGCCAGATGTGCGATCCACCCGGCCTTCGGCGATGACGCCCTGGCCTTCGCGGAACAGGTCGGGAAGGATGCCGGTATAGCTCACCGGACGCTGGTGGGCGAAATCGGTGACGGTGAACTTCACCGTCTGTCCGGCCTTGACCACCGATCCCTTGGCAACCATGCCGCCCAGACGGATCGCATCGTCCGGAACGCCCTTGGCGATCAGGTCGGACGGCGAATAGAAATAGGTGGCGGTATCGCCCAATGTCGACAGCGCCAGCGCGGCCGCTCCGCCGATGGCCACAAGGGCGCCAACGACAAGGTACAACCGCTGGGTTTTCGCTTTCATCGTGCCGCCTTCATTTGCGCTGCAGTTCCCGGGCGCGGCGCTCGGCAGCGCGCATCGAAAGATAGGCCCAGGCCAGCAGTGCAACAAGGCCGCCGATGGTCAGCGCATAGGACGGGATGATGAACCCGGCCCACAGATCGGGCCGGGCCACGACACCTTCGATCGCGCCGTCCATCATGCCCCCGATCATGCGACCGCCTCGACCAGCCGCCGCGACCGCGCCTCGACACGCGCTTCGGCGAGCATGGCGCGCATCCGCATCAGCACGATGGCACCGAACAACAGGCTGAACCCGGCGATCGAAAGCAGCAATGGCTGCAGCAATTCCGGCGCGATCGACGATTTGCCCACAAGGCGTATGCTCGCCCCCTGGTGCAGCGTGTTCCACCATTCGACCGAAAATTTGATGATCGGCAAATTGACCGCGCCGACCAGCGCCAGGATCGCAGCGCCGCGCCGCTCGCCGCCGGGTTCGCCGCGTTCGCCCTCCGCCGCCGACAGCGCCAGATAGCCGAGGTAGAGGAACAGCAGCACCAGCATCGACGTCAGCCGCGCATCCCACACCCAATAGGTGCCCCAGGTCGGCTTGCCCCACAGCGCGCCCGAAACCAGGCAGATCGCGCAGAACACCGCCCCCACCGGCGCGATGGCGCGCGCCGCAACGGTGGCCAGCGGGTGCCGCCAGATCAGCGCCGTCGCCGAAGCGATCGCCAGCCCGAAATAGCCGCCCGATCCGAGCCAGGCGGCCGGCACATGCACATACATGATGCGAACGCTCTCGCCCTGCTGGTAATCGGGCGGGGATGCGAACAGCCCGATGTACAGCCCGGCGCCGGTCAGCACCAGCCCAAGCGCCAGGCAGATCGGCATGGCGACGCGCGCGATGCGCAGGAAACGGGCCGGATTGGCGAAGCGGTGCATGACGAACGCCTTCTAGCACGCTGGCGTGTCGGCGAAAGGGGGCAGGGTGGCGCGGGCGGCGGAGACGTTGCGTTTCTGTAATGTCGAAGCTAACCGCAGCTGTCCGCCTAGATGGAGTATCCGGTGCGCCTGTTCCTGCCCGTTGCTGTTGTCGCCGCTGCCGCTTGCGTCGGCGCGTCCCCGGCCCTTGCCTGGCAGGGCGCGGCGCCCGGGCTGCCGGTCAGCGCCCAGCCCGGCCAGCCACCGCGGACGCGCAACTGGACGCTCGGTGTCGGCATCGCGCCGCTCTATGCGCCGGCATGGCAGGGCAGCCGCGATTACGCGCTGTCGATCTTTCCGGATCTGCGCCTCAACTATCGCGATGACGTGTTTTTCTCCGTTCCCGACGGGCTGGGCTGGAACGCCGTCAACCGTGACGGCTGGAAACTCGGGCCGCTGCTGAAAACCCGCTTCGGCCGCCGGGAAAGCACCGGCGGCTCGCCGTTCCTGATCACCGGCGCCAGCACGGCGCTGCGCGGCATGGGCAATGTCGCTTTCGCGGCCGAAGTCGGCGGCTTCGCACAATATGGCTTCGCCGGTCGCAAGGGCCGGCTGCGCGCCGAACTTCGCCGCGGCTTCGGCGGCCATGAAGGGTTGGTGGCCGACATCACCGCCGGCTGGAGTGATCGCTTCGGTGCACCGACGCAGCCATGGCTGTGGTCGGCCGGGCTGCGCAGCACCTTTGCCGGCCGCGATTATGTGCAGACCTATTTCGGAGTGACCGCGGCGCAGGCGGCTGCCACCGGGCTGCCGGCGTTTCGCAGCAATGGCGGGCTGGTCTCGACCGGCGCCTCGGCGTCGCTCACGCGACCGCTCGGCCCGGCCGGCCGCGATGGAGCTGTCACGCTGTTCGGCGGTTATGACCGGCTGGCCGATGCGGCCGCCGATTCGTCGCTGATCCAGCTGCGCGGCCGCCGCGACCAGTTCAGCCTGGGGCTGAGCTACGGCTATCGTTTCAGCTGGGATTGAGGCAGCCCCGGCGCCAGCCCGCGGCGAGGGGCTGGCGGCGAGGGGCTGGCGGCGAGGGGCGGCAGCAGCGTCGCCCCCGTCGCCCGATCAGCGCGGCGCGATCACCATCAGCATCTGGCGGCCTTCCATCTTGGGAAGCTGTTCGACCTTGGCATATTCGGCGGCGTCGTCGCGGACGCGTTCGAGCAGGCGCAGGCCGAGTTCGCCGTGCGAAAGTTCGCGGCCGCGGAAACGCAGGGTCAGCTTGACCTTGTCGCCTTCCTCAATGAAGCGCTGCACCGCCTTCATCTTGGTGTCGTAATCATGGTCGTCGATGTTGGGACGCATCTTGATCTCCTTGATCTCCTGCGTCTTCTGATTCTTGCGAGCAGCAGCGGCCTTTTTCTGCGCTTCGTACTTGAACTTGCCGACATCCAGAATCTTGCACACCGGCGGATCGGCGCCCGGGGATACTTCCACCAGGTTCAGGCCGTTCTCGTGCGCGATGGCGATGGCTTCGCGGGTGTAGAGCACACCCAGATTTTCCCCGTCCTGGTCAATGACACGAACCTTGGGGACGTTGATGAACTCGTCATAGCGCGGGCCGTTCATCGGCACCGGCGTGTTCATCATGCGGCGTGGGGGAGGCGGTATGGGGAATTCTCCTGCTCTGGCGTTGCGCCATGTAGCGTGAAACGCGCGCGTCCGCAAAGGGGACGGGGCGCCGGCGACGCGATTTCCCCCCGCCCCGGGGCTGCTGCCGCGGTTGCCGACCAGGTTGCTTTTTTGCAAGAGCCGGCCATGCTTGCCGGCAATCCCGGGGGAATGCCGAAATGGAACGTCTGCGCGCCTTTGCCGCGATGCTGCTGCTGGCACTCGCCGCGCCGCTGGCCGCCCAGCCATCCGCGCCGGCAGCAAAGGCGCAAACCACGGCGCCCGGCGGCTTCACCCTTGAACAGGCGCTCGCCTATCCGTTCCTGTCCGATCTGGTCGCCAGCGCCGATGGCCGTCACCTCGCCTGGCTGCGCACCGAGGGCGGCCGCCGCAACATCTGGGTCGCCGATGCGCCGGGCTACACGCCGCGTGCCGTCACCCGGTTCAGCGCAGATGACGGCCAGGAACTGACGCAGCTGGCCTGGGCCCCCGATGGCCGGGCGCTGGTGTTCGTGCGCGGCGGCGATCATGATTCGAACTGGCCGGCGGCGGGCAATCTGCAACCCAACCCGGCCGCGACCGCCGAAGAGCCGAAGATCGCCATCTGGCGCGCCGGCCTCGCTCCCGGCGCGCAGGCGGCGCGCATCACCGAAGGCGATGCCCCGGTGCTTTCGGCGAAGGGAGAGCTTGCCTTCCTGCGCGATGGCCAGGTCTGGACGGCGTCGCTGGCGCCGGCGGCGGGCAAGGACGACGCGCGCCGGCTGTTCTTCGATCGCGGCCGCGCTCGCCGCCTCGCCTGGTCGCCCGATGGCAGCCGGCTGGCCTTTGTTTCGTCGCGCGATGCCCATGGTTTCATCGGGCTGTGGCAGGGCGCCGGCCGCCCCGTCACGTTCCTGTCGCCATCGACGGGCAGCGACGGCGACCCGGTCTGGTCGCCCGATGGCCGCCGCATCGCCTTCACCCGGCGGCAGCCTGCGCTCGACAGTTTCGATGGTGCGCTCGTTCAGAAGCCCGACCCGTGGTCGATCCTTGTTGCCGATGTCGCCGATGGCACGGCTCGCGAGGTCTGGGCGAGCGGCACGGCACTGCGGGCCAGCTACCCCGATGTCACCGGCGGCGCCAATCTGCGCTGGGCGGCCGGCGACCGGCTGGTTTTCCTGTCGGCGGCCAGCAACTGGCAGCAGCTCTACACCATCCCCGCCGCCGGCGGTGCCGCGACCCGGCTGACCGGCGATGGCTTCATGGTCGAACATGTCGCGATGACACCCGATGGCAGCGCCATGGTCTATTCGGCCAACACCGGCGACAGCGCCGGCGACGACGATCGCCGCCATGTCTTTCGCATTCCCGTAAGCGGCGGGATCGGCGGCAGCGCGGCACAGGCGATCAGCCGCGGCAACGGCATCGAATGGACCCCGGTCGGCCTTGCCGATGGCACTGCCTTCATCGCTGCCGATCCGCGCGGCGCGCCAGCGGTAATGCTCGCCGCTACCGGCGCACCGCGCGCGCTGCCGGGCCAGGCGCCGGCCGGCGATTTCGCCGGGGCGCGCTTCGTGGTGCCGACGCCGGTAACGTTCGCTGCCCCCGATGGCCAGACCATCCATGGCCAGTTGTTCACCCCGCCGGCCAGCAGCAGTGCCGCCGGCAAGACGGCGCGGCCGGCGGTGGTTTTCGTCCATGGTGGGCCGCCGCGGCAGATGCTGCTGGGGCCGTCGTACATGCGCTATTACGCCAATGCCTATGCGCTGAACCAGTATCTGGCGGCGCGCGGCTTTGTCGTGCTTTCGGTCAATTTCCGCCTCGGCATCGGCTATGGCTGGGATTTCCAGCATCCGGACAAGGGCGGCCCCGCCGGCGCCAGCGAATATCAGGACGTGCTGGCCGCGGCGCGCTGGCTGCAGGGCCGGCCCCGGGTCGATCCGGCCCGAATCGGCATATGGGGCGGCAGCTATGGCGGGCTGCTCACCGCCCAGGCACTGGCGCGCAACAGCGATGTGTTCAAGGCCGGCGTCGACATCCACGGCGTCCACGACTGGTCACGCGTGCTGATCGAGGAACTCGGCGGCACGCCCGGAAGTCATGGCGACGCCGATCGCAGCGCCGTGCTGGCCACGGCGTGGCGCGCCTCCCCGGTTGCCGACATCGCCGGCTGGCGCTCCCCGGTGCTGCTCATCCACGGCGACGACGATCGCAACGTCCGCGTCAACCAGACCGTCGATCTGGTCAACCGCCTGCGGGGCCGCGGCATCGCCATGGAACAGCTGATCCTGCCGAACGAAACCCACGACTTCCTGCGCCACGAAAGCTGGCTGCGCGTCGATGCAGCGACGGCGGAGTTTCTGGAGCGGCAACTGAAGCCGTGATGCCGGCTGTGTCTGAAGGAAGATGCCTGCCGCGGCTGGGGCCTGAGGGCCCGGACCCGCAATTGTTTGTGCTGCCACAACCGAGGTCCGACCGCAGACCGACAAGATGCGGCGTGGGGCCCATGGCCGCAGCCGCCGGCGGCGCTTTTTCCGTCGATAATGTTTCAGTCTTGAAAAATGAGACTGAGGCAGGTCAGCCCGGCTTCGGCCTTGGCGAATTCCGAAATGTCGAGGGCGACGACATCGAAGCCGGCGGCGGTGATGCGTGCGGCGGTCGCGGCACCGGCGGCGTGGAATACCGTCGATCCGACGGTCAGGCTGTTGGCGGCGAACGGTTCGCCGGGCGCGCTGGCGAGGTGGCGACGGCCGAAGATCGCCGGGTCGATCCAGCCGGTGTTGACCAGCACCAGATCAGCGGCCAGCGCCGAGGCCGCGGTTTTCAGGTGCAGCGCGCCGGCCAGCGGCACGCCGGTGGTGCGATAGCCGAAGGCGGCGGCCGCGACGGCGACCTGCTGCACCGCTTCGGCGTTGCTGCGTGCCGTCAGGCCGATGAAGATATCGCGGCCGATCACGAGCACATCGCCGCCGTCGATCGTTGCCGGCGCCGCGAGGGTCACTTGCGGCCGGTCCTGCGGCAGCTGCGGTGCGATATGCGCGACTTCGCCGCGCCGCGAGGCAGCACCCGGCCGGGTCAGGATGACGAGTTCGGGCAGGATGACGGCGGTATCCTCGACAAAGCAGCTGTCGGGATGGTCGGGCAGGGCCGGCAACACGGTCACGCGCGCGCCGGCCTGTTCCAGCGCCGCACGATAGGCGCGGTGCTGGGCCTTCGCGCGGGCGATGTCGATCGGCTGCCGCTCGATATGCGTCAGTTCGCAATCGGCCAGCGCCGGGCCGGGCAGGCGGGTAAGGGCACGGATCATCGCTGCCCCCGCCCGATCACGCCAGCGCTGCCTTCAACCGTTCGTTGACCGCCGCCGGATTGGCCTTGCCGGCCATCGCCTTCATCGTCTGGCCGACGAAAAAGCCGAACAGCGCTTCCTTGCCGGCCCGGTACTGCGCTACCTTGTCGGCATTGGCAGCGATGATGGCAGCGATGGCGGCATCGATGGCGCCGGTATCGGTGACCTGGCGCAGGCCGCGCGCTTCGACGATGGCGCCCGGCATTTCGCCGGTTTCGAGCATGATTTCGAACACCTGTTTTGCAAGCGGTCCCGACAGCGTGCCATCGGCCTGCAGCGCCAGCAGTTCGGCACCGGCGGCAACGCTGACCGGCGACCGGGCGATTTCGATCCCCAGCTTTTTCAGCGCGCCGAACAGGTCGCTCGTCACCCAGTTCGCCGCACGCAGCGCGATTTCGGCCGGCGGCCGCGCCGTGGCGTCGACCAGCGCTTCGAACCACGCCGCGGTGTCGCGCTCCGCCGTCAGCACCGCGGCGAGATACGGCGTCAGGCCGAGTTCGGCCTCGTAGCGGGCACGCTTGGCCACCGGCAGTTCCGGCAGGCTGGCGCGGCAGGCATCGACAAAGGCATCGTCGAATTCCACCGGCAGCAGGTCGGGATCGGGGAAATAGCGATAATCATGCGCATCTTCCTTCGATCGCATGGTGCGCGTGGTGCCGGTGGCGGGATCGAACAGCCGGGTTTCCTGGACGATGCTGCCGCCGGCCTCGATCACCTCGACCTGGCGGCGGGCTTCGGTTTCGACCGTCTGGATGATGAAGCGCACCGAATTGACGTTCTTGGTCTCGGTGCGGGTGCCGAACGGCTCGCCCGGGCGGCGCACCGAAACATTGACATCGGCGCGCATTGATCCTTCGTCCATGTTGCCGTCGCAACTGCCGACATAGCGCAGCAGCTGGCGCAGCGCCGCGACATAGGCGCCGGCTTCGGCGGGAGACCGTATGTCGGGCCGCGAGACGATCTCCATCAGCGCGCAGCCGGACCGGTTGAGATCGACATAGGACATCGTCGGGTGCAGGTCGTGCACCGATTTTCCGGCGTCCTGTTCCAGATGGATGCGCTCGATGCCGATTTCGGTGGTGCCGCCGTCGTCCGTGGTTACGGCCAACCGGCCTTCGCCGACGATCGGGTGGTAGAGCTGGCTGATCTGGTAGCCCTGCGGCAGATCGGCGTAGAAATAATTCTTGCGATCGAACCGCGACCATTTGTGGATTTCGGCGCCGAGCGCGAGGCCGGTGCGAACCGCCTGGCGCACGCATTCACCGTTCAGCACCGGCAGCATTCCGGGCATGGCGGCATCGACGAAGCTGACCTGCGAATTGGGTTCGGCTCCGAATGCCGTCGCCGCGCCGGAAAACAGCTTGGCCCGGGCGGTGACCTGGGCATGGACTTCCAGGCCGACGACGATTTCGAACGGCCCGGTGGCGCCTTCGATGCGATAGGGAGTGCTGGTCATGATGACATGCTTTCCCCGATCGTCCCGGCGGGCGCAAGCCGGCAACGCGCCACGGCGCGCGGCCGCCTGCCGGCACGCCAAGTGCGAAATTAATAAAATGGAAACATGACTTTGACTTACCGCGGTGCGGCATCTTGGCTTGCCCCCGCCGGCCGCGACCGATAGACCGGGGCCACGTGGTTCGGGATGGGACCGGCACGGCGACGGGGGAGACGGACGCGGTGACGACAGGGGCCGGCGCAACGCCCGCCGCAGCGCTTGCGCCTGTGGCCGGCAATACCCCGGCATGGGTATTGGGGCTGATCTTTGCTGCCGCCCTCGTGCCGCTGTTCGCCACGCCGGTGCTGCCGTTCATAGATTTCTACAATCATCTGGCGCGCTACCATGTGCTGGCAACGATCGGTTCCGATCCGGTGCTGGCGGCCAATTATGTCGCCGCCTGGGCGGTGCTGCCCAACGTCGGCCTCGACCTGGTGATGACGGCGGCGCTGCAGGCGGTGCCGCAAGCCGTGCTGGCGCATTTCACCGCCATCCTGTTGTTCGCAGTGCAATTCGGCGGCGTGCTGCTGTTCAACCGCGCGCTGACCGGGCGGACGCACTGGCTGACGGCGGTGCTGATCGTGCCGTTGCTCTACAGTTTCATCCTCAATTGGGGCTTTGCCAATTTCCTGCTCGGGCTG
>JBBQWE010000095.1:0-10260 GCA_038210855.1 Sphingomonadales bacterium | reverse complement strand
ATCGCGGCGATCATCAGCGGCGCGGCGGCAGCGCCAAGCCACAGGCGGGCAAGCAGGGAACGGATCACACGACAACTCCAACGAAACGATGCCCGCCCCTAGCCGAAGGCGGCGCCGGCGCGAAGAGGGTTTGCACAGGAGTGCATGCACTATTCCCCCCGCCGGCTATCCCGGCAATCCAAGCCGCTGGCGGAAAAAGGCGATGGTGCGGGTTTCGGCGGCCTTGCCGGGGCCGGTTTCGGGCAGGTGGATGGTCAGCACCGAATGCGGCGCCAGGCCGGTATCGGGGCGGGCGTCGGCATCGTCGAGCTCGATCGCTTCGAAACGATCGCCGAATTCGGCGCGCAACCGGGCGAAGCGCGCATCGGGGACCAGCCGGTCGGAACGGTAGCGCAGCCCGAGCAGGGTCAGGTCCTCCGCCTCCATTCGGCGGCGGACACAGGCGATTTCCGCAGCGCTGGCGTCGATGCTGCCACGGCCACCGCCGATTGCCGGCATCGACGGCTGCGACAGGACCGGCGCGATCACTGCCGGTTCGGTCATCATCGCCAGCGCGAAGCCGCCGGTGAAGCACATGCCGACGGCGCCGACACCGGGCCCGCCGCATTCGGCATGGGCATGGCGAGCCAGCGCCCGCAGCCATGCGACGATGGGGCTCGACCGGCCGTCGCGCCAGATGCTGAATTCGCGGCGGATGCAGATGTTGGTGACGATGCTGCGCAGCGCATAGGCCTTGCTTGCCGGCTTGCCCGGCGTGCCGAACAGGCTGGGCATGAACACCGTCATGCCGGCATCGACGAGGCGATCGGCGAAATCGACGACCAGCGGGTGAAGCCCGGGGATTTCGTGGATGACGATCACCGCCGGGCCGGCCCCGCGCCGATAGACCGGCCGGGTGAAGCCAGCACCGGCAAAATCGCCCTGATGATAGTCGCCAAGCGGCATCGCAGTCCCCCGTCGCCTGTTCTAGCCCGGCGCCGCGGGCACGGCAATTGTTGCGCACGCGGCCCGAAACGGGCCAGCATGGCGGCATGATCATCCGCCCTGCCACTGCCGACGACGCCCGTGCCATTGCCGCCATTTATGCCTGGCACGTTGCCAATGGCACCGGCAGTTTCGATACCGTCGCCCCCGATGCCGCCGGCCAGGCCACGCGCATCCGCGAGGTCGCCGCCGCCGGATGGCCATGGCTGGTCGCCGTGGACGCAGCGGCGGGCGAATTGCTCGGCTATGCCTATGCCACCCGGTTCCGGCCACGCGCTGCCTATGCCCGCACCGCCGAAAACAGCATCTATGTCCGCCACGACGCGCGTGGCCGCGGCGTCGGCCGCGCGCTTCTGGCGGCGTTGTTGAAGGCGGCCGGCGAATGCGGGTTTCGACAGATGATCGCCGTCATCGGCGGCGGCGAACCGGCATCGATGGCGCTGCACGCGGCACTGGGCTTTGCGCCCGCCGGGCGATTGCAGCGCGTCGGCTGGAAATTCGGCCGCTGGCTGGATGTCGTCTACATGCAGAAGGCATTGTGAAGCGTGGTGGGCCCAGCGGGATTCGAACCCGCGACCTAGCGCTTAAAAGGCGCGCGCTCTACCGATTGAGCTATGGGCCCACGCTGCTCCCGCCGCTGCCCGGCACCGGCGAGGAAGCGCGCGTTTAGGCTGCATTGCGCCGGCACGCAACGGGGTGCAGCACCCTGTGCCGAGCGCGCCCGCCGGGTGAAGGCCGGGCGCGAGCCGGTGCCGATGGTGGCGGCGTGGCGGCCACGGTGCAGGTGCGTGAAACCGCCGCGTGAAACCGCCGCGCGACTTGGCATTGCCGGGCCGGGATGATAGCCGCCACATCAGGAGCGCAACGATGTCGATTGCCGCAGCACTGGCCTCACTGGCGACGCCATGGAACCTGACCGGGCTGGCTTTTGCCGGCACGTTCATGGTTGCCGCCGGTGTGGCTTTGCGCCGGCTCGGCACGCTGTCGCCGCTGGCGCTGCGCAATGCCGCCGTCAGCCTGGGGTTTTTCCTGACCAGCTGGCTATTGGCGCCGCTCTCCGGCCTTGTCATTCATGGCGCCGCGGCGCGCTATGGCGATTGGGGCCTGCCGGCACTGCCGGCCGAATTCTGGGCCGATGTGCCGACATGGGCCGTGCTTCTGGCGGCGCTGGTGGCGCGCGACGGGGTAAGCTACACCATCCATCGCACCATGCACGGTCGCACCGGCTGGCCGGTTCATGCCATCCATCACAGCGACAGCCATGTGAACGGCTTCACCGCCTGGCGGGTCCACCCGCTGGAACTCGTCGCCACCAATCTGCTGGCCGTGGTGATGATAAGCTGGCTCGGCCTGCCGCGCGAAATCGCCGGGACAGTGCTGGTGATCGCGCTGGTCCATGAAATCTACATCCACCTCGAAGTCGATATCGAACACGGCCCGCTGCGATTCGTGCTGGCCTCGCCGCGCTTTCATCGCTGGCACCATCTCGACGCCGAACCGGCCTACAACAGCAATTACGCCAACATGTTCCCGATTTATGATGTCTTGTTCGGCACCTATCGCGAACCGCGGCCAATGGCGGCGCCGATCGGTGCCGCAAGCGCCGGCGTTCCCGATACCGACTTCGTTCGCCTGCTGACCTTTCCGTTCCTCGCCTGGGGGCGGCAGCTGCGGCGGCCGCGCGCTACCCCCGCCGGCTGACCCGGGCGAGCCGGGCGGCGAGCTGCCGCACCGTCAGGCCGAGCAGCGGATGCCGCCAGCCCGGCGCCACCTCCAGCAGCGGATCGAGAACGAAGCGCCGCTGCGCCAGCGCCGGATGCGGCACGCTGAGGCCCGGAGCCGTCACACGCCGGGCGCCGGCAGCCAGGATATCGAGATCGAGCACCCGGTCGCCCCCGCGCCGGCCGCGGCGGCGGCCGAAGTCACGCTCCAGCTGCTGCAGCCGTTGCAGCAGCAACGGCAGCGGCAGCGCGGTGCGCACTGCCACGACGGCATTGACATAGCGCCGGCTGCCCGGACCCAGCGGGGCAGTGACGTGCAACCGCGATTGCGCCAGCACCGGCAGGCCGAGATCGCCCAGCGCCGCGATCGCCGCGAGGACGATGCCGGCCGGCGGGCCGTGGCGGCCGTGGCGGCGGTTCGACCCGAGCGCGATAAGGATTGTCTCGTCCAAGCTGCCGCGCCTACACCCGCGCCATGAACAGCGAAAGCCCTCGACCCGAGACCGGCCCCCAGACCGGCCGCGACCCATGGCCGGGATATCGCGCACAACCGGGCGACGCGCCGAGCGACTGCCCGCGCTGCCCCCGGCTGGTGGCGTTTCGCGAGGCAGCACAGGCAGCGCACCCCGATTGGTGGAACGCGCCGGTGCCGGGCTTCGGCGACCCGCAAGCCTGGCTGGCGATCAGCGGGCTGGCACCGGGGATGCAGGGCGCCAACCGCACCGGGCGGCCGTTCACCGGCGACTGGGCCGGGCTGCTGCTGTTCGAAACGCTGGCCAAATTCGGGCTTTCCGACGGCGTTTATGACGCGCGCAGCGACGATGGCCTGCGACTGAACGGCGCCTTCATCACCAATGCCGTGCGCTGCGTGCCGCCGCAGAACAAGCCCGACACGCCCGAAATACACAATTGCCGGCCGTTCCTCGTCGAACGGCTGGGGACGTTGCCCAATCTGAAAGTCATCATCGCGCTCGGCCAGATCGCCCATCAGTCGGTGGTGAAGGCGATGGGCGGCAAGCTGCCGAAACACCCGTTCGGGCACGGCAATATCCACCGCCTGCACCGCGGCCCGGTGCTGATCGACAGCTATCATTGCAGCCGGTACAACACGAATACCGGCCGGCTGACGGCGGAAATGTTCGAAGGCGTGTTCGCCATCGCTCTGGCCGAAAAGGATAGCGGATGAGCGTTGATCGCATATCGGCAAAGGAACGCATTGTTCAGCTCGATGTGCTGCGCGGTATCGCTATCCTGTTCATCCTGTTCATGAATATACAGTACATGGGTGATTTCAGCGACCCGGAATATTTTCCCGACCGGGTCAGCTGGACCGGCTTCGACCAGGCGGCGTGGTGGGTCAATCGCCTGCTCGACGGCACCCAGCGCGGCCTTCTCGAACTGCTGTTCGGCGCTGGCGTGCTGATCATGGCACGCACCGCGATGACGCCCGGTGGCCCCGTGGCGGTCGCCGACCTCCATATGCGGCGCAACCTGTGGCTGATGGTGTTCGGCGTCGCCCATGGCGTCATCCTGTTGTGGCCGGGCGACATCCTGTTCAGCTATGGCACCGCGGCGCTGCTGATCTTCCCGTTCCGCCGCCTGGCACCGCACGTACTGCTGGCGCTCGGTCTCGTCGTCAATCTCGGCCTGCAGGTCCCGCATGTCGCCGACTATCGCGAACGCACGGCGCTTTTTGAAGCGGCCAGCGCGGCCAGCACCCGCCTCGCCGGCGGGGCAGCACCGGCGGCAGCCGACAAGGCAGCGTTCGCCGATTGGGCCGAAGCCGAAGCGGAAGCGCGCGGACCGGACCCCGACAGATTAGCCGCCGAAGCCGCGCAGATCCTCGGCCCGCTGGCGACCTATGTGCCCTATCAATGGGCGCTGTGGGTGCTCGTCCAGTTCACCGTCGTCGGCATCTACTGGGCCAACATCATCGAGGCCTTCGGCACCATGATGATCGGCATGGCGCTGTTCAAATGGGGCGTCATCCAGGGCCAGGCGCGCCGCGCGACCTGTGTGCTTCTGCTCGTGGCCGGCTATGGCATCGGCCTGGCGTTGCGCATCCCGGCGACCATTGCCCAACTGCGCGTCGATGCGCTGCCCGATATCGGCATGATGACGTTCAGCCTGGCTCGCCTGCCCATCGTCATGGGCCATATCGGCGCGGTCAGCCTGGCGCTGACCACCGATGCCGGCAAGGCGCTGCTGAAACCCTTTGTCGCCAATGGCAAGCTGCCGCTGTCGACCTACATGGGCGCGTCGGCGGCCGCTATTTTGCTCTTCGGCGGGCCGTTCCTCGGCCTTTGGGGGCAGTTGGGATTCGGCCGGCTGTTCGCAATCGCCTGCGCCATCATCGCTGTGCAGATCGTCATCGCCAATTTGTGGCTGAAGGCCTTTGCCACCGGGCCGGTCGAATGGCTGTGGAAAAGCCTGTCCTACGCCGGGCGTCAGCCATTTCGCCGGACGTGAGGCGTCAGATATCCTGCGCCAGCCGGGCGTAGAGTTCCGGCCGGCGATCGCGGAAGAAGCCGAAGGCGGCACGGTGTTTCGCGACGCGGTCGAGATCGAAGCTGGCGATCACCGCGCCCTCCTCCTCGTCGTCGCGTTCGGCCTGGATGTCGCCGCGCTCGTCGGCGATGAAGCTGGTGCCATAGAATTGCTGCTCGTGCGGCGTCCCCCCCTCCTCGACGCCGACGCGGTTGCACGCCATTACCGGCACGACGTTCGACACCGCATGGCCCTGCATCGCCCGGCGCCACATCCGCCGCGTGTCGAGGTTCGGATCATGTGGTTCCGACCCGATGGCGGTCGGGAACATCAGCACTTCGGCGCCCTGCAGCATCATGTGGCGGGCGGTTTCGGGATACCATTGGTCCCAGCAGATGCCGACGCCGATGACGCCATGCCGCGTCGGCCAGACCTTGAAGCCGGTGTTGCCGGGGCGGAAGTAGAATTTCTCCTCATAGCCGGGGCCATCGGGGATGTGCGACTTGCGATAGACGCCCATGATGTTGCCGCCATCGTCGATCATCGCCAGGCTGTTATAGTGGTGATGGCCGTCGCGCTCGAAAAAGCTGGTCGGGATGTAAGTCTTCGTCTCCAGCGCGACTTCGCGCATGGCAGCGACGGCGGGATGGCTGTCGAGCGGCAGCGCCAGCGCGAACAGGCTCTCGTCCTCGTGCCGGCAGAAATAATGCCCTTCGAACAGCTCCGGCGGCAGGATGACCTGCGCCCCCTGCGCCGCGGCCGCGCGCACCGCGGCGGCGGTATGCACGATGTCGGCGTCGCGGACGCCGGTGAAGGCAAGTTGCAAACCGGCGACGGTGATCTGGCGCATGGCAATCCTAAAGTGTCATCCCGAAACGAGCGAGCAATATCACCATCGCCATGTAGAGCGCCGCGGTCAGCGTGCAACCCAGCGCCAGCCCCGGCCAGAAGCCGACGCCGGCAGCCCATAGCCGCGGCATGACAAGGAACATCGGCAGCGACGGCAGCACATACCAGAAGGTCGCGCTGCTGTGCGCCGACAGCCGCGCGACATCGCGGGTATCGCGCCAGATCCAGATCATCCCCAGCACCGAAACCAGCGGCAGCGAGGCAAACAGCGCGGCAAGCGCGGCGTTGCGCCGTCCCGTCTCCGCAACCAGCGCCACGATCAACCCGGAAATCAGCGCCTTGATCGCCGCGTAAAGCATATCAGGCGGGCTGCTGCTGGGTGATGCAGTGGAAACTGCCACCGCCGGTGAGGATATGGTCGGCGCGCAGCCCGATGCAATCCCGGCCGGGGAACAGCGCGCCAATCGCCTGCACCGCCGCCTCGTCCGACGCCGCGCCGTAGATCGGAACGATGACGACAGTGTTGGCGATGTAGAAGTTCATGTGGCTGGCCGGGATGATCTCGCCGTCGCGAACCACCCGCCCCGGCGAAGGAATGCCGACGATATCGACGCCGAATTCGCGCGCCCGCTCGTGCGCATCTTCCAGCGCGTCTCGGTTGGGGTCGTCGCCAGCAGGTACCGGCAGCGCCAGCACGCCGGGCGCCACGAAGCGCGCCAGATTGTCGACATGGCCGTCGGTGTGGTCGTTGAGCAGGCCCTCGCCCAGCCACAAGACCCGGTCCAGCCCGATATCGCGGCGCAGGTGCGATTCGACCTCGGCGCGGTCCATCTTGGGGTTGCGATTGGGGTTGAGCAGGCATTGTTCGGTGGTCACCGCCAGCCCCGATCCGTCGACATCGATGGCGCCGCCTTCCAGCACCCAGCCATGGCGCGCCAGCGGCACACCCGCCGCCGCCGCCACGAACGCCGCAACGCCGGCATCGCCGGGAAGGTCGTATTTGCCACCCCAGCCGTTGAACCGGAAGCCCGCCGCCGCAGCACCGACCGGAGACTGCATGAACAACGGCCCGGTATCACGCAGCCAGATATCGCCGAAACAACAATCATGCAGGCCGACATCGAGCCCGGCGAACAGCGCCGCGGCCCGAACCCGCGCCTTGGGGGTCGCCACCAGCAATTCCACTCGCTCGCCCGCCGCGATGGCGCGGACCATGGCGGCAACTTCGTCCTGCGCCGGTTGGAGATCGTCTTCCCAGAGTTCCGGATGCGACGGAAACGCCGTCCAGGTGGCGGCGTGGCGGGCCCATTCG
This sequence comes from Sphingomonadales bacterium, assembly GCA_038210855.1. GTDB lineage: Bacteria > Pseudomonadota > Alphaproteobacteria > Sphingomonadales > Sphingomonadaceae > Sandarakinorhabdus. The sequence continues at coordinate 2,907 of JBBQWE010000095.1, read as the reverse complement.
GGCGGTTGGCGGGCAGTCATCTCGGCAGCCTTTCTGGGACGATCACTCTACGTCGGCGAGGGCGCCGCGCGCGAAAGCCGCAATGGCTGCATCGACGGCGGTGCGATTTTCGAGGAGGCCATGGCCGGCGTCCGGGATTTCGGTGATCCCGGCGCCGAACAAGGCGCGGTAGCGATCGGCACTCGCCATCGGCAGGAAATCGCACGCGCCGCGGATGACCAGCGCGGGGACGCCCGGCAGCGGTGCCGGCGCGACCTTCAAAGCCCGCAGATCGCGCGATATCAATCGCTGCGCGTAAAGATTGCCGCCGCCCGGCGGTGGCGGCGATGCGACCGGCGAGTCCTTGCAGACCATGCCGTCGGCCAGTTCGCTTCCCACCAACGTATCGAACAATTGCCCCGCTGCTGCTTGCGGCAATGATGCTTCGGCAGCGGCGCCGCGCTTGTCGGTCGCGTCGACCGCGGCGCGGATTTCGCGGCTGTATTCGACCCGGTTGCGCTGCGTGCGGCCATAGTCGCGGCTGCCGGCATACCCGGGAAACATGCCCGGCGACGTCAGCAGCACGCCGGCGACCCGGCCCGGAAAGCGGCCGGCGTAAAGCGCCGCAAGCACGGCGCCATAGCTGTTTCCCCACAGCACGAGTTTTTCGACCCGCAGCGCGATCCGCTGCGCTTCGATATCGTCGACGGCGCGGGCAAGCGAATATTCGGTGGCCGGCAACCGCGCCGATCGGCCGCCGCCGGCCTGATCGAAGAAGACCGTGTCGAAACCGGCAGCGCGCAGCACCGCTGCCTCGGCCAGCCGGCGTTCCTCGGTGTACATCCCCGGTCCGCCGTGCAGGAACACCACCGGCACCACGTGGCGCGTGCCGGCGTTCGGATCGGCGGCAAGCGTCCAGACGGCAAGGGTCGAGCCGGTCGAAAGCGGCGTCATCACCGGGGCGGGCATTTCGGCGCGGCCCGGTGCCGACGCGAGCAGAAGCAAGGCGATCCAGAGGCGATTCATCGCCGCTACCTGCCAGCCCCGCCAGCCGAGCGCAACGGGCAGGCCGCTGGCGCGCCATGACCTCCGCAGTACGTCGGCGGGGTCTACGCCGCCGGCTTGAACCCCTGCGCCACCACATACCATTCCGACGAATCCTTGCGGCTTGCCGGCGGTTTCACATGCTTCACCGTGGTGAAATATTGGCGCAGCAGCGCCGTCAGCGCGCCGTCACCGCCGCCGGCGAGGACTTTCGCCACGAAGGTGCCGCCCGGCCGCAGCAGCCGCGTCGCCATGTCGAGCCCGGCTTCGATCAGCCCCATCGTTCGCAGATAATCGGTGGCGCGGTGGCCGACCGTGTTGGCCGCCATGTCGGACATGACGAGATCGGCCGGGCCGCCCAGCGCCTCGGTGATCAGCGCTTCGGCGTCGTCATCCAGGATATCCTTCTGGAGCAGGGTCACCCCCGGCAGCGCGTCGATCTCCAGCAGGTCGATGCCGACCACCGACGCGCGCGGCCGCCGTGCCTTGACGATCTGGCACCAGCCGCCCGGCGCCGCCCCCAGATCGACGACCCGATCGACATGGGCGAGCAGGTCGAACTGGGCATCGAGCTCACGCAGCTTGAACGCCGCGCGGCTGCGATAGCCGGCGGCGCGCGCGGCGGCGACATAGGGGTCGTTCAAATGGCGCTCCAGCCAGCGGTTGGAGCTGGTGGTGCGGCGCTTGGCGGTCTTCACCCGCACCTTGCCGCCGCGCGAGCGGCCGCTGGGGCCGTTGGGGCCATCGGCACTGCCGGTCATCGCTGGTTCCTCATCGCCGGTCCCAGGCGCCGTCGCGCGCCATCAGGGTGCGCAGGATGCCCTCGCGGATGCCGCGATCGGCAACCTTGATCGCGCCGCCCGGCCACGCGGACAGGATGGCATCGAGGATCGCGCAGCCGGCGACGATCAATTCGGCGCGGTCAGGCCCGATGCAGCCAAAGCGCGACCGTTCCTGCACACTTGCTGCCGCCAGCCGCCGACACAGCGCCAGCATCGGTTCGACTGCCACGGTGCAGCCATCGACCCGGCGCCGGTCGTAGCCGGGAAGCCCCATTTCGACACTCGCCAGCGTCGTGATCGTTCCCGACGTGCCGAGCAATTGCACGTCGGCGACTTCGCGCAGCGCCAGACGGCCGGCGAAACGATCGAGTTCCGGCGCCACCCGTTCCAGCATGCGATGATATGCCAGCATCCGGTCGGCGGTTTCGGCCCATTGCGGCTCGGTTTCGGCGAGGCTGACGACGCCCCAGGGCAGACTGATCCAATCCAGAATCTCGGGCTCCACCCCCGCCGGCGCCGGCTGAACCAGGATCAATTCGGTCGAACCGCCGCCGATATCGAACACCACGGCCGGCGGCCCATCGGGATCGATCAGCATGTGGCAGCCGAGCACGGCGAGGCGCGCTTCCTCGGCCGCGCTGATCACATCGAGCGCGATGCCGGTTTCATCGAACACCCGTTCGACGAAGCGCGCGCCATTGGCGGCGCGGCGGCAGGCTTCGGTGGCGACATTGCGGGTCAGCCGCACATCCCGCCGCGCCAGCTTTTCGGCGCAGGCGGCGAGCGCCGCGACGGTGCGATCCATCGCGGCATCGGACAGGCGACCGGAATCGAGCAGTCCTTCCCCCAGGCGGACGACGCGCGAATAGGCATCGACAATGGTGAATCCGTCGCCGCCGGGGCGGGCGATCAGCAGCCGGCAATTGTTGGTGCCAAGGTCGAGAGCACCATAGGTACGGCCGCGGCGCTGGCCGAGGCCGCGGAACAGCCCGCGGCTGTCGATGCGTGCGCCGGGCACCGGCGTCTCGGACGCCGCCGCGCCGGCGACGGACGCGGCAACCGGGGCCGCGGCGGCGGGCGGTACGGGGGGCGGCCCGGGCAC